>NZ_CP193934.1:1706428-2040714 GCF_050859505.1 Rasiella sp. SM2506 | reverse complement strand
TTTTATGGATGTAGATAGGTATGAAACCTATGCAGACCAACATCCAGGATTAAAAACGTATCTGGACTTAAATCGTTTTTCATTTGCTATGCAACATAAAATGGCAGGTGATACGGCAACATTTAAAAGGTTTGCCAACCAGATCGCACCAGAAAATCTAACGGCCAAACAGCGGTATATGCTGAAACAACCAAAACAAATGCTAAAATTATTATTGAAAGGAAAAGCCCTTGCTGAAACGTTAGGTGTTCGGTTAACTTCTTTTAATTGATTTGAAATTGGCGTATTCTCTTATGTAATCTTCTTCGTCATACGCCGCACTTACTAAAGAAAGACACACCGCCCCAGCCGAAAAATTCTCCAACTCTCGCCAAACACCACTTGGAATAAGCAATCCTTTGTTAGGCCTGTTTAAATGAAACGTTTTCCGTTCTTTCCCATTATCCAACACTACCGAAAAGCTTCCCGCAACAGCAATTAAAAACTGCTGTAGTTCTTTATGTGCATGTCCGCCACGAATAGAATCACTAGGCACATCGTACAAATAATACACGCGTTTAATCTCGTAGGGTAACAACTCTTTTTCAATTACAGAAAGGTTGCCACGGCCGTCTTCGGCTATGATTTTAGGAATTTCTTTTAAAGTAATGGCGTCTAGGTTAACGTAATTCATTGTATAGTAATTGGTTCCATTGTTTGGCGATTTCTTCGGTAGAAAATTGTGCTACGGAAGCCCTTGCGTTTTCTTGACATTGTTCTCTTAAGATACTGTCTGTACTCATACGTTGCATGGCTTCAGCAAATAAAGATACATCCCTTTTGGCAATGAGCAAGCCATTTTTTTCGTGTTCAATAATTTCTGAAGGCCCCGAAACAATATCTAAGGACACTACAGGAACCCCCAAAGAGAGCGATTCTACTAGTACCATTGGGAAGCCTTCAAACCTACTGGTAAGCGTTACAAATTGTGCGTTTGCAATAATATGAAATGGCGATTGGTTTGGTAAAAATACAATTTGAGATGCGCTTGGTAAGATTTGAGCAAACTGCTGGAGTGTTTTTTTATCATCGCCATCTCCCAAAATAACCAATTGTATTCCTTCCTTCCAGAGATGAGAAGCGGTGTACGCATTCAGTAAAAATGTAAAATCTTTTACAGGGTCGTCTATTCTTCCGTACGAGAGGATGTAGTTTCCCGCCGTTATGGTTCCGGGTAATCTTCTTTGGGACTCACCCCAGGCAGGATCAAAAGCATTGTGGATAGTCACCGAATTTTCTATACCAAAAGAAGGCAAAATAGTTTTAGAAATATAATTAGAAACGCCAACAGTCACCATATTCTTATTGTACAGCTTTGCAAACTCCTTTGGCTTTTGAGTAAGATACAAACTAGGGTTTGAACTATGTACTACGTATATTTTTTTGAAGCCCTTATAAATCACTTTATGGTAAAAAAGCTCCCGATAATAATCGTTTTTGCTGCGGTGATCTATTATTACATCGAAAGCATGTTTTTTGAGATATGCTCTCAATGTCAGCAATCGTTTAAACCTTCCGCTTATAGTTTCGTTCTCTTTTTTAAGCTTCCCCAAATTAAATAGAGTGCCACTATATGAGAATCTTACTTCGTCCGTTAAAATAGCTATATGTACTTCGTAACCCTGCGTTACTAACATTTCAGAAAGCATAGCACACGATCGCTCTGCCCCTCCTTTTGCGAGGCAAATGCTAACGATACAAATTTTTTTATGCGTATTTTGCACGGTATAAATTTAAACTTTCAATAGCCAAGTTACATGAAAATCCTATTGGTAGGCGAATATAATTCTTCTCACCATACTTTGAAAGAAGGTTTGGTAGCATTAGGGCATCAAGTTACCGTTGTGGGTTTGGGTGACGGATTTAAAAAAAGGCAGGTTGACGTTAATTTTGTACAACCATTTACTTCTGGTTTTAAATTATTTTTGAAACGGGTAGTTTATAAACTCTTCAAAAAAGACCTTAATTCACAAAGCATACAAAAACAGTTTTTCCAAAATCAAACTATTTTTAAAGGCAACGATATTGTACAATTAATTAACGAAGTATCTTTTCAAACAGTGCCCAAAATTGAAAAAGAACTGTTAGATTTTATCTTTAAAAATAATAAAAAAGTGTTCCTGCTTTCCTGCGGAACCGATTACGTGAGCGTTAAATATGCAATGGATAAAAAATTTAGGTACTCCATTGCCACACCCTATCTTGAAAAAAAAGGTGACGAAGCACAGTTTCAGCATATGACGCAATATCTACAGCCTGAATTTGTGTCTCTACATCATTATATTTTTGAAAACATACACGGAGTGATTGCGTCCGATTTGGATTACGACATTCCGTTACGAGGGTACCCGGAATATTTGGGCATGGTTCCAAACCCTGTAAACCTAAGTAAGTTTACCTACCATCTTCCAAAGATTGAAGACAAGGTTATAATTTTCCACGGAATTAACACTAACAATTACTACAAAAAAGGAAATGATATTTTTGAAAAAGCACTCGCGCTGGTTGCTGAAACACATTCAGATAAAATAGAGGTTGTTACTGTACGTAGTGTTCCCTATGCTGAATATATCAGGTTATTTGACAACTGCCACATTCTTTTAGATCAGGTTTTTGCCTATGACCAGGGTTTTAATGCGCTGGAAGCTATGGCAAAAGGAAAAGTAGTCTTTACAGGTGCCGAACAAGAATTTTTGGAGTATTACCAGCTTGCTGAAGATGAAGTAGCCATCAACGCCCTGCCCGATGCACAAAAAATTGCTGAAAAATTAATCTGGCTTATTCACAATCCGCAAAAAATAATTGAAATCTCCAAAAATGCCCGTGCCTTTGTAGAAAAAGAACACGATCACGTACTGGCTGCTACCCGTTATTTTGAGAAATGGACTATGAATAATGGTTGCTAGTTGATGATTGAAATAAAATTGAATACTTCTAAACACATCGAAATCTCAACTTCTCAACGTATTACTTCACCTTCGGGAATCTTAATTCAATAGAAACTCTAGTGCTGTCACTTCTGTTTACCGCTGCACCGTGGATTAAGAAAGGGGAGAATAAGATGGCTTCCCCTTCTTTCGGGTTGGGGCGCATCATTTTTAAATCGCCAGATTTGGTTTTTAAAATACAAGGCACATAATAGGTATTCCCATTTATGGTGGCACCTTTACTTTCGGTACGCAGTACTTCGTTTTCTGGCAACAGATGGCTCCCTGGCAATACAGGCAAGGAAGTTTGCGGTGTACAGCCTTCAATAGGTATCCACACATTCACCACATCTTCCCAGTAGCTTAAATAGCCATCTCTGTGAGGCGGATTTATATCTAAAGAACTTGGACGGTTAACACGTATTTGTATATGTGACTTACCCAATTCTTCTACAAAAGAAGTAAGCTCATATCCAAGGATTTTTCCGAAGCGCTCCGCAAGCATCTCTATATCGAAATCGAAGTCTTCGTTGGTTAAGTTTCTGGTGATGTCTATTACTTGTAAATGCTGCTCGTTGGTAGTAACTACTTTATGGTAGTTTTTTAACTGAAAGTTTTCCGGATATTCAATTCCGTGAGCATCAAATGCTTTTAGTATGTTTTTTAAAATGGAAGCTTTTAAGGCATCAAATTCATTTCCGTGAAAGGCATCTACTACGCCAAAACCGTCTTTACTCCATGAAACCTTGGAGATTACATTATCCTCGGGCTGAAATAATAAAGTATCTTCTCCCCAAAAAAAGTTGCCTTCTACGTTAAATTCGAAGGATTCATTATCTAAAAATAGTGTACAAGTTTCTACAGACATCATATGATAAAATTACTATTTTAATCGGTTTTTTGAGCTTTCAATCTTTTATTTCTTCGGTTATTGAAATAACGCCACAATAAAAATATTACCAGTAAAAAGTAGAGCGCATAACGGATAAAATGAGCTATCACGATACCTTCTACACCATAATCTACTACAAAATAATACGATAGACCAAAGAACAATCCGATAGAGAAAATTTCAGAAAAAATATAATTACGCACCATTTTCTTCGCCAAAAACTGGTGTGCCAATACCAAAGACCCCAAACGAATAAAATCTCCCATGAGTTGCCATTTAAAGAGTGGAGCCATTTCGGTTAATCCGGGATACAATAATTCTATAAGTACATTGCGCAGTAAGTAAACCACCAGCATTCCCAAACCAAATATGGGTAACAATGTTTTATAAATATTGAAAACCTCGCTTTTAAACTCTTTTCCGGTATGAATGCTGGCGAATTTTGGTAATACATATAGTGTGAAAATAGAACCCGAAAACACCATATAATTTTTTGATAGTACCGTTACATTGGTCCAAACACCTGCATCTGTTTCCGAAATTCGTTCAGCAATCATAGAACGAAGATCAATTTCTACAAAGGGTAACAAGATGGAAGACACAAAACTCATAAGTGTAAAAGCTAATAAACTCTTGGCCATGGGTGTATTGAAAGACAACTCTTTAAACTGAATATATTCCTTAACAACCTTGAAGAATACGACAAAAATCATCCCCAACTGAATCACAGGAGACAAAGCAATCGCCAGTAGCGCTCCATCTAAATTATAAAAATACAGCGCTGCCAATGTGAGTATGGTGCTTATAAGGTAGCTTATAAACTGAATCTTCGCATACTGCTTGTATTGTGACAAACCATTTACCACGCCATCAAAAATGCGCTGTAGAGCAATCGCCGGAGTAAGAACTGCTATAAATTTTAAGAGATAGGCGAAATCTCTTGTAGCAAAAAGATAGTCGCTTATAAATTCTGCACCAAAGAATAACCCCAGACCAGCAACCGTTGTCCCAATAACAGAAAAGACAAAAGCAGAGGAAAAAAGTTTCTGTAATTGTGGTTTATCATCTTTGTATTCGGCGAGGTATTTTACCACCCCATTAAAAACTCCCAAAGAAGTTACTGAAGTAAGCAATTGTTCTAAACTACGTAACTGCCCAACTTTATAGAGACCTTCCGCACCTATAAACTCATACATAATACGTTGCATTCCAAACGCAATCGCCAGTCTAATGCTCACCACCACCGCATTAAGCGAGGTCATTTTTAAAAGCAGATTGGCACGTATAAATTCTGGGATTTTCATTTTTTATAGTCGGTAGTCGCTAGACATTAGTTGGTAGACTTTTTTTTAAAATTTAATAGTTATTCAAAACTTGAATGACTCGATCTACCTGCTCTTTTCGCAGTATCGGGCTTATAGGCAAACTCATAACTCTTTGGTGGATTTGTTCCGTAACTGGAAATGACAAGTGTTTAAGTTCTGGCAGGGCATCTTGTTTGTGCGGTGGTATAGGATAATGTATTAAATGCCCAACTTCATTTTTATCCAAATAAGAAATAAAATCTGCGCGATCGTCTACCTGAACTACAAACAAATGAAACACGTGATTTTCAGAACCATCGTAGACAGGAAGTATAATTTTATTGTTTTTAATCTCAGAAAGATACCGTTTGGCAACACTCCTCCGCTTGGTATTATCCGAATCTAACAAAGGTAATTTTAGGTTTAAAAAGACAGCTTGAATTTCATCCAGTCTAGAATTTATGCCTAACACTTCATTTACATATTTACTCGCTGTTCCGTAATTGCGTAATTTTTTAATGGTTTCTGCCAACGCATCATTATTGGTGGTCACAGCACCTCCATCGCCTAATGCTCCTAAATTTTTTGAAGGATAAAAGCTAAATCCTGCCGCATCTCCTAAGTTTCCAGCTCTCTTACCCATTCCATCTTTTGCTCCGTGTGCTTGCGCAGCGTCTTCCAGAACTAACAAATTGTTGTTGGTTGCAATTTCAGTAATCTTTTGCATAGGGGCCAGTTGACCGTATAAATGCACAGGCATAATCGCCTTTGTTTTCTCTGAAATTTTAGCTTGTAAATCGGTTAGGTTAAAATTGAAAGTTTCGACTTCAGCTTCTACTAAAACGGGCGTTAAGCCAGCCTGTTTAATTGCGATGATGGTTGCAATATAGGTATTGGAAGCCACAAGGACTTCATCACCCGATTTCAATTTGTTTAATACTTTATAGGCTTCTAAAATAAGCCGAAGCGCATCCAGACCATTTCCAACACCTATACAGTGTTTAGTACCGCAGTAGTTGGCAAACGCTGTTTCAAAGGCGGTTACATTTCCGCCCAAAATATAATAACCTGCATCCAAAAACTGCTGAAACCGCTCTTTGAAAGACTTTTCAAAACGATGATTACTAGCTTGTAAATCTAAAAATGGGATCATATAAAAACTGAATCTAAATTGATATGGTTAGCAGTATTCACTTCGTAAAATTCATTAGCAATGGTGCGGGCTCCAAAGCATTCTTTCCAGTATTGTAATCCTTTATTTATATTTTTTCCTTGATTTTCATTCGAAACACCAAAATCGAAATACTTTTTTTCTCGATACGTAGAGGTGATTAATTGATGAAACAAAAAGTCTAAACTTCCTAATTGCTGCTTGTCTTCATTTGCCGAAATATACTGTACGTGTGCTACATTATCTGTAATAAACATAGTAGCTCCCGCAACAATCTTATTATCTTTCATCACATTAAACTGAACAATTTTTTCCGGAAAATTGGCGGCTAGCATTTCAATTTCTTCTAAGGAGTGCACGGGTTTGGCACCGTGACGTTTTTCTAAATTGGGCAGGAGAATGTTGTTCCAAAACGGGTTAAAATTTTGTTCAGCTTCCAACCATAATCCTTGTTTTTCGGCTTTCTTAACACCTTCCATCCTATTTCCTTGAATCTTTAACGCCTCGCTATTGTATATAGTAGCAGATACATCTACACGGGTTCGGGTTGCTTCGGTTAAAAATAAAAGATAGTTTATTTCGTCTGCAGGCTGGGAATGGTATATTTTAGGGAGTAGTTTAAGTTGTAATTTGATTACCCCTTCTTCTTCCAGAAAATTTAAAATTGCTTTGAAAGCTCCTACAGCATCTTCAATTTTAGTTTTGTTAGAAAGTACCAATCCGCCATAAGATAAGCCCTGATGAGAATACACAACATCCTCTACTCTATTAGCCGGTAACATCGCAACCAACTTGGTATCCTTGAATACCAAGAGCGAGGCATCTTCAAAACGGTCGCTGTGATATTCCATAAAACTTCTATGGAATAAAAACGTAGCATTTTTGGATTGTTCTACGAATTGATTCCACACATTTTTAAATGCAGAGTTGTAAATTTCAACTTTAAAATGGTTCACTTTTTTTTGAATGTTATAGTTCCTGAATCGTCGATATACTGATAAACACCCTGTTCTTTTCCTTCCTTTATCAATAAATAGCTGGTATCAGGTTCTAAATTACTTAAATATTGCGTATCGTTCGCTAAATGCGCAAAGAGAATCCTAAACACATTTACAGAAGTAACCAATTGCGAGTCAAATTCAGGTGCCATGCCAGGCCATTTTATACTCAAAATAGTACTGAAAATTGAATTAACTTTCTGCGGGTCTTCTACTTTTAAATAGCTTTGGTTTGTATAGTTAAAACCAACATATCCGCCGTGATCCGACATGATAATAATGAGCCCATTAGGATCTTTGGCAGTGATGGTAGCGACAGTTTCTTTAAGTAAAGTATTCGCTAGTTGCAATTTTTTAATCCACGCATCCCGCTCTCCATCGACCCCTACAGAATAGGATTCCCTATTATTAATATGTCCTGGTTTTAAAATTTGAATGAAATAAAATTTCGGGCTTTTAATACCATCATTTAAATACGTGGTAAGCGCAGGCAGCACTTCCTTCGTCGTTTTGAGTCCTGTGCTTATATAAGGAATTTCGTCATACCCAAAATTGGTAAAATCGTATCCCAAAGTTGGCCTTGTTTGTAATAAGTAAGGTTTTTCCGAAATAAAATAGGTAACATAGTTATTATGTTTTAAAATTTGTAAAACAGGATTACTACCCATAATAACATTTCTGGCATTCAATGTCTCGCTGAAATTTTCGCCCCCATTGTAATAGTGATGTTTCATCGCAAAGACGGCACTGTTTGTAGACAGCGTAGAGCCATAATTACTTCGAAAATTAGCATAGTTTTTAAAATTATTTACTGAAAGAAAATCTTCGAAATTCTTGTTGTCAATTTTGTAGTATCCTTTTTCCAATTCCGAAGGATTTACATACCCATCGGGCTGGATAAAGTAAATATTGGGAGTTTGCGTAAATGTTACGTCTGTAATAGCATCCGGCAGCTCTTGCCAGGCATCCGATGCACTTAAAAAAGTATATATTTTTGGAACAAGAATTACCAAACCAATAAGCGATAATAAAAATTGCAATACCATTATTTTTTTTAAAAACCTGTAGATAAAAAAAGCGGCCATACTACAGATCGCAAGAATAATTACAGACACACTCTTTTTAAGGTCGGCCAGTAAACACAATTGTAAAAACATCCCGAAAGCAAACAGATTTATAAATGTTAGTCCGCGCATACGCCACACGGTACTGGAAATACGATTTAAAATATTTCCCCCTAGCACTACGGTTATAACTGGCAACACAATAAAAAGCCCTAAAAAAAACAGCAGGTGACCCCAGGTATTAATTAAAGTAAAATTATTTCCGTAGTAAAACAACAATGGATACAATCCAGCAGCAATTCCTAGTTTAAGAAGAAAACCAAACCTTAACTTGTGCTTGTCTTTTTTTTGTAAATCCATATATGCTGCTCTAGGTGTTGTTATTCTATTTTTTCGAAAACCACCTTATAATCTTCATCAATACACTTATAAAAGTGAGCTCCTAAAAAGCTATCATACAAAGGGATATAACTTACATTGGGCTCTTTGGCTTCCAGAATAGCATCGTCATTGGCAAGTTCAGCAAAAATAGTCCGGAACATATTAACGCTGGTTTTAATATTGGTATGTTTTGGGGTATACCCTTTTGGCCATTTAATGCTTAACATACTATTAAATGAAGAGATGGTTTCTTCGGCATTTATTTTTCTGGTTTCTACTTCTTGAACATATTGTAACCCTACATACCCCCCGTGATCTGCCACTAGGATAATCATAGGGTTATCGTCATATGTATTTATTATTTCAATAAGGCTGGTAAGCCATTCATTCGCCTGCGCTACTCTATTTAAGTACCCAGCGCGTTCTCCCGCGATACCTACAGTATATTTTTTTTGATGGTTGACGTGGCTAGGCAGGGTTTTTTCTATAAAAACAAAATTGGCTCCTTGTGGCAAATTGGACATAGTAACCTCAAAATCTGGAATGATATCGGCGCCACGCACGGGACCTGTATCGTATATTTTTATTTGCTTGCGTTCAATATTATAATGATCAAATGCAGTTTGTTTGCCGTTGATTAAAAAGTAGGAATTATCGGTTATAAAATGACTCGTATAGCCATTATTCTTCAAAATATTGAGGGCATTATTATAGCCTCCCACCACAACTTCCTGTGCTCCCAGGGTTTTAAGGTTTCCTGGGTATGTATTTTGATAATAATGATGTTTCATCGCAAACAAGGCAGCGTTAGAAGTAAGCGTTGAATAGTAGTTGCTTCGGTAGTTAGGGTGGTTTACGAAGCCCTGATCGCTTAAATAACCTTCAAATGCCGAATTATCGAAATTGTAAGGCGGTTGAGACAAATGACTGAAATTGGCATATCCGTCTGGCTGGATTACATAAATATTAGGCTTTTGTTGTAGCTGTACATTTTTTAATTCGGAAGAGATTTCAGTCCAATCTGCATCATACTGTATCATAAACCATAAACGAGGCAGTAACGTAATGGCACTTAATGAAGCCAATAAAAACTGAATCACAACAATTTTCTTTATATATCTGTACATCAAAAAACTCAATACTGCAGCGCAAAAGATAACAACAGCGATAAATTTCTTATTCCCCAACAAAATAAGCATCGCAATAAGTCCTGAAAACATCACCAGATTGACGCCCGTAATTCTGTATTTCTCTAACTTTTGCAGAAACCCAAGTTTAAAAACAGGTTTGGAGAGCAGCATTATAACTACAGGTACTACAAAACAAAGGGCAACTAAAAACCCAAGTTGTAACCACGAGTCGGCCATATCGAAATTACCGTTGTAATAATGCAAAAATGGATAAAGCCCCGCAGCCAGAGCAACTTTTAGTTCATATTTTTTTGAGGAGAATCCCATACGTACCTAAAAATTTAATGTTTTATAAAAACTACCTTACCATCGCCATCTATACATTTATAAATTCCTTGGGGAGCGCCATCTTTTATAATGGTATAGGTAGCATCTTCTTGTAAATGGTCCAGATATGCATTGTTTTCACTTAAGTACGAAAACAAAATTCGAAAGGTATTGATTCCACTTTTAAAATTTTCATCTATTTCCGGCACCTCGCCATAAGGCCATTTAATGGAGAGCTGTGTACTAAAAGCCGAATACACCCGATCTCTATCCAGTGTTTTATTGCGCACCTCCAGCATATATTCATAGCCAACATACCCACCGTGATCTGCCATGATGAGAATAAGCCCATTTGGATCTTTTTCTTGAATCATCGTAATAATCTTTTTAAGCCTTTCATTACTTATAGCAAGATTTTGTTTATAGATCTCCGCCTCTTTTTGTGCTCCTTTGCTAACGGTTTTTAAAGATTGTACGTGCCCTGGTTTAAAGATTTCGATGAAGAAAAACTTAGATTTGTCTGTATCCAGATTCAAATATTTTTCAATGGGCACTAAGATGTCTTCTTCTTTCTGAAAACCATCGGTAATTAATTCTATATCATTGTAATCAAAATTACTAACGTCATATCCCATTTCTGGGAAATTGGTTAACAGGTAAGAACCTTCGGCTAAAAAATGAGTCTTGTAGCCATTCTTTTTAAAAGCATTGAGCACCGGATTGTCCGAAATAATCACTTTTCTGGCGTTCGCAATTTCGCTAAAGTTAAAACCATTGTTATAATAATGGTGCTTCATTGTAAAGGTAGCGCTATTCGAAACCAGGGTAGAACTATAATTGCTGCGGATATTAGGATAAATTTTAAAGCCGTTTTCACGTAAAAAATTCCAATAGTCACTATTATCTATCTGGTACGCACCCTTATCCATTTCAGAAATATTCACATAGCCATCTGGCTGGATATAATATACATTGGGACGTTTTTTAAAAACTACATCTTCAATATCGTCTGGTTGTTGCGTCCACTCATTGGAATAGGTCCACTGGTTTTTAATAGTAGGAAATAACCAAAATAATCCAATAAGCGCTAACACTATTTGCAGCACAACCACCTTTTTAAAATACTTCCGTAGAAATATGGCAAATAGCAATGCAATAAGTATAATGACGATTGTAAAAACCCACTGTAATTTTGCGTACAAACAAATCTGAATAAAGCTCAAAAAAGCGACAATGTTCAAAAAGGGAAAAGCAAACGGTTTTATTTTCTTAATGAATGGTAAAAAGCTAAAAAACTGAATTCCCACAAATACACAAACAGGAGTCACCAAAAACAAGCCAATAAAAAAAACGAAGTGCTTCCAAGAATTAATGAGCGAGAAATTATTGGTATAGAAAAAAATAATAGGATACAGGCCCGCAGCAAGCCCGTACAAAACTGATTTCTTAAACTGTGGTATCTTCATAAATGATGCAAAAGTAACGGTAATTATCGTTTCATAAAAACAATCTTACCCGTGTCATCAATTACTTTATAAATGCCTTTTCTGGCTCCATATAAAATAGGTAGGTACGAGCCTTCCTCTTGTAACGTATGGAGCAATGCGCTGTCTTCACTTAAGTAGCTAAATAAAATCCTAAATACATTAACACTGGTTTGTATGTGTTCATGGGCTTCAGGAATTTCTTCTGGCCAGTAAATCGCGAGGTTTGCCCCAAAAATGGAGTATAGTTTATCTCTATCTTGCGTCTTCTCATACGCTTGATGCATATACTGAAAACCTACGAAACCGCCATGGTCTGCTAGAATAATGATAATACCTCCGGGGTCTTTTTCTTTTAAGAGCGAGACAATTTCCAGTAATTTTTTGTTAGTGTCCTCTAGCTTGGATATCCAGTTTTCACGTTCTTTTTCGGTGCCTTCATGGTTTTTTTCATCAACAGTAATATGGCCTGGCTCAAAGATTTCTATAAAATGAAATGCAGGTTGTTCCCCTTGATTTTCTAAGAATTGCCGAAGTGGCTCAATCACATCCTTTTTTTCTTTTAAGCCTGTAGTAATATAGCCAACGTCTTTATTCACATAGTTACTACTATCATAGCCCATCTTCGGTCTATTGGCAAGGAGGTAGGGTCTTTCCGCTAAAAAATTAGTGGTGTAGCCATTGTTTTTAAAAATGGTTACTACAGGATTTTCACCTATAATTATGTTCCGCGCATCCAGCATTTCAGTAAACTTATTGGTGTTCAAATAGTAATGATGCTTCATGGTAAAAAGCGAACTATTTGAAGAAAGTGTAGAGGCATAATTACTGCGAAAATTGGGATACAATGTGAAGTTTTCTTGCTGAAGAAAATCTTCTAATTTGCGCTCCTTCACATTATAAAATCCTTTTTTTAATTCTGAAAAATTCACATAGCCATCTGGCTGGATGAGATATACATTCGGTTTCTTTTTAAATTGAATTGCAGCAATCGCATCGGGCTGCTGCATCCATTCCTTGCTGTATTGAAATTGATCGATACTATTCGGTATTAGATAAAAACTTGCCACCACAGCAAGCAATACCTGAAACACCACAACTTTTAAAAAATATTTGTAAAAAAAGAAAGTATACAGCAACGCCACAACACCAATACCCAATACCATCCAAATTTGAAATCCTGCATACAAAGCGGTTTTCAGAAAAAAAAGAAAAACAAATAGGTTTAAAAAGGGTAAGACAAATTTTTCAATCTTTTCAAAAATTGATAGGCTTGCTACTACCTTCAGCAAACAAAAAATAGCTACAGGAGCCAACAAAAAAACACTTATAAAATATACAAGATGGCTCCAGGAATTAACAAGCGTGTAGTTGTTGGAAACGTAAAAAAGTAAGGGATACAATCCTGCTGCAAGCGCCGCCATTACTGTACTATAGAGCGAACGTTTTACAGAAGATTTCAAAAAATGTAGTTTTAGTGATTACACTCCTACCTGCGCTTCATCAAATAGAGAACACGTTTGGTGCCTGGTACGATTTCCTTTTTTTCAATAGTGAAAAATTGCGTGTAGCCTGCTTCAAAATCGGTTTCGTTGTAAAAATCGAAGTGATTGATAAATTCGCGTTTTCGAACCAGTAAACTTTCTGCCCAAGAATCTTCCCGTTTAGGAAATTCAATAATTAAAGTTTCGGAAAACTTCGCAAAAAATTCAGCCGATTTCTCAAAAGGAACATTTCCGGAAAGGGTAATGTGGTGAATTAACGCCAACGCCATCGTAATATCTGGCTTGTAGTCTTTGAGGCGTTCCAGTAAAGAGTTTCTTTCGGTATTATTAAAACCAATGCCAGGAGCTGGCTGTAAGACATCGCACACAAAAGGCAACATATTGGTTTCGTTATTATCTTGCAGTTGTTTGTAATTGTAATCTACCGCGTTGCTGTCAATATCTGTCACAATAACGTCTGGCACTTTGTCTAAGACCGTTCTGGCAAAGGTTCCATCATTTCCACCTACGTCAATTAAACGTTGCGGATTAAGCGGTGTTACCCACTCACGAATAAGTTTCTTCTTGCCCTCAAACGCTGCGGCTTCATAATTGGTCTTATCGTAATAATTACCCCACTCGGAGCTCTCGTTGAGTTCTAACTTTTTTATAAAGTCGAAAAGACTCTCCAAAATATTGCTCTGTGCTTTTTTGGAAAGCTTGGTTACTTTAGTTTCAGCTTTGTAATCTTCGCTGTGTTTGCTTTCCATCTTAGCCAACAAATGAATATTGCTATGGATAGTAGCGCTTAGCTTGGTCTTTCCTGGTAAGAGAGAAGCGATCAATTTCACCGGGATACCGTCGATATGCGTTTGTAGCATTTTAAAGATTTCGGTGCCGTGATATTTTGCTAACACCAAAGGTCCAAAAAAGTGTGTAATGAATTGTTTGTAGGCTCTCCAAGGTGTTCCTTCTTCGTAAAAATCGAAAGAAAGTGTGTCGATAAAAACAGGTTTTCCCTTATGAAATGTGATATTATACGCCGATGCATCTTTCAATATAAAGCCTTTTGAAAGTGCATATTTTTGAATCTTTAACGTGTGTAGCGCGGCATGTTTAAATTGCTCAAAACTCCATTCGTACGGATTGGTAATAAATGGAATATGCTCTGGAGTGATCACTATTTTATCATCTGCTACCGAAGTTTCGGTATGTGGAATAAGCATTCCTTGTTTGATAAGCGTCTTAAAAAAACCACTCTCTTTTAACTTGTTGTACTGCGGAAAATAAATTGGGTTTATTACACGACGTAAGGTAGTACCATCGTGAAACATATAGCCCGAAGGATCTCTAAAAGAGGCTTCGTGAGTATTATTTTTTGTGTTCATCGGTTTCGGTTTCAGAATCGTCGTTATCTTCATCCATGTCTATAGAATCGTAGGTATCATCCTCTTCTTTCAATAAACCGAAAAACGCCTTTACTTTATACCACGCAACTTTTGAAAACAATAAAACTCCTGCTACTGCAGCAACTACTGCTTGCGCTATCATTGCGCCGATTCCTGGATCGAAATACAAAAAATTCATACGCTTCGTTATTTAGGCTATGGAAACCTTTTTAATTAAAATTGACAACAAATAAACTAAAAAACGGGCAGTTTTGCCCGTTTTCCAGTCTTAAAATTTTACATTTTATTACGCTTACGGTCTACTTCTTTTAAGTGAACTTTACGTAATCTAAGGAAGTTAGGCGTTACCTCAACATACTCATCTTTCTGAATATATTCTAACGCTTCTTCCAGTGAAAATTTGATAGCAGGAACAATTTTTGCTTTATCATCTGCTCCAGAAGAACGTACGTTACTCAATTTTTTAGTTTTGGTTATATTCACCGCCATATCATCCTGGCGTGTATTTTCACCAATTACCTGGCCTTCGTAAATATCCTCACCCGGATCTACGAAGAAACGTCCACGATCTTGTAATTTATCGATAGAATAAGGAATGGCAGAACCATTTTCCATAGATACCAAACTACCATTCTGGCGTTCTGGAATACCTCCTTTTAAGGGTTGGTACTCTAAGAAACGGTGCGTCATAATGGCTTCCCCAGCTGTTGCGGTTAACAATTGGTTACGCATCCCGATAATTCCGCGAGAAGGGATAATGAATTTACAGATCATACGCTCGCCTTTGGCTTCCATACTTGTCATCTCTGCCTTACGGATTGTTGCCATATCAATAGCACGACCACTTACATTTTCTGGAAGGTCTATGGTTAATTCTTCAACTGGCTCACACTTTACACCATCAATTTCTTTGATAATTACTTGTGGTTGTCCAATTTGCATTTCATAGCCTTCGCGACGCATCGTTTCAATCAATACGGAAAGGTGCAATACCCCACGACCAAAGACCATGAACTTATCTGCACTACCTGTATCCTCTACACGAAGGGCTAGGTTTTTCTCTAATTCTTTTGCCAAACGGTCTTTAATATGACGAGACGTCACAAACTTTCCATCTTTTCCGAAGAAAGGAGAATCGTTAATAGTGAACAACATACTCATAGTAGGCTCATCAATTGCGATGGTCTTTAAAGCTTCAGGATTTTCGAAATCTGCTATAGTATCACCAATTTCAAAACCTTCAATACCCACTAATGCACAAATATCTCCAGCTTGTACTTCTTCCACTTTAAGTCTTCCCAAACCTTCAAACGTATGAACTTCTTTGACACGTGATTTTTTTATAGTGCCGTCTCTTTTCATCAAAGAAACAGGCATATTCTCTTTTATAGTCCCACGTAACAAACGCCCAATAGCGATACGTCCGGTGAAACTAGAATAGTCTAAAGAGGTAATTAACAACTGTGTATTTCCTTCTGCGATTTTAGGGGCTGGAATGTGCTCCAATACCATATCCAGTAAAGGCTCCACATTTTCTGTCTCGTTTTTCCAATCGTCGCTCATCCAATTGTTTTTGGCAGAACCATATACAGTTGGGAAATCCAGTTGCCATTCTTCGGCACCTAGTTCAAACATTAGATCAAAAACAGCTTCGTGTACTTCTTCTGGCGTACAGTTTTCTTTATCTACTTTATTAATGACAACACAAGGCTTTAAACCAAGGTCGATCGCTTTTTGTAATACAAAGCGTGTTTGTGGCATAGGACCTTCAAAGGCATCTACCAACAACAACACCCCGTCTGCCATGTTCAATACACGCTCTACTTCTCCACCAAAATCGGCGTGACCAGGCGTATCGATAATATTAATCTTTGTCCCTTTGTACCTTACGGATACATTTTTTGAAGTAATAGTAATACCGCGCTCACGTTCCAAATCATTATTATCAAGAATAAGATCTCCTGTGTGCTCGTTTTCACGAAACAGGCTACAGTGGTGCATAATTTTATCTACCAAGGTTGTTTTACCGTGGTCTACGTGTGCTATGATAGCAATGTTTTTTATTTCCATAACGAAAGCGCTTTTTTAGGCGGTGCAAAAGTACAGTTAATTAATGAATTTAGAGTTAACTACATCATTTGTTTTAAGTTCAAAAAAAGTATAAGATAATTATGTATCTTTATACTGTTGACTCCCCTGTTATAAAAAATTTCTTATGAAGACAAAACTACCTCTCATTGTAGCTTTTTTAAGCTTTATTTCTATGAATGCTCAGTTTGGGCCACAGCAAATTATTTCTTCTGAAACCAACAAAGCATATCTATCCATTCCTGTAGATATTGATAACGATGGTTTTATAGATATTCTTTCAGCACAAGCCGAAAATCTCGCAATGGTGTGGTTTAGAAATCTAGATGGGTTGGGAAATTTTGGCCCAAAGACTACTATCTCTAGTAATTCAGCGCTTTATTTGAGTATTAATTATGTAGATATAGACACCGATGGAGATAAAGATATACTCCTTATTGAAAATAATCCCCGAGAAGTAAGATGGATAGAACATCTGGATGGCCAAGGCAACTTTGCAACGGAAGAAATTGTACTTATTACTAATCCTGAAACAATAACAGACATAAGAACGCTCGATTTTGACAATGATGGAGATCTTGATATACTTGCTAATGTTAATGTAGATATTAATGGTGATGAAATAGTTTGGTATGAAAATCTGGATGGTAGTGGAAATTTTGGATCAGAAAATATACTTGCTACAACAGATGAAGGTTTTCATCCACCACTCTTGGTAGATATTGATGTAGATGGGGATTTGGATATTTTAACTTCTAAAGAAGGTATTACTATATCTAGAATAGTTTGGTATGAAAATTTAGGGAATGCGCAAGTAAGTAGTGAAAAGGTAATTTTTGAATATGACCCCTTCACCAATACAACTACTATGTTATATGCAGATATAGATACAGATGGCAAGGAAGATATTGTAATCACGTATTATGATGACATTAATGAATATAGACACGGATGGATGAAGAACTTAAACAATGATGGAACTTATGACACCCCAAAAATCATAATGCATTTAAATGAAACAGCAACTTATAATTTATATGATTTAGATGCTGATTCCGATATTGATGTGCTACTGTGGAACAGAGATACTGGTACTATATCGTGGATAGAAAACTCCAATGGGCTTGGCGTATTTAACCCAAAACGAACTATCACAACTGAAGTAGACTTCCCAAGAGATGCACAAGCAGCAGACATAGATGGAGATGGACTCTTGGACGTAGTTTCAGCTTCTTTAGCGGATGATAAAGTAGCCTGGTATAAAAATTCGGGCATTCTTAATATAGATGAAAATAATTACAGCACTTCTAGTCTCTACCCCAACCCTACTGCAGATAAAGTATATTTCGACACCCCAGAAATTATTGAAACTGCTACCGTTTATGACGCTTTAGGCATTACAATTAAGACACTAAAAAGACCTTCGGAGATTGATATGGGTGCGCTTTCTACAGGAATCTATTTTGTAAGTATAATTACTGAAACAGGACAGACTTCAGTACAAAAAATAATTAAAAAATAAGACTTGCTGGCTAAATCGTAAGCTTATTATCGCTTAACTCACTTACTGTATCTGCCTCTGGTTGAAAGTTAATAATATACTCAATCAAAAAAGAAGCGGCTATGATGTAGAAAGCTCTTTCTGCATAATAGGCTGGCTCGTAGCCAAAGAAATAGGCTGCTAAACCACCTAAATCTGAAAAAATAAATGCCAAAATACATAGCAGTAAATTTAGTGATTGCTTCCCTTCGTAAGATTCATTATACAAAAAAGCAAACAAGGCCATAAATAGCATTACGGCACTCTGTGTAAAAAACAAAATAAGTTGTGTATCACTATCCAAAGAAGCAATGATGATATCTGACAGGTAATAAACATTGAAAATATTTAAAACAATAATCACCAGTCCAAAGAGTATCAATGTCATACTAAATCGAACCATAGGCAACCTTCTAAAGGTAAAGAGGCAAATAGTTGTATATACCAACACAGTACAAAGTAATGACGTTGTTTTAAAAATGGGTGACTCGTAAAATAAGACTGCTACATCCCTAACCAATAGTAAAAGTAGTGCTAAAATGAGCAAGTTCTTTTTAAATCCGCCCTTAAACACCAGATAGCTAAAAAGCACTCCACAGGAGACCAATCTAACCGTTCTTGAAATTTCAATGTCAAAATAGAAGATGACTAATAGATTTACTACCAGAAGTAAAATCCCAACGTGTAGCAACCCCAAATTGCTACTTAAAGTAGTTTTCCCCATAATATTTTAGTAAGCTGTACAATACAAGATTACGAAATTTCCTACAAATATCGTAACCTTTTAGATTCAGTTATAATTACGATAAGTTTTAAACTTCGGTTTTATACAGGAGGTATTAAAACATTTTGCTTGGAACTTCAGACTTCGTTTTTGCGACAGGACGAAGTGAATTTTTATAAGCATAGCAGTAGGAATGGCTTTAAAATGACAAAATAAGGACGCAAAATTTGGTATTCGCAAGTAAAAGAAAAAGTTTACATGACTTCTTACGTATCTTTGTATTTTAAAAGCTTGACATTACTATGAATTTAGATTTAATTCCGCAGTTAAAACACACAACTTCCAACAACTTTTTTCTACTCGCTGGCCCTTGTGCTATTGAGGGTGAAGACATGGCATTACGTATTGCCGAAAAAGTACTCACCATTACAGACAAACTTGAAATTCCTTATATTTTTAAAGGAAGTTTTAGAAAAGCAAACCGAAGCCGTATCGATAGTTTTACAGGAATTGGAGATGAAAAAGCTTTAAAAATACTTCGTAAAGTTTCTGAAACGTTTAAAATCCCAACCGTCACCGATATTCATGAAAGCAGTGATGCATCCTTAGCCGCAGCATATGTTGATGTGTTACAAATCCCTGCTTTTTTAGTACGGCAAACAGATTTAGTAGTAGCTGCTGCTGAAACTGGTAAAGTGGTGAATCTCAAAAAAGGACAATTTATGAGTCCTGAAAGTATGCAACACGCTGTGAAAAAAGTAACCGATAGTGGCAACAAACAAGTATGCGTAACCGATAGGGGGACTATGTTTGGCTACCAGGATATGATTGTAGATTTTAGAGGTATTCCTACAATGAAACAATTTGCTCCGGTAATTCTGGATGTAACCCATAGTTTGCAGCAGCCCAATCAAAGTGTGGGAGTAACAGGTGGAAGACCCGAAATGATAAGCACTATAGCCCGCGCAGGTATTGCCTCTGGCGCCGACGGTCTTTTTATAGAAACTCATTTTGACCCTTCCCATGCCAAAAGTGATGGCGCCAATATGTTGGATCTTGCTAATCTGGAAAAATTGCTCACAGATTTAACGGCTATAAGAAAAACCATCAACCAGCTGTAAATCCTTTCGTTTTTGTTCGGTAGGCTTCTTTGAGGCATTCAATTAAAATCTCCTCATCTATATCTTCGAGTGTATAGTAACGTAATGATTTTACAAACTTTCGCTTTTCAGAAATTAACACCTCTAAATGCACATTAAATTTTGTGCGTGCCCAAAAACAAACATCCACATATCCTTTGGTTACATTCAAGTAGCAGATGGGGCACTCTTCGCTGTAATATATAGGTAATTTCCATTTATACTTTAAATCAAAATCTGGGAGTGTTTGCTCGATATGTAGTTGTAATATCAAAAGCATGGTTCTAAACGGTTCGGGTTTATTCAGGATATATGCTTCGGCTGGATTCATTATACTAAAATACTTTATTTCAAAAATATATAATAAATAAAGGTCACTTTTAAGAGTGACCTTTATTGAAGTAACCCGCCTACACTAACTCCCCAATTAGCATTGTGACGGGTTTTAAATTGCTATGGCTAAAAACAATCTTTGAATCTTTTTCAAAATTCGAACAATATCGTAAAACAGGCAAGAGGGTTTTCCCTGTTTCTTTTAAGGGTTTTTCCTGTTTCTGCTGGAGGCTTCTTAAGAGATTTAATTTTAAGTTAAACCAATCCTTTTACATCTTAAAAATACATAAGTTTACGAGAGTTTTTGATTCTATTGTTTGGATATAAAATAAAGAAGTTGTTACGCTAAATGATAATATAACAATTTATACGGGAGCTTCCATTGCCTCTTCACTTTTAACAATTATCGCACAAACCCTACCTCTATTGCCTTCCAAATAAGAGGAAATCGAAATTTCATTTACATTTAAGGCTTGAACTAACCTGTAATCTCTTGAAAAATATTTTAAATGCCCTCGCTATAGTTTGGTCGATTGGATTTTGTGCTTTGGCTCAAGTCACAGAAACTAAAACAACAGTAAAAGACTCTATCGGTAAAACGATGCAACAATTAGAAGTTGATTCTTTATATAAATATGTTGAACTCCAATATTTTCAGAAAAATTATGAAATAGCGATTGAGGAGGCAAATATCACAATAGCATTAGCCAAGAAAATAGGAGATATCGAGAAAATAATTGATCTTTCCAGTATTATTGGCAATGCTTTTTTAAAGAGTCAAGATACCATTGCTTCTAAAAAAGTTTTTTCTGAAAATGTAGCTAGGGCTTTAAAGAACAATGACCCTAAAAGTATTGTTGCCACACAAATTGACCTAGCCAATTTATATGCACTTCAGGGCCAATCTAAGGAAGCTGTAAAATTATACAAAGAAGCTATTATATCTGCAAAAATATCGGCAGATACTACAGCATTGTTTATTTTACATAATAATATATCAGATTTTAGCATAAATAATAATGATGTGGTAATGGCGTCCTACCATGTCCCAAAGACAGTAGAATTTGCAGAGTATTTAAATTTTAAATACTACTCTGTTGCCGCTAAATCTTTACAAGGTAGATTACGTTATATAAAAGGGGATGCAACCAATGCAATTAGAATTTTAGAAGAAAGTGCAGTCGAGGCAAAAGATATAGATTTCGACGAAATCTTGATTCAAATTTATGAATATTTGTCAAAGGCTTACGTGCTGGATGGCGATTATAGAGCTGCTTATAAAGCTAATTCAGAACGTGAGATCTATTTAAATAAACAATACGAAACAGATAAAATTCTGGCGATTGAAACTGCCACTGCGAAGTATAAATTAGATCAATATCAACTGGAATTAAAAGAGCAGGCATTACAGGCAGAAATTGACAAACAAGAAACAAAAAGACAAACTCAGCTATTATGGATTAAGATAGCCTCTGGTATTTTATTAGTATTCTTTTTGTTTTTACTGTTCACATATGTTAGAAGACGAAGACTTCTTAAAAATCTCAAATTTAAAAACAAGCAATATTTAGATGAAAAAGAGAAAACCGAAGAGCTGAGTAAAGCAAAGAGTCGTTTGTTTTCTAATCTAACACATGAATTGCGAACGCCTATGTATGGTATTATTGGCATTAGTAACATGCTAATGGAAAATTCTAAATTTGACAGTGAAAAAGAACAAATTAGCACCCTAAAATTTTCGGCAAACTATTTACTTTCACTTATTAATAATGCCTTGTATTTTAATAAAATTGATGCCGAAAAAAGTAATCAGCTTAAAAACAAAACTTTCAACCTTAGAAAAATCGTAGACAATATAGTAGAGTCTATAAAATTTCTAAACAACCAGAACCCTAATGAGTTTCTTGTTGAAATAGATAAATCTATCCCTAAAAAATTAATGGGAGATGATGTTAAGCTCTCTCAGGTTTTAATGAACCTTTTAAGTAATGCAGCGAAATTTACAAATGATGGAGTTATTATTATTTCCATAAAAAAGGCAGAAACTACGGAGGTTGAAAAAGTGGGATTAGACTTTTCAATAAAAGATAACGGTATAGGGATTCACCTTGATAAGCAACAAAAAATTTTCGAAGATTTTATTCAGGACGATTTTAAACACAACAATATAAATGGAACAGGTCTGGGGCTTCCTATTGTAAAGAAAATTTTAAAACAACATAATTCAAAATTAATACTCACCAGCGAAATTGGTGATGGCACTGAAGTTAAATTTACTATTGTTTATAAAATTGCCAACACTACCGATTTACCTGCAAAAAAAGTGAAAATTGAAAAGAATGTCCTTGCAGGAAAAAAAATATTAATCGTAGACGACAATAAAATAAACAGGATTGTGACAGAAAGAGAAATAAAAAACTATGGTGCTCAAGCCACATTGGCTTCTGGAGGGTTAGAAGCGATACAACTGACTAAAAAACAAGCCTTCGATCTAATCTTAATGGATATAAACATGCCCGGGATGGATGGATTTGAGGCTACTGAAATTATTCGTAATCACGATAAAACGATTCCTATATTAGCTCTAACTGCAGTTGAACGTGAAAAAGTATTGGAACAGAATAGATTCAGCCTAATGAATGATATTGTAATAAAGCCCTATAAAGGAGAACTGTTTATTCGTACTATTCTAAAAAACCTTCCGTAAAAGAATCTATTTTCGCAATTCAATACATCCCAATTTTCAAAAGAGATTGGTTTTAATCTTTAAACTTCTGTAAACAGAAACAGCAGACCGTAGTTAGAATTATCTAAGAGGTATTAAGTGTAATTAAAACGCATCCCTAAGGTTTGAAAATTTACTGGTACGTATATTCACATACACTTTTATCAATTGTGTATGGGTTTCCTACTACTGAAATTAGTTTGCTGAAACTTTTAAAAGAGGAAACAGGGTTTATAATTTAGTTGGATTAACCAAGGAACTTAAAAATTCTAAAAGAAATAGAACCTCCAAATGATGCCTCAAAAAAAGCCGGTACTAGTACCGGCTTTCTGAAATCCTTACAAAATATTTTTTTAGTTATGTTCACAACCCGACATAATTACCCAACGTTGCAAGACCCCATCATATAGTATTTTCACCATTTGAAATTGCTCTATGGTAATATCATTATTAGCGGCAATTCGGTTCACAGCAGTAGAACCATTGTTTTCTGCTCTCAAGTTTACATCTCCATCTACCGCAAACAGCCAAACGGTATATCCATCTGCTGCTGCAGGACCACCCAATTCACCAACATCAAATCCTGTGATATCAAAATTACCTGTATCATGCTGTAATCTAATTACTGTTTTCCCACCATTTGAACCACCTGGAAAAACTATTAAGCTTACATTATTAGCTTGCCCACCCGAAAATTCTGGCAGGCTACCCAATTCAACTTTTCGCTCAACCGTCTTAATGATGTTATTTTCTAAGTAGACGTTCGTATCTGTAGTAAGTTCTACTATATTACCTTGTTCATCAAGTCCAACAATTTTAGTAGCAATTATATTTTCACCATCCAAGGTTTTACCTTTTGTATTTTTAATTCTTACGGTTCCTTCAATATCTAAAGTAGCTTGTGGATTCGTAGTATTAATCCCTATTTGGGCATATGTGGAGGTACTAAATACTATAATAAGTGTGAAAAATATTAGCTTCTTCATAAATAGTTCAATTTGGAAGCATAAACTTAGTATTTAAACGATTAACAAACAAACTATTGTAAGAATTACTTGTTAAAATAATTCAAATTAACACTAAATTCGTTAAAGAGCTATTTAACAACGATAAACTACACTGTTTCATTCACATAGTCTTTTAAATAATTAAAGCGCTCCGTTAACTTTCCGTCTGCCGTAGTCATTCTAGCACGTTTTAAAATGCCGCGCTCATCACCGTTAAAGAATGCTGGAATAACGTTTTCAATGAACATCTCACCAAAACCTTCACTGGCGTCTTTTGGCAATTCGCAAGGTAAATTATCAACTGCCATCATTGCAATGCTGTTGGGAGAGCCAAAGGGAACTTCGGTTTCGGTTTTTGGATTGTAGCCGTAAAATGGGTCTGCAATGGTGCTGGGACGAATGGTACTCGCTACAGGGCCGTCAATATCGCAAGAAATATCTGCAAC
This sequence comes from Rasiella sp. SM2506, assembly GCF_050859505.1. Taxonomy (GTDB): domain Bacteria; phylum Bacteroidota; class Bacteroidia; order Flavobacteriales; family Flavobacteriaceae; genus Marinirhabdus. The sequence goes on along the minus strand of NZ_CP193934.1, from coordinate 2,016,102 downwards.
CATATTAATTCTGAAATCCTCCCGTTTTGCATCTTCTCTAGTAAATAGATAAGGTGCTCCATTACCATAAAAGTGTCCCGCTATAAAGTAATCGGTCTGAGCTGCGTAGGGCATAAAATTACTTTCATACCCAGATGGGTCTTTGTAAAATGCGTACTTCTCTCCTACTTTCCCGTCTTTGCGTTTGGTGTATTCCATAACGTCTGCCATACAATACACAGGTTCCGTAAATTGGGAAGTGAGATACAAGGCATCGCTTACTTCTTTAATTTTTAAGTGATCCAAAATTTCTTTGGCGCCCTTAGCTACTTTGCCTGTTCCTGTCAATAAAATTTTTATAGCTGGTAGTTTAATTTTATCAAGTTCAGCTTTTACGGCGTCCAGGTCTGGCAGGGTTTCCACTTTAGGAAGCGCAAACAATCCGTCACGAATTCCTAAGGCTCTAAAACCATTATAGGCTCCCACTAATCCTGCATAGCGACCAAAACCAATAAGACGGGCACCACTTTGCTTCACGATAGTTTCGTGGTCGTACATTTCAATGTTTTTTTCCAGCATCGTCACGAGCAATTTCCTGTTATACGGTTGCTTCTTGATGGTATGGCTGAAATAGAAATATTTTTTACCCGGGATAAGTGCATCCACTGGTACTTCTTTTACACCCAGCATGACGTCTGCTTCTGAAACGTCTTCCTTCACTTCAAATCCTGCGTCTTTATATGTTTGATCTGAAAAAATCCTGATAGCACTAGATTCAACAATAAACCGGGCATCGGGAAACTTTTCTGAAGCTTCTTTTAGGGCTGAAGGTGAAAAAACGACACGACGATCTGGCGGGTTTTTACGTTCTTTTATGATAGCGAAGGTAATAGGCATTTGGAATACTTTTTGAATAGTTACTAATGAACCACGAAGATACTATTATTCTTGTATCTTTGCGATCCCTTTTCGGGTAAGGATTGAGGCTTTGTTGAAGCTCTTGCCGCAGCCGGAAAGGTGCGGAAAAGCGACTGCCGAAAGCCTGGTGCTTTTTGACGGCAGGAAAATAGCAACCCGCCTCCTCGATACAATGCTGTAAAAAAAACAGCATTACTCGGAGACCTTAGTGTTTGCAAATAGTATTAATTTGTTCTTTGAAAAAATTTCAGAATTCAAAATTTTAGTATGTGTAGTTATTAGTTTACAAACTAATAACTGCGTACTGAATACTGATTACTGAAAACCGGGGCCGACTGGTTTTGACAGCGGGTCTTGTGGTATGGTAAGCATGTAGAGCGCTGGGAAACAGCTCTTAAATCTCATTTTTCACACTTTTTAAACGGCGAGAATAACTACGCCCTAGCTGCATAATCCGAATTATAGTAGGATTACGCCTCGGCCTACAAGGTAGGTAAGCAGGAAGTCACTCAAACACCTTGGTTTACGGTTTTTGATATAGTGACTTCGTAAAAGTAAACCTATTGGGAATAGTGCCTTGATATTCCTGAGACACTTAATTGAGGATAAGGAGTGCGTTGGTAGTTTTTGACCGGCAATCTCACGAAAATTTAAATAAAAACTAAACATGTAGAAAGCTATAACTCAGCACGTTTGGACGAGGGTTCGAATCCCTCCGGCTCCACTTTTTGACTACCAAGTCAACCCAAAAACCCTGTAAATCTATGATTTACAGGGTTTTTCATTTTTACTGATATCATTTAATGGCAAATAATACCCTATAAAAAGTCACCTATTCGACACCTATTTTTAAATTGCAAAAGTGGTGTCGATTGCTCTGTAACTAATTGATTTAATGTTAAATATAAAATTGTGCTCGTTAGTTTTTCATACCTTTATTTGGTATTGATCGACACCTATTTTATGAACACAACATTCTCAACTCTTTTTTACCTCAAGGATGAGCGAAAAGATAAAAACGGAAAAGCTGGCTTATACCTAAGAATAACAGTAGATGGCAAGCGATCAACTATCAGTTTACACCGAAAAATAGATCCTGAAAAATGGGATTCCCGGATGAATAAGATGAAGGGAAAAGGAACAGAAGCTGAAGAATTGAGCACTCTTATGACAAATATTCTTCATAAGATAAATCGGATTCAAAATAAGCTTATTGACAAAGGTGACCCATTTACTTCAAAAGACATCAAAGACCTTTATCTCGGCAAAAAAGAAAAGCCGAAAATGCTCCTCGAAGTTTTTGACGAGCATAACAAACAGATGGAGAAATTGATCGGTATTGAATTTGCGCTCGGAACTTACAAACGCTATTTCACTACCAGAAATCATATTTATGAATATGTAAAAGAAGCCTATGGCAAAGAGGATATTCCCGTTAGAGATATAAATCTGAAATTTATCCGGGGTTTCGAATATTACTTAAAAGAGAAAAAGGCGTGTAATCATAACTCCTCTTTAAAGTATGTCAATAATTTTAAAAAGATCATTCGGATTGCTGTGGGTAATGAATGGATTACTAAAGATCCTTTTTACAACTACAAGATCAAGTTTAAAACGGTTGAGCGGGAATTTCTCACGAAAGAAGAATTGCAATCCCTGGCAGAACAAGAAATGAATTGGGACCGATTGGCCGTTGTGCGGGATATGTTTGTGTTCTGTTGTTATACTGGGCTTGCATACATTGACATTCAGAAGCTGAATGCCGACAACATTGTTACAGACATTGATGGAAATCTTTGCATCCAAGCCAAACGAACCAAAACCAAAACGAAATTAGTCATTCCCCTACTCCCTCCTGCCGTTGCTATTTTGGAGCGATATCAAGATAATCCAAAAGTATTGAATGGGGATTGTGTGCTCCCAGTTTTGAGCAATCAGAAGTCCAATGCCTATCTCAAGGAAATAGCATTGCTCTGCGGCATTAAAAAGAATCTTACCACCCATTTAGCCCGTCATACGTTTGCCACCACCGTAACCCTTACCAATGGTGTTCCTCTGGAAACTGTAGGCAAAATGTTGGGGCATAAAAATCTACGGACTACGCAGCATTATGCTAAAATCGTAGACCGAAAAGTGAATGAGGATATGAAGGCTTTACAGGAAAAAATGGCGGCTGACAAAAAAAAAGAGAATACAAAGAATCGTGAAAATTAGTAATTGTTACGTCTATTTTATTTTGGAAAGGTTTTCTAATAGTTGTTGATGAAATAGGTAATATATTCAGGCAGTTTAGTACCCAAATAATATGGCAAATTCATGAGTTTGTAAAATTTATTTTGTTTTGGTGTACTGTGTTCTTCAACATTAAAGTTGCCAGCATACATACGTATTGCATAATGGTGATTGGTACGTTCTATAAATTCATGCAAAGACTTTAACGTACCCGTTGGACCTGATTTAATTTCGATAGGAATAATTTTGTCTTGATATTGAATTACCAAATCCACTTCTGATGATGCTTGTGCCTTTTCACGTACCCAAAAATGTGGTTTGTGATTATTGATAGTGTTTAACGATAGCACTTCCTGTGTAATGATATGCGGAATGATGGCTCCTTTGTAACTATTACTTAAATCATCAAGTGCTAATAATTCGGCTTGAATCTTTAAATCGTGATTAATGAGTCCTGTATCTAAAAACTGTAATCTTGGAGATTTTTTTATATCTGGTTTTATTGGCACTTCTAAATCAGTTGATGGATAGATTAATTGAATAATTTTGGCATCATCCAAATTTCGAAAGGCTTCACTAACTTCTCGGGAACGATAATTAGAATTTCCAAAGTTTTGAAATTTTATTCGTTGATCTACATATAAATGGGCAACATCCATAATATGTTTAATTACCTTTCGTTCGGTATCGTTAGATGTGTATTTTTCGACATCGTTTTTATACGTCGCCCAAATACTTTCGTACACTTTCGGCAAATCTGCAATACCTTTATTTAATAGGTATGCTTTAACAATTTCCGGCATACCACCAATAATTGTATAGGTATTAAACAAGTCTAGCAAGGTGGTATGAGCATATTCCTTTATTGGAATTTGATTTATTTGCTCAAACGCTTGTTGTTGCTCAATAGCTGATAAAAACTCTGAAAAATTTAGTGGATGTAAATACAAAAATTCCACTCTGCCTACTGGAAAGCTTTTTACTTGTTGCATTGCAAACTCCAATAAGGAACCAGCAGCTATGACATGTAATTCTGGAATCTCTTCATAAAAATAACGTAGTAATTGAATAGCTTTGGGAGATTCCTGAATTTCGTCAATAAAAAGTAACATACTAGCTGTAGCATCATTAGAAATATTATTCTCAAAAAATAAGGCGTCTTTTATAGTATTAACATCGTCATAATCATCAAAAAATCGAAGGTCTTTAGGCTTTTCAAGATTTAATAAAATGCTGTTTGTAAATGTTTTAGCAAAATCTTTGACTAAAGTCGTTTTTCCAACCTGTCTTGCGCCCCTTAAAATTAAAGGTTTCTGGTTGGAAGACTCTTTCCATTGTATCAAATACTTGTTTATGTGTCTTTTAAAGTTCAATCCTATTAAATTTGTTATATAATAAGGGCAAATATATAATTATTTTGTAATATAATAAGGGGTGTTACATCAATATATTGTAACATAATAAGGGGTATTTCATTACTTATGGCCTTGCATTGGAAACTGTGGGCAAAATGTTGGGGCATAAAAATCTACGGACTACGCAGCATTACGCAAAAATCGTAGACCGAAAAGTGAATGAGGTTATGAAAGCTTTACAGGAAAAAATGGCGGCTGATAAGATAAAGAAGATCGTAAAAAAAGTAAGAGATAAGAACCATAAAATTTAGAGCCATTTAGTTCACTTTAACTGTCCTTTAAGAAGTACACTTTTGGGACTACTATCGGGACGGCACCGTCCCAAATCTAGGACAACTACTGGACAAGCATTGGTATCTGTAAATAAACAATATCAAACATATAAAACACAAAAGGGCTGGCAGCCAAATATTTTATTTTTCTAAAGAGTAGTCTTAAACAATTTCTATTTGAAGAATAATTAATTACATCAATTTTAAAGTGGTTTTTAAAAACACCAATGAACTTTTATAGCTTTGCTAAACAAGTTGTCATTCTATTAAAAAACACTCGCCTAAACATCCTTAAAATCAATATTTCTCAACGCGCACAAGGCTTCATAGCATTTGGTGTGCTTTGATTTAATTTGAGGCCTTCAATCTGCTTCTTAAACTTCGCTTTCGTTTTTCAAATCAATACCGCTTTTTTCTCCAAAATGGTTCTTGACTTCTTTCTTAAACCGTTTCTTTTCTAATAGTAGCGGTTTCTTTTTAGGTTCGTCTACCATAAAAAGAGCTTGCAACATTGCCAATGTCGGTTTTGTCTGCGTTTTTTCGATGTCTTTTATAATGGCAATTAGTGTATTGATTCTTTTCTTAAACAAATTTTCAGTTGCCTTTAAATTTGGTTTCAAATCATCCTCTGGAGAAAGTCCGTTTTCATCAAAAAATTCCAACATCAAAAGCAATGTCATTGATTGCGATTTTGAAATCGACTTGCAGTATTTTTTGAATTTCTTCGCCACAGAGCTCTTAATGCTCAGGCTTTGAAATAGCTCTTTTTCATATCCTTTATCCATTTTTTCGTGAAAAATTTGTTGATTTTACTAGGCTGCCGAGGTTTTTCCGTGAAAAATAAATTGAAACCGCCTAATCGAAACCATTTAAAATACTGAAAATCAGTATTTTAAAAATATGTAACATCGCATCGCGTGTTACCCTCTTGCTATTCGATACCTTCATTTCATTTCAGGATCTTCATACTTTTCAACAAACGCTGAAAAGCTTTATTAGGCAACTTTGATTCTGATATTTTTAAACATTTCAATGAAGTTAAATAATTTTAACCAACTAATAATCATAGAATTAAACTAATTTAATAATCCATTTTGGATGGTCATATTTGATGTAATTTGATTTACTTTCCCTTTTAAAATCACATACTTATTATATCTTGAGCGTTTTCCTTTTCTTTTGATATGGAATTCTATGTTCCCATATTATTACTGATTTCATTTATAGTAAAATGATACAGAGTAGCGTTCATTTCAATTTCATTCACTTACTTCCCATAGCGCCATCGCCGTTACCTTTTCGGTAACCCACACTAAAATTATGAACGAGTAAGAACTTATAAAAGAGAGCTTGTCCTGAATACTTTGCCCTTTCTCAGCATAAATTATATTGAATTGCGAGCGAACGGTTATGCAGTTTGTCTCGGGCAGAATTTTAAACTTTGTGGAGTAAAAGGTTGGGGTACCTTTTTGCTGGGCGAACGCTGTCGTTTTTTCTGCGACTGGGTTCAAGATAGTGTAGTGAACCGCTTTTCTCGGAATGCAGCTTTTCGCGAAATGTAGAGAAATGGGGTGGAACGGGATTATTTTTTCAAAACTTCAACCAATTTCACATTCAAATATAGGTTCTCCACTCCTACTTTCTGTGATTTTAGGATTCCAATTCTTTCAAGTTCATTTAAATATTCGGCAGCGGTTTGTCGCTTTGCAATACCGCTATCTACTAAGTATTTTACTTTACAATAGGGCTGTTCAAATAACAGTTCAATTAACTCTTTGGAATAGACACGCGTGGGTAGATTTTCTTTTGCTATCAGAATTGTTTCTTGCATCAACTGGTTAATGGAGTTTATTTTATTTAAAGTATATTGAGCAGTTTCTTCTATACCTTTTAGCATAAAGAGAATCCAAGTTTCCCAGGCCGACTTTTCTGTAACATTTCTAAGATTTGTATAATAGTCATTTTTATTCTCGATGATGTATTTACTCAAATAAAGAATTGGTGTATCTAAAAGTCCTTTCTCGACGATATATAGCATATTAATTACCCTCCCTGTTCTACCATTACCATCAAAGAAAGGATGTATGGCTTCAAATTGGTAATGCATTATAGCCAACTTAATAAGAGAATCGATATCATTTTCTGTGTGAATAAAATCTTCAAGGTTCTTTAATAGATTTCGAATTACTGCTTCACCTTCTGGCGGGGTATATATCGTTTTATTATTACTTGTTATAGTAGTTCCTGGTGCATTTCTTATACTAGAACCGTTCTCCTTTATCGTCTGTACAATCTTAATAAATGAATTAGTCGATAGGGGTCTTTTATTCAAATCATTATAACCTTCCCAAAGTGCTTGGCGATACCTTAAAACTTCTTTGGTCTGCGCATCTGTTGAAGAAATATTAGAAGAGAATGCTTTGTATAGTGTATCCTGAGTCGTCACAATATTTTCAATTTCGGAACTGTCCTTCGCCTCTTGCAATGTAACGGCGTTAACAAGCATTGACTGATTGGGAATTTCATCTGCCCTTCCTTTTAGCTCTGCCAGTATTTTGTTGGAAGCTATCGCCTGTTTTAGTATCTTTTTCGTTTCTACCTCAACATTAGGGGGCAAAAATGGGAGTTCATTATATGGTTTTTCAGGATGGTACATAGTATCGACATTTAGAAGTAACTATGTCGAAGGCATCGACATATTACAAATATATGTCGAAATATTTTAATTTTATCGACATATATAGTTTTTGTCTATGTTCATTCAATTTGAGTGTTCATTGTCACTAAACGTTATTAACTAACGAACAATTGGATTTATACTAAAATCTACAAGGCAATCATTCTACCCAAAAGCCCAAAATAAACCCAAGAGTTGATTTAATTTATGTGTTTTGATAGTGCTTCGGTAATTTCTTTTACGGTTTGTCTGGCAGTTTTACCAACCCCATAAATTGTTGCAGAGGCAAATCCTGTCCAATTTCCATAACCAACTAGCCATAGATTAGGCTCTTTTAACGAACGGGTATTTTTAGTCGCTATTTTTTTATTTTCAACAATACCTAAAGGTTCTAGATGTTTTAAATTGGCACGAAAGCCTGTGCACCAAATAACGGCATCAAATGGTTCTTTTGTTTCATCATCCCAAATGACTCCGTTTTCGTAAAATTCCTTGAAGGGACGGACCGCTTGTAACACATTTCTGGTTCGTGCGTCTTTTACACTTTCAATCATTACAATGTTTGATAGGGAAATACTGTGACTTACATTTTTCTTGTCATCCAGTTTACCCAAGAATTTTTGAGTTGCTGCATCAAAAAGATATCGGCCATCAATGTCGTCTGGAAGAAAACTAGGCTCTTTTAGTGTAATCCATTTGGTCTTTGCTACTTTAGAAACTTCGGCTAATATTTGCGCTCCTGAATTTCCACCTCCTACAATAAGAACACTTTTTCCCTTAAAATCATCTGCATTCCTGTAGTTGGCAGAATGGATTTGTGCACCGATAAAAGCTGCGTTTTGAGAATATTCTGGCACAAAAGGATTTCTTGCTGTTCCTGTGGCACTTACTAGGGTTTTGGAATAAAAAATACCTGTATTTGTTTTAATCTTGAAAAGCCCTTGTTTCTTTTCAACTTGCATAACCTCAGTTGGTCTAAGTATATTGAAACCATACCGTTTTTCATAGGCTGATACGTAACTTACAAATTCTGCTTTCGTAGGATATTCTTCTTTACTTTTAGGCATTGCCCAACCCGATAAGGAACTATAGTTGGAAGGAGAAAATAATTTTAGGCTGTCCCAGGTTTGTAACCAAGAACCACCAGCTTCTAGTTGATTGTCCAATAACAAATAATCCAACTCACTTCTTCTTAAAAAATATGCTATGGATAACCCTGCTTGTCCACCACCAATTATTATAACGTCATATACTTTCATTAGTAAAATAGTTTTTTTCGTAACCAAAATGAAACTTGCGCCAATAAAATCAATGCCGGAACTTCCACAAACGAATCTATAACTCCCGCAAAAGCTCGTCCCGAATTGAGCCTGAAAACTGCAATTGGACTTAATAAATAGAGAACAATCTGCATTGGAAAAACTCCTTCATTGTAGTTTTTAAAAACGACTAAAAATTGTTCTGATGTGAATGGTGGATCTATCTTTATATTTTTAATATATCCTGGAATCAATTAAATAGGAGTGTCAATTATGAAAAAATAGCCCCTTATTTTAAACGGAATATTGGATCAATTTAAAGAACCACAATCGCAAACGCTAATAGGTTTCCCATCACTCGTTTTTAAAGTTGCTTCAATTGCCTCTTTTGTATACGTTTTGTTTTCAAAACCGGGATAAATATTTGCAAATTGGATGTCATTGCCTTCATCATCATTTCCCTGTAAGTCGTATCTAAATATTACTTTGGTGTTTAATGGCGCATAATAATACACAAACCAAGCATCAGATTCCCTTAGCCCAACACAACCATTAGAATATGCCTTCCCTAAAGTAGCCATATTGGTTGTAGGGTGAATAAGTTGCCCAAATCGAATTCCATTTATCTCTGGCTCTATCCAAGGTATTGCTGGCAGTTTGGTCACCTTACCATCGTCTCTATTTGTTACATAATACCTGTGATTGTTTTTAGGATTAATAAAAAGAGGTTTTTTATTTACTCTAATAATTTTTCCAACACCTGGCTTTGTACGCATATCTACTTCACCTTTGGCCATTGCCAAATAACGTTTGTTGTTTTGCCCAACACGCACTGGAAATTTATATAGTTCTTTACCATTCTCAATAATTCGTAGTCTGAATTCTGGAATATTAAGATCTAAATAGGTATTTGCCATACGTTCCCTTATTTTTTGGGTTTGTGTGGAATCTGGAACAACCAATATTTGTCCTTTGTGTAGTGCTAATAAAGCTTGGGAATCTTCATTAAAAATTCCTTTTTCTGCAAGGTAATAGTAATCCGTATTTGCCAAAGTATCTAATATCCAAGGATTAGATCTTACTATTATATACTCGTCAATTAGGTAATCGTTTATTTTGTTGTGTGCGTCAACCAAACTATCCATCCATTTAAAATATATACGTATAGGAACATCTTTATTTACAATTATTGATTGTTTAAAATTAGGCTCGTTTAAGACACTGTCTTTTTTAATGAGTTGTTCGGTAACAGTAACCGAATCTTCTAAAACAAAAGTTTTCTTTTTTGCATCTGCACAACCAGTGATACAAGTAATTAAAAGTAAACTTATTAAAATGAGTTGAAACCTGAGGTTATTGATAAAATATGTAAGTCTTGTAGGCAGTTTTGTTTTCATTTTCTATGATCTTTTTAAAGCCCTAAAATAGACTTATAAAGCATATTTAGAAATGATATTTATCAGTATAGATATTTACTTTTTATAAGAGCTATAATATTGCTTTTTAAAAGTATAGAAGATGATTAATCCTACATTATAATATAACAAAACTCTTTCAAAACAATAGGGTCTATATGTTAAGCAGTAGCGTGATATTTTGTTAATAATTCTCAAACGAAATTATTCTTAAGTTTTAAGGATGGGTGATATATATCATTTTCTAAATTATAGGTTCAAATTACTTTTACAGAGACTATTATTTAATAAAAACAAAAAATAATACCCTAAACAATTAATAACTAGCAAATAATTCAAATGTCCAACAAAACCTACAATATAAAAGGTTTAACCCAAAATCAGGTAATCGAGGCAAGAGCAAAGCACGGTCAAAACATATTAAATTTTAAGAAAGAAAGCGGATTTTTATATGCCTTAAAAAATCTAATTAAAGAACCAATGGTAATTCTGCTGTTGGTTACGTCCTCTATATACTTTATTACCGGAAATACTGGTGATGGTATTTTTTTAGCATTGGCCATTGTCTTGGTTTCTGCAATTTCTTTATATCAGGATTCTCGGAGCAGGAATGCTCTAGAGAAGTTAAAAAACTTTACACAACCCAATTGCAAGGTAATTAGAGATGGTAAGCTAACTGAAATTAAAAGTGAGGAATTGGTTATTGGAGATAGTATGATGGTGGAAGAAGGCACTACAATTCCAGCAGATGGACTTATTGTGCATTCGAATGATTTTTCGGTTAATGAATCCATCCTTTCTGGCGAATCTTTTTCTGTCTATAAAAATCAAACGGAAGGCAAAAATCTAATTTATGCAGGTTCGATGATAGCCACTGGATTAGCTATTGCAACCGTGACCAAAATTGGTAATGAAACTAAACTAGGTACAATAGAAAAAAGCCTTGAAGATGTAGTACAAGAAAAGACACCCTTAGAACAGCAAATCAACAATTTTGTAAAGAAAATGGTCATTGCCGGTGTTATCATTTTCGCAGTTGTTTGGGCTATAAATTATTTTAAATCTTATAACGTATTAGACAGTCTGCTTAAAGCACTTACCCTTGCAATGAGCATCTTGCCAGAAGAAATTCCAGTTGCATTTACAACCTTTATGGCGATGGGAGCTTGGAGACTTATGAAAATGGGAGTTGTCGTGAAGCAAATGAAAACAGTGGAAACCTTGGGTAGCGCCACTGTGATTTGCACAGATAAAACAGGGACAATCACAGAAAACAAAATGAGTCTTGCAAAGCTCTATAGTGCTGAAAGCAAAAGAATTATTTCAATTGAAAAGGAAATAAATATAGATGAAAAAGAACTCATACGCATTGCAATGTGGGCAAGTGAGCCTATTCCATTCGACCCAATGGAAATAGCTTTACATAAAAGTTATAGTACGTTTTTCAAGAATGATGAAAGACTTACCTATAAAATGTTTCATGAATATCCTTTGGATGGCAAACCACCAATGATGACGCATATTTTTCAGGATGATTCCTGTAATAGAATTATCGCCGCTAAAGGAGCACCAGAGGCAATACTAAATGTATCACATCTTACCCTTTTTCAAAAACAAGAAATTGAACAAACCATAAATATTTTAGCTGCAGATGGTTACAGAGTATTAGGAGTAGCTGAGGCTAATTTTAAAGATGATGATTTTCCAACAAAGCAACAAGATTTTCATTTTTCTTTTAAAGGACTGGTAGCCTTTTATGATCCACCAAAACAAAACATTCAATCTGTTTTTGAAGATTTCAATACTGCTGGAATTACAGTAAAGATAATTACCGGAGATAATGAAGCTACGACTCTAGCCATTGCAAAACAAATTGATTTTAAAGGGTATGAAAAGAGTATTTCGGGCGATGCGTTAATGAAATTGTCAGATTCAGAACTACAAAGTAAAGTTTCAGAAATTCAAATATTTACAAGAATGTTCCCAGATGCAAAACTTAAAATCATCAACGCCCTAAAGTCAAAAGGTGAAATCGTTGCTATGGTAGGTGATGGTGTAAATGATGGTCCAGCATTAAAAACTGCACATATTGGAATTGCAATGGGTAAAAAAGGTACTGAAATAGCTAAAGATGCTGCGTCTCTTATTTTGGTTGAAGATGATTTATCAAAAATGGTAGATGCTGTGGCAATGGGTAGAAAAATTTATACCAATCTTAAAAAGGCTATTCAATATATAATATCGATTCATATCCCAATAATTCTAACGGTATTCATTCCCCTGGTATTGGGGTGGATTTACCCTAACATCCTATCTCCTGTTCATATTATTTTATTGGAATTGATAATGGGACCAACGTGTTCTATTGTTTATGAAAACGAACCTATGGAAAAAATTGCTATGCATCAAAAACCACGACCTGTAACGGCTAATTTTTTTAATTGGAAAGAACTTACAACAAGTGTCTTACAAGGCTTAATGATAACTTTAGGTGTTCTTATTGTGTACCAATATGCAGTATCAAAGGGTTACAACGAGTACATTACAAGAACGATGGTGTTTATAGTTCTAATGTCTGCCAATATTTTTCTAACCTTTGTGAATCGGTCTTTCTACTATTCGGTTTTTACTACGTTAAAATACAAGAATAAATTAGTTCCACTTGTAATTGGAATTACAATTATTATTTCAACATTACTACTATTTGTAAAACCACTCAACCAATTTTTTGAATTTGAAATTTTAGATGTTTCACTCATATTTATAAGCATTGGTATTGGGTTTTTATCAGTTATTTGGTATGAAGTGATAAAACTGGGAAAACGAATCAATCAAAAAATAGTGAATAAATAAGAATTTGGGATATTAACAATCATTTTCTCTTTATCGTAACTTCAGAATAACATTTCACTTATAGATTTATGAATATGTTTTTGATGAATTTCTTTTTAAATTACCCATAGCTAAATGAAAAGGGGTTTATTGAAAATGAAGCTTACTGTCAAGTACTCTTGTTACTGTTTCTCCATTCCAAAAGAACACTTAAATTCTATTCTAAAACATCCATTTTATCCCAACATCTTCAAACCAATCATTCCAACTAAAAATCCAAAACACGCTCCAAGTGCTGGAATCCAATTTTTTTTCATACTTGACAAAGGCGCTATATCCTGAAAAATAAGGTAAATAATTCCACCCGAAGAGAAATTCATAAGTGCTCCAATTGCCATAGGCATACTTGATAAAAAGTAATACCCTGCAAGTGCTGACACAACGCCCAAAAAACTCAAGAGAAATAGAATTATTAAACATTTTCTAACAGAATAACTAGATTTCAGATCTTGATATGCGTTGAAAGCTTCAGGGAAATTCTGAATACCAATAATGATTGCCAATAATATTCCTAATTGTGGATTCTGTGAAAACACAGCACCCATTGCAATAGATTCAGGCACAAAATCAGAAAGCATTCCCAGCAGCTGCGCCATTGTGCCTCCTTTCTTCTCTATATATCGATCAATAAAAAGAATGTGATGGCACCTATGAGAAAGCATATTGACATAGAGATTAACGAAAGCGGACGCATTCCTTCAGGAATCAGAACCAGTGCTACTGCAGCTAATAATATCCCACCTCCAAACGCGATGGAGCCGTGTATAATTTCTGCCTTTACTAATCCGGCTTTAAAGTAAATACCAAAATAATGAGATAACAATCCACCTAAAAAAATAGTCGATCCAGAGAGCAAAGCGTAAATCACTAATGTTTGTAATTCTGTCATATCAAAGGTTAAACACTTTGTATTATATTGAGATTAGGATTTTAGCTAGCTGTTACCTTATATAACAGTTAAAATTTTTCAGGTTTATTGTATTCAACTTCTGTGATATTAAATTTCGCATAACTGAAATCTCCTTTCTCTAGTCGCCATAAGACATCAAAGGCTGTGGGTATTAATACATTATTCATTTCTTTGTAATTTGTTGCTTTTATTACCCAAGTTTCTAAACCTTTGTCGCCCATATAACGTTTTGTTTCAAGCTCGGTTAGTTCGCCAATTTCATTAAAAGTAACCCTGAAAAACAATGACATCTCCTTGTAATTGAATGTTAGTTTTGCGGAATTTTGATCAATAGGAGACCATTTTAAATTCTTACTGGGTAAAAAATTTGTGGGATATAGTACACTTTCTCCAAGCCATCGAAGTAATTCTCCTTCATTGTATTTTTCGCCTTTTGCATCGGCAACAGTATACACGGAAAATAGTGTGGCAATAAGTCTGCCTTTGTCTGAAATATACATATCTCGGGCAATAAACATTGATGTTGTGCCTTTCCAAATAAAGCCTGGCTTTTCTATGGTTGCATATTGTTCCCCCGTTATATTAATCCAACCTTTATCAAGGTCTGTTTTAAATTTTCCATCGTGTTTAATTCTTGCATAACTTATATAGGGTTGCCCGTCTTTTAAAATATGGTTGAAATAGCGTTGAACAGGTTCAGGCAAACTGTCCAATTGTCTTTTTTGGAATGTTTGGTCGGATATATTCTTTGATTGCGTAAAAAGTTCTTTTACTTGATTATTGAATTTTATGGACAAATTTATTTTACCAATAATTAGGATTATAAATAGAAGGCCCAATAATATGAGTGCAATTATCATAAGTTTATTTTGCTTTATTAATATCAATGAATGATTAAAATTTTAATTAATGTGTTCTAAAATAAATGAGATAGGTATGCCAATTATGAAAAATCAGGAATATAATTACGACTAAAAAATACAACCACCTTTTGTATGGGATATTAAAAAACAATGAATTTCCAATAAAGCCAATACCAACTAACCATAATAATGGAGTGTATGCAGGAGCCAACAAACCCCATACACTATTGCTCCAGTCAGTAGCTGGTAAAAACATTAGAATAATCCATCCAGCAAAATATAATAAGACGCCAACAACATACAACAGCACACCATTCTTTTGCTTGTTGGTTATAATTTTTAGGGGTATTAAGGAAATGAATACAAACATCACTATCCTTGAAATATTTTCTCCATATGTTATAAAAGATGGAATAGCCTTACAGAATATTTCAGGTTGAAAAGCTTTGGGCAGTCTATCCGTAAAAATATAGTCCCATAATAAAATAGGGATAGTTAATAAGAAACCATTGAAAAAATATTTTTTCATTGGCCTGTATTATTTATAATCCGTTTGTTTTTAGATAATATTCTGTTTCGATATATCAACAATGCTGTTGTAATTAAACTTGCCACTATTAAAGCTGTATCTTCTAGCATACCAAATTGAAAGGCAGCCGTAAAACCTATAATTGACCAAACAAATGGAATGATAAGAATTGGAAGTGGACATTTTTTAATATTTAATAAAAGGACCCCAAAAGTGAAAATAGTAGTTGGACAAGGCAAACCAAATGTTGGTGAAGATGGATAAATATGTCTAAAGAAAAACCCTGCAATAGGATAAAGAATCAATGCAAATACAATTAAAATAATTCCTGTAATCCCATAGATATCTTTTCTAAAACCGAAAGAAAGTTTATTTTCAAAAACACCAGAAACTAAAAATAAAATTCCCTGAACAATAAATAATCCACCAAATAAATATGCAGCTTTATTTATGGCAGTGAAATATAGTATATGGTAAATAATTCCCATCCACAACCATAAAAAGGAAAGTATGATACTGATAATTTTATCAGATTTTTCATTTGGTTTTATTACAAAATATATTACAACAGCACTAATTAAGTATAAAACTAGCTGCATTGGAAAAACTCCCTCATTGTAGTTTTTAAAAACGGCTAAAAATTGTTCTAATGTGAATGGCGGTTTCATTGCTTTTTTTAAAAATACTTTATACTATATTTTTATTCATAAGATAACCACCCAAACCAGTTAACCATAACATTATAGGATAGACAATCCATCTTTCTGTACCACCGAGACCGATGTACGGTACGATTAAATTTGGAGTAAATACAACTGTACACCAAGTTGCTATGCCAATTATTCCAAATACAATTGAGAAATATTTAAAAGGCTTAGAAACAATCTTAAAGCACAAAATAGCGGCGATACCTCCTGATAAAAAAGCTAATAAAGAACTCATTCCGTGGTAAGGGCTAATGTTTCCTGGAAATATACCAACGCCTATTAAACCCAAGCTAAACAACACAATTGGAACTGTGAAAACCCACTTCCTGAAGTTGATATGCTGATAAATAGAAGCAACTAAACTCATTAAACCTGACAAAAACATAGTTACATTGAAAATAGATGCTGATGGTTGATGAATGATACTATTGGGCGGTTTGGTCGAGCCAAGATCACTAATTTCGTTATAGAAAGTGGAATAAACAGACGGATACATAGCTTCGGCAGTGATTATACCCATCAACGCCAACGAACCAGCGAGGAAATACAATGCACCAGAAATTTTCAAATTGCTCATATACAATTGTTCGATAATTAAATTATTTCGATTTCCCTTCAAAATGAAGTTTTACAAAAGCATTTTGCTGATTTTCCGTCATTTTATCAGTTGCTTCAATATCAATTTTTATGTCTTTAAAATGTAAGTCCTCTTTCAGGTAATTATGTAGCTCTGTTTTTGCATTGGTTGGACCAAACAACAGCACGCGGTCATATTTCAAAATTTTATCTGAAATCTTTTTATAATATGCCTCAAGCATTTGCTGTCTTTTATTATGCATAAGGCTTTCGCTTCTATTTAATGCTTCTTCTTTTATATTAAAAGTAAATTTTGATGCTATGGAATGACTGAGTTTTTTGGAATTCAAATCAATCATATTTGCAGTTGAATGATCCAACCAAATACCTAAATTTTTTTGTGTCTTCATTTGCTTTCTATTAAAATTGGTTTCACCTCTATTGTTATTTCCATTATGATTTTTGACTTGATGGAATGCGTTATCAAACAAGCGTTTTCAGCTTTTTTTATGACGCGTATCGCCTTATCTCTATAAGTCTCACTATGAATCACAACAGTTGGTTTAAGCACTATTTCACTCATCATTAATTTACCTTCCACCATTTCCAGCTTTCCTTTTGCCTGACAGCTAAAACTTGCGAATTCAAGTGTGGAATTTTCGGCTATGGCTAAAAACGTAGTCATTAGACATCCACTCACAGCGGCCACAAATAGATGTTCCGGTGACCAAATTCCTTCCATCCCTTTCGGAAATTCCGGCGGTGTGGCCACTTCAATACAAATACCTTTTTTCTCATTCAATTCAGGAGAACACATTATACCTTTACGGTTGTTTTCCCAGTTGACATCTACATTATAATAGTGTGCTTCCATTTTTTTGATATTTAAAAATTGTTTTTTGATCTTGCCTATATATTTTTTAAAACACGATTTAATTTTTCATTTACTTCCTTAGCATACTCTTCAACAATAGGGTTTTCTATGACCTTCATCACTTCTAAAGTATTAATTATCGCCACTTCTACCTCATGATTTTCAATCTCTCGAATAGTAATATTACAGGGCAGCATCAAACTGATATGTTGATCCACAGAAAGTACTTTATCTGCAAAAACGGGATTGCACGCACCCAAAATAAGGTGAGGTAAATAGTCCTTATCCAATTTTTTTTTCATGGTTGCTTGAATATCAATTTCCGTGAGTACCCCAAATCCTTCTGCTTTCAAAGCTTCTTCAACTTTTGATCGAATATCGGTCACTTTTGTTCCTGCAATTTTTTTTGAATTAAAATAGTTCATATGGTTTTCTATTTAAGCTTATAAGAATTTAATGCGTTTTGATATTCTCAATGGGCAGTGGTTTGGTACAAAAAAACCAATCGTGGCAAGTGAGTCCTTCTTCTTTGTTTTCCATTCTATCTTTGGCAACACCACAAGAACCTGCTGGAGGTACAATAACATCATCTCCAGGCTGCCAGTCTGCGGGTGTAGCGATATCAAAAGCATCAGCAGTTTGCATCGCGATGAGTGCTCTTTTTAATTCGTCAAAATTTCTACCTGTTGAAAGTGGATAATAAATGAGTGCACGAACTATTCCCTTGGGATCAATAAAAAATACTGCTCTTACTGCTTTTGTTGAACTTTCCCCAGGCTGGATCATACCATATTTTTTGGCAACTTCCATAGTGATGTCTTCTATTAATGGAAATTTAACTTCCATATTTTTCATCCCTTTAAATTCTATCTTGTCCTTTATAGTTCGCAACCAAGCAATATGGCTGTACAAACCATCAATGGACAAACCAACCAACTGACAGTTCAAGGCAATAAATTCAGGTTCTCGTTTTGCAAACGTCATAAACTCTGAAGTACATACGGGTGTGAAATCTGCGGGGTGACTAAACAGAATAATCCATTTGCCTTTATAGTCCGTAGGGAAATTTATATCACCTTGTGTCGTCACTGCTTTAAATTCTGGGGCTTTGTCTCCTATTCTTGGCATACTAATACTTTTGTTTTCTTGAATTTCTTCTATCATTGTCTTGTTAGTAGTTTGAGTTCTTTGGATTAATTTTAGTTGATCAGAATCATTCTCAATACGAATAATTCTATTTGCACCTTACTAATTATTAGTAATTGATTATTAAGAAGTTATATTAGGTGAAGGTATAAGAAGGTGTAGCAAAAAAATATGACTTATATCAGTTCTGCTTTTCATCCAAAATATTATTTCATTCAGAATTTTTGATGATTTTCCAACGTCGTCCTTTCTTAAATTTATATGACAATAGTCATTATTTCAACTATATAGAATTCCTACTTTGTATGCGTAAAATTTCAGACGAATGAAGAACATCCTTTTGCCCACAGACTTTTCAAAAAATTCCCTAAATGCAATAGATTATGCAATGCAGTTTTTCGAGAATTGGGAATGTGATTTTTATATTTTGAATGTTCATAAAGACTCAGATTATGTTAGTGCAGATTTAGTAGCTGGGTCTAAGACAGATACCATTTATAATAGTATCGCTACCGATAATAAAAAATCAGTCAATCAACTGGTTAAAAAGTTGAGTAAAGACTACAAATCGCAATCCTATACTTTTCACGGTCTGTTTGAATATGACGATTTTGTCTCTGCAGTAAATCAAGCTGTTAAACACAATTCAATTGACCTTATTATAATGGGAAGTAATGGAGCAAACGGAGCGGAGAAGGTCATCTTTGGGAGTAATACGATACACGTGATACGCAAAATAGAATGTCCAACACTCATTGTACCTGCAAACTATAAATTTACAAGCATTAATAAAGCGCTGTTCTCTACTCAGCGATGTGAAGATTTCTCGTTTAGGGGAATTGCTGTTTTTAAAGAAATATTGAATATTCATCAATGTGAACTCGTAGTTTTAGAACTTGATAGTGATGCCATTGTAATGTCTAAGAAAGAGGATAACGATTGTTTACGAGCATTATTCCCCGAACATACATACACCTACTTTTGCCTTAATAAACTTACTGATGTAAATGCAGTGAATGCTATAACACAAGTATTAAAAATAGACATTCACGCTGCCTTTGTTGAGAAAGAAACATTTTTAGAACGAATCCTTTTTGGTTCTGAAACTACGCAACTTGCCTATGGTACATTAATACCGTTGTTGTGCATAACGTACTAAATATCAAATTTAGCGCTAAAAAAGCCAACACGCAAACAGCTTTTTTTTGCAATCACTCAACTTGAATTTAATATTTGACAATATATAATAAGCTATTTTAACAACAAAAAATAATGTATTCCTTGATAGGTATTGGTCTAATTGTTGACTATAAACTTATGAATATTAACTATAAATAAGAATGAAAAAAATGATTGTGGCATTACTAGTAATGTTTGTAGGCGTAAGCACTACGTTGGCTCAAGAATGGCAAAAAGATATCAACGTTGCAAAAGAAATTGCATCCAAAGAAAATAAGCCTATAATACTAGTATTTCAAGGTTCAGACTGGTGTGCGCCTTGTATTAAACTTGACAAAGAAATTTGGAGTACAGAGGCTTTTAAAAAATATGCTAACGAAAATTATGTAATGCTAAAAGCAGATTTTCCGAGAAAAAAGAACAATGCACTATCCGAGCTACAAACAAAAGCGAACGCACTACTTGCCGAAAAATACAATAAACAAGGATATTTCCCTTTTGTTGTAGTTTTAGATTCTAAAGGTAAAGTATTAGGAGAAAGTAGTTACAAAAAAACGACACCAGAAAATTTTATTAAAGAATTAAACGTTTTTACAAAGTAATTTGAAACATCTTATCACTTTAATATTTTTATTCTCAATAATGGGTTGTACAGCACAACAGACTTATAAGAGAACACTCAAACTAATGGGTAGCCGATTTGACATTACGGTTGTAGCAAACGATTCTATACAAGCAAACAAATATATTGATACTGCAGTCGCAGAAATATCAAGAATTGAAAAATTAATTTCATCTTGGGATGATAATTCCCAAACATCAGAAATTAATCGCAATGCAGGAATTAAACCGGTGAAAGTTGACAAAGAATTGTTTGATTTAATTGAAAGAGCAATAGACATTTCAAAATTGACCGATGGTGCTTTTGACATTAGCTATGCTTCAATGGACAAAATCTGGAAGTTTGACGGAAGTATGACCAAAATGCCTTCAAAAGAAGAAATAATTGCTTCTGTAGAAAAAGTTGGCTATCAAAACATTATTTTAGACAATAAAAATAGTACCGTATTTCTTAAATTAAAAGGAATGAAAATAGGTTTTGGTGCTATTGGAAAAGGTTATTCAGCCGATAAAGCAAAAACCCTTCTTATTTCAAAAGGTGTAAGTTCAGGAATTATAAATGCTTCTGGAGATATGAATACTTGGGGAAAACAACCAAATGGGAATGAATGGAAAGTTGCTATTACAAACCCGATGGATAAAAATAAAGTTTTTGCATTACTACCTATTACAAATGGAGCTGTAGTTACTTCTGGAAATTATGAAAAGTATGTAAATTTTAATGGTAAACGATACACACATATTATTGATCCAAGAACTGGATATCCTTCTACTGGAATCATAAGTGTAACGGTTTTTGCACCTAAAGCAGAATTGGCAGATGCACTAGCAACTTCAGTATTTGTTATGGGAAAAGAAGCTGGTTTAGACCGCATTAATCAATTACCAAAAATAGAATGTATTATCATAGATGATAAAGGAAATATTACGAAATCAAAGAATATAGATATAGATAAATTATGATCAAAAAATTTATATGTGCCGCATTAATAACTATTTGCTTTAGTAGTTGTGTTGTGGTTAAAGAATACGAAAAAGTAAATATAAATGACCCAGATATGGCATTGGCAGATAAGAAAGCTGACCGAAATGTTTCCACTATGCATTCATATCGTGAAGCAGCTGTAGGAGCAAATGGAGGAAAAACTGGTGGAGGCTGTGGCTGTAACTAATAAAACAAGAAATTTGAAAAATCTCATTTTGGTATTCTGCGTAATTGCTTTTGCTAAATCATTTTCGCAAACAGGGCAAGACTCAACCAAAGTATATAAAAAACGTGTATTAGAAACTACCGAAGTAGATTTTCTAACAAGTTATTATTCTCAAGTTGGTGATAATGCTGCGGTAAGTGGCGGAATAGGTACAGAAGAGTTAACAGATATTACAGGAACTTTTGTGGTTTCAATACCTTTAAATGATGATGACGTATTAACAATTGACGCAGGAGTTTCTGCATACACATCAGCATCTTCAAGTAACGTTGGGCCTTTTGATGATGGACCAGCAGATCCATTTCAAGCATCTTCTGGCGCATCAAGTAGCGACCTTTGGGCAAATGTAACAGGAAGTTATAGTCATAGCTCTGACGACAGAAATGATATTTGGTCTGCAAAAATATCTATTTCATCAGAATACGATTATTTTTCAGCTGGTGTTGGAGGTAGCTACACAAAATTATTTAACGAAAAGAACACAGAATTAAGTGTAAATGCAAATGTTTATATCGATACTTGGAATGCCATTTACCCAACCGAATTAAGACCGTTTGGAGAGAACGGCAATGGTTTAAGTAATAGTTTGTTTACGCAAAACACAATTACAGGCAACACAAATTACAATCCTATATTTAGTGAATTTAAAGATGAAGGACGAAATTCTTATTCTTTAGGCTTCGGGTTCTCTCAAATTCTTCATAAGAATGTACAAGGTTTGTTATCATTAGATTTTGTGCAACAACAAGGTTTATTATCTACACCATTTCAAAGAGTGTATTTTAGTGATGTAGCAGATACATTTATAGATAATTTTCAACTTGCAGATGCAGTTGAGCATTTACCAGATTCAAGATTTAAAGTAGCTGTTGGTGGACGTTTAAATTGGTATTTAAATGAAACATTTACAGTAAGAACATTCTATCGCTATTATTTTGATGATTGGGGAATTTCTTCACATACTGCAAGTATTGAAGTACCTATGAAAATAACAGATAAATTTACTTTATATCCATCTTATAGGTTTTATAACCAAACAGCAGCCGATTATTTTAATGTTTACGAAGGTGCTTTATCTACCGATGAGTTTTATACTTCTGATTATGACCTTTCCGAATATTCTGCGAACCAAATTGGTTTCGGAGTGTCGTACACAGATATTTTCGCAAAAGCACATATTTGGAAACTAGGTCTAAAAAGTATTGACTTAAAATTTTATCAGTACGATAGAGATACATCGTTTAGTTCTAGTATTATTACAGCAGGCTTTAAGTTTGTAATGGATTAATGAACGTTTAAGTTGTTTTAAGCCAGCGCTAAAACCAACGAAACATCATAAATTGCAAAAGAGTATGTCTTAGCCAATGCTCAATTCAAAACTAAATAATAAACATCGGAAAACCAATCTGAATGCAAAAAGCACTATGCACAACAACGTCCCGAAGCTTCGGGATAATACATAGCTAATTAATGATTTCCGAGAGGTTTTTGTATATTTACCAAGTACTCCAAATTTTTAATTTTGGATATTTAGAAAAGAAAAATAAACATAAAAATTAATCCCGAACGGTCGGGACGGCTCGTGCTAAGTCCGATAATTTAGCATTTATTTATACGCTACTTTTCATACACAAGACCGTAATTTTTACCTAAGTAAAATTATATATAAAAAGCTCTCGCTTAATCGATTAATAACAGCGTGTTTTCTTTAAGGGTATCAAAGAGAATATTGATATAACTATTGATGTTTCGGTTTACCTTGTCGGCATCAACTACTTCAATTTCTCCGCGCCATAACAATTCTCTCTCTTTTCCGGGACAAATACAGTATAGTGAGGTTTCTGTGGTATAGACTTGATAGCGCTCCTGCTCTTGTTTGAAATAGAGATTTTGATTGCCATAATAATAATCCGAGTAGCTTTGGTAATTTTTTGCAAAATTACGGTAGGAATCCACAACGGTCATTCTACTTTCGTTGCCTGTAATTTTAGTGAACAAAATAGCATCAAAACCAGCTTCTAGTAATCTATTCTCAATTTCATTAAGTTGCTGTAACGATTGTTTGTTATCGGTGAAGGATTGCTCAAAAAAAACGATGCTTTTTACAGCGATCACGTCTTCTTTTTCTAGTGATTCAACCACTTCCTTTTCATAAGCTCTTCTCAAATCTTTATCTGCTGTAATCCCCACTATCAGCACCTTATTTGCCTGAAAATTATTTGTGTCAGGATTTTTGTATTGTTGGGTAAGTTTTGTAGAACCGCACCCAAACAACAGGGAGGAGAAGATTATAATGATACTAAATGTGATATAATTTTTCATAGGTAGTATTATTAATTAATTTGATGTTTTTTTATGATGTTCCTTTTTCATTATTTCTTTAATCTTTTTAAACAGCGTTGACTTCATTTTTTGATATTCTCTTATGTATTTGAATACAGCTATTTTATTGTGATAATGCGTTTCTTTATATCCTTCTTTTTCCCGTTTATCAATATGAGTTTCTAAAATTTTTTCAAAAGTATTATTATGGCTCTGAACGCGGGTAATTAAAAGATGTAACGCTGTTTCATCTTTTAACAATTTTACCACAATAGGCAGCGAAGTATCGTCACCTTCCAGCGAAATTAAAGGGATTGTATATTTGGT
Organism: Rasiella sp. SM2506; assembly: GCF_050859505.1. Lineage (GTDB taxonomy): Bacteria > Bacteroidota > Bacteroidia > Flavobacteriales > Flavobacteriaceae > Marinirhabdus. The sequence goes on along the minus strand of NZ_CP193934.1, from coordinate 1,991,778 downwards.
AATGAGCTCGTCTAAAAACCGTTGTTCATCTTTAATAAATTCTAATTGAGATAACCAGTCCATACACTCTTCGTGCAATTCTTCCGGAGTGCTCCACTGTACTATTTTATAGGTTATATTCTTCATTGTTTCGAGCATTAAATGTTACGACAACTTCTTTTGTTTGCCTTTTTTGTTTATTTCAGAAAGAATTTGAAAAATCGCTCTTTTCGTCTTCTTTACATCTGAGTGAAAATTCATTTCGGATATAATTAACCTATAGTGTTCGTTTTTATATTCCCTTATTTCTCCAAGAACATTTTCTTCATCATCATCCAATACAATTTCAAGATTATTACTATGCTCTTTTAATTCTTTAAGCAATTTTTCAATTTGTTTTGTATGGTCTGTCAACTGTTTGAAAATTGCTTTACTGTCTATATACCTTATTTCGTAGATAAGTTTCAAAGTGTGTTCCGCTACAAGATTCTTTAAAAACTGAAGCTCATCTTTTAAAAAGGTAAGATCTGATATGGATTGTCTTGTATCCTCGTGCAGTCCCTTTGGGTCGCGCCATTCAATATATTCTAAATGTGTATTCATTTTATTTCAGCTTAAATAAAAAAAGGCAACGGACATCTCCTTAATAACACCCCCTGCCTTTTCATAATAATATTATGTGATCTCAATCATTTTTTGGTCAGTTAAATAGCAATTTGAGATCAAATTAAAGTGGATAATTGTTGAGAATTTTTATGAAATTACAAAGTAAATGTAGTGTTCTATTGAAGGTTTAAAAATGATATTAATCAGTTTACAGAATTTTAATCTGAAAGTTTACAATCGGTGTAAGAGCTAATTTCGGAAGCGAGTATTGATGAACCGTTTTTGCCTTTTTCCACCTCCATTGAAATAGCTTCTACCTCATCAGAAAATTCCAAATCACATTCTGAAGTATCACATTCATTCATAACAGAAAGTTTGTCTTCAAAATGAGTTATTCGTTGCTGCAAGCGTTCATTTCTTTCAGAATAATGTTTAGCAGTATTAGAAAATCCTTCTAAAGCTTCCTCTGTGTCCAATGCATCTAAATTTAGCTTGGCTATATGTAATATTTTCTCAATGCGTTGCAGTAGTTCTTGTGTCTCCTGTGAGATAGTTTTCCAGACTAAGGCACGTGAATGCAAATCGCTTTCTGTGGTCTCTTTTTTCATAGTAATAGATTTTAACGGTTCATTTCAACGTTACTAAACTTTGATAGTTAGATTTTTGGACTCTATTTCTAAAAGTGCAGTATCTAACTTTTTAGCAATTCATGAATCGGATTGTTGAAAAACAGTAACGTCTTTAAATTGTGATTAAAATTCTAAGATATAGTAGAAGACTAATTTAAAAAATGACAATTGTCATTTAATGAAAGGGCAATCTCCTTTAATTTTGAGGAGAAATAAAGATGATTTTAGTCAATGCAATGAAATAATAAAATGGAAACCCAACACACTAAATTTCACTTACAAAAAAGCGAATCACGTTTTCTACAAGGGTCTCGTTCAAGGTTAAAGGAATTTGTTTTCACTTTAAAAGTGCAATACAATTTTATTAAGGCCTTCAGAAGAATGCACTTTATAGGTCCCTGTGTTACTATTTTTGGGTCTGCACGTTTCAAGAGGGATTCCGAACACTATAAGAACGCCCAAAAAATTGGTGCCGCACTATCACGCTTAGGTTTTACGATTATGACGGGCGGTGGACCAGGAATTATGGAGGCTGCCAATAAAGGTGCTTTTGAAGCAGGAGGTTATTCTGTAGGTGTAAATATTATTCTCCCTTTTGAACAAAAACCTAACCCTTACCTCCATAAGTGGATCAATATTCCTTATTTTTTTGTTCGAAAATTTTTAATGATAAAATATTCTTATGCCTTTGTGGTGATGCCGGGAGGTATGGGCACTTTGGATGAACTTTTTGAAGCTATAACTTTAATACAGACCAAAATGATACAAAATTTTCCCATTGTTATTTTTGATTCTGTTTACCATAAAGAATTATATCAACACATTCAATTGATGACAGAAAATGAAAGTATTAGCCCTGAAGAAATGAAACTACTTTTTGTCACCGACTCTACTGAAGAAGTAATAGAACACATAAAAGAGCACGCCATTAAAAAATTTGGTTTAGTAAAAGAAAAATATCAACCAAAATGGTGGTATGGTGAAAATCGAAGAAAATATTAAATTAAAATCTCTTCAATAGCATATAGTTTCGGGATTGAAACGTTCCAGCCATATGTGTCTTTTAGTTTTACGCGCAGGACATCTTGTGCAGTAGGCTCACCGTGAATTAAAAAAGTATTTTTAGGAATATTTTTTATTTCACTTAGCCAATCTATAATACCAGCTTGGTCTGCATGTGCAGATAAACTCTCCATATGGTCAACTTTAGCCTTAACAGGATAATATTTCCCAAAGAATTTTAATTCGTGAGCTCCTTCTAGTAACTGACGACCACGCGTGCCTTCCGCCTGATACCCTACCAATAAAACAGTCGTAGAAGTTTCATCAATCAATTGCTTAAGATACGTCAATACTCTGCCCCCAGTAACCATACCACTACCAGCAATCACTATTTTTGGCCTGGGGTCATCTATGGTTTCCCAGGTTTCTTTGTATGAAGTAATAATATTCATACGGTGTTTCATAGCACTAAATTCTGCGGGTGGAATTTTATGCCAACTGGCAAATCTTTCAAACACTCCCAATACTTTATTTCCCATTGGGCTGTCAATAAAAATTTGAATATTTGGTATTAGGTCTTCACTATTTAGTTTCCAAAGTAAATACATTAGCATTTGTAAACGTTCCACAGCAAATGTAGGAATAATTAGTGTTCCTTGGTTATGTACGGTTTCTTTGATGAGCCCAATGAGCTTTTCTGATACGCTTTCTTTTGGATGAAGTTTATGACCGTAAGTACTTTCCACAAAAAGATAGTCTGCGAACTGAGGTTTCTCTGGCGGAAATAACAATACATCCTCAACTCTGCCAATATCCCCTGAAAAAACAAATGTTTTCCCATATAATTCCAGTTCGATAAAAGTAGCGCCTATAATATGACCATTATACTTAAAACGGTATTTTATATGTTCTGAAAGGGAATGCCAAGTATCTTTTTCGGCTGGAGCGAACATTTTTATCGTTTGCTCTGCATCTTCCATTGTATAAAATGGTAATGCGGGATGATGCTTGCTATAGTTTTCCTCGTTGGCTCTTTCGGCATCTTCTTCATTAATTTTAGCGCTATCCAATAGTATTATTTTGGTGATCTCCAATGTTGGTGCAGTACCAATTATTTTTCCTTTAAATCCCTGCTTTACAAATCTTGGCAAATAGCCTGTGTGGTCCAAGTGACCGTGAGTTAGCAATACTGTATCAATTTTAGTAACGTCAAAAGCGAAATCTTTCCAGTTTTGTTCTCGAAGTTCTTTTAAACCCTGAAACATTCCGCAGTCGATAAGAATATTTTGCTCGGGCGTTTCCAATAAGAATTTGGAACCTGTTACGGTTTCCGAAGCTCCTAGAAAATGTATTTTAATAGTATTCATATTAGTTGGTGTTAGAAAGCATTGAAATTTCGGCAAGTATTTTTGCTTTTCTTATTTCAGAAATTCCTAAATGATCCAAATAAAAAACATCTTTTTCCAATTGGCGACAAAGAACAATTTCTCTGCTCAATAAAAATTGTTTTTCCCGATTGGTCAGTAAGGTAGAAGCAGTGATGGGGTACAATCCCAATCTATCAATACGGTCTTTTAGTCCATTATTTTCGGGATAATCCCAACTTAATAAATAGAGTCCGGCACATTTTCCGAAAGTAATAGCATCTGTCGTAAATCTTGTATTGGTAACTACCCATCCTTCGTTAGGACATTTAGGAGTATTTTTGTACTGAGCAATAATATCTTGATATCTTGAATGGATATACAACGGGACTTTTACATTGCAGGTAGTTGTTTTTTCGCTGTGAAATTTACATTCTGCTACAATGTGCTGTTCGTTTTTCGAGGCAACTACGTCTACTTCGTGCGAGACACATTTGCCTTGCATAATTTTCCCGACTTCTACCTGATAGCCAGAATATTCCATCAACGCACCGATAAAATTTTCGAAAGGAAAACCCGTAGGACCTAACTCATAAATGGCCCTTTTTAGTTTGTATTTTGAAGCATAGATGGATTTACTGTTTTTCAATAGGGCAAATGCCCTGTTGTATATCTCTTTAGTTGAAATGCCCTGATATAGTTCATCGCGCACGACATTGATAATACTATCAACAGTGAGTTCATCGGCACCACTCTTAAAAAGACTACCTCGTAGCTTTGCTATAGAAAAGTCTGCCTTTTCACCTGTGGATTTAATAACTTGATGGCTCTCCTTTTTCATTTTTAATACTAAAAAAGTTTATAAAATAATTTGCAATTTTAGGGTCAGGCATATGATCCATATGCTTGACATTGCATACGCTATCACAAATACTCTTATTGGTTTTTCTCAAATGCTTGTAAAAGAACTCAGAGGTATCGTCAGGACCTACAATTAAAATACGCTTTGCTCCAGAGAGGTAATTTATTATATGCGCAAAATGAACTACTCTTGGTTGTAAACAAATGTTTATGTTTTGAGGTATTATTTTATGACTATTTCTAAAAACAAATGGGTGTGTTATTTTAGGAAGTTCTCTGCTTTTGTCATTAACTTGATGAATATTAATTTTTGCATTTTTAATTATTACAACAATAGCTTTTTTATTTTGTATCCACAGCCCTATTTTTTTCATAATCGATAGTTTAATTTCGTAAATCGTGCAAAGCCAATAGGGGAACAGTAGCGTTTTGACCTAAGTCTTTAACCATTGGATTTGAAAATATGGAACTAAAAAAGGTGTGTTTTTTATTGATGAATGCAATCATCTCACTGTTTCTAATTTGAGTAAAAAGATTTAATCCTGTTTGAACTTCTGCGTTTTCCAAAAAATGAAAGGTGTACGTAAGACCATCGAAGCATTCTTCCAAAAGAGCCTTTTTTTCTTTTTGCTCTTTGGAAAGTTCTTTTTCTTGGCTTACGTGAAGCACACGAATGGGTGCATTGGTAATTCTGGCTATTTCATATAAATGAACAAGCTCTCTGCGCTTAAAATGCGTTTTGAAACTTGTGGGAAAGACAATTTCGTTGGGTTCTTTAAATGACGCTTCCGCAGGTATCATAAATACAGGGCAATTGCGCACCTTTTCCATAAAATCGATACTGTTGCTTCCTATGAGTACATCAATAGCATCGGTCTCGCCTTTGTTACTGGAAATGACCAAATCAATGTCTTTATCCTCAACAAATTTCTTTACGGCCTCTAAAGGTGAATTGAGAACAGACTTGGTAAAGTAGTTATGGTTATTAGGAATCTTGAGAATTTCAATCCTTTTCAGTAGTTTTTGTAATTCAAGTTCAGATCTTGATTTAACTTGCTCATAATATTTCTCACCAGGTTCTGCAACCATCATAGTATCGAGGGAGTAATTTTGAACCATAAAAGCATTTAGAAGGTAAAAATCCACTTCTTCATTTTTATATAATTCACTGGCATATCTCAGTGCATTCCATGCATTTTTGGAAAAGTCTGTTGGTAATAATATCTTTTTTCTCATCTTGATTTCTATTAAGGATACTATTGATAAAAGTAGCGTGCTAATGGTAAGCTAACTATGATATTTATCAGTCTAGTGTGGGCATTATCAAAAAAGGGATACCCGTGTACTTCGCAATATCTTTTACCGTCGCTTCCCGAAACAATCTTACAATTGCATTATGTTTATAGTAGATCATTGCTAGTAGGTCGATTTGTTCTTTTTTAAGAAAAGAAGTAATAGCATCATAGGTATCGGTTTCCCCTGGCAACCAATTATTTTTGGGGTTTCCTTTTTCCAAGAGCTTAAATAACTGATGGGAATTGGCGCGCTGGAGATCGGATTTTTTTTTATTTTTATGAACGTGTATCACTTTAATACCTGTATTGCTTATTGATGAAATGTCCAATAATGGTTGTAATTCATTTTTAGTATAAGCTCTCTTAAAACCCGTGGCAAAAGCGATTTTCTTTATAGGCTTAAAATCAAATTCTTGAGGTACTACAAGCAACGGTTTTTTCTTAATTTTCCGTATCATCGCTAGCGTATTGCTTCCCACTAAAATATCGCTTGCTCCCGTACTTCCTTTGCTTCCCATCACAACAAAATCTACTTGTTCTTTTGCTATTAATTTGTTGATTGCCCTTGATAATGACAATGAGGTAGCAATAGTCTTGTAACAGTGCTTATTATTATTTGTATCAAGAATAATTTTGTGTTTTACCTCGTCGCAATTAGATTCGCAGGTGTTGTATAGCTCATCAACGACGGCTTCCGTTTTGCCAATATCAATTCTACTGGTTAGATTGGTAACTTGATTTTCGAAAGAATGTACAATAATGAAAGTGCATTTTTCTTCAGCAAATAACTGTGTTGCGTAATACAGTGCGCAATACGCGTTGTTCGAAAAATCTGTCGGTATAAGTATCGTTTTCATCGTAGTAGAAAAATTTATTGTGTTTTTACGGAAGGAATTACCAAGAAGGGAACATTGGTGTGATACACCACTTGATTAATCACAGGTCTAAAAAGTATATTTTCCAAAAAGTTGTGATTATTATGGATCATCACCATAAAATTGATCTTTGCTTTTATTTGAAATTGTTCTACGGCGCCCAATACGTCGGTTCCTTCAGCAATATGAAATAGGTGCGCATTATCAATAAAGTAAGCATCCAAAAACGCTTTATTTTCCAATTGCGACTCTGTTAAGGGTGTTCCGTAGTATGAATTTAATATATGTAGCCTTGAATGGTGTGCATCGCATAAATCTCTAAGCATAAAGAGATATTTGTTATTTTTGTCAAGCTTATAATCTGTTGCGAATAAAATTTCTTTAGGAGGCTCGTAATCAAAATTCGCCGGTACTGCCAATACTGGGCATTTTAATTTCTTAATTGCGTACATTGTATGTGTCCCTAGAAACACCTCCTTTGCACCTGTTGCACCTTGTGTTCCCATAATGACATAATCAATGGTATGTTCTTCAACAACACTTTTCATTTCTGCAATTAGCGTATTGAATGATAAAATAGCTGTATAATTATGGTTTTTATTAGGGAATTTTTTACCTATTTCTGCTTCAATTTTATCAAGGTTTTTTTTGGCATTTTCTTGTGCTACTTTCTGATAAGTCAAAGCTGAATAACTGTCCAGCATACTTCCTGCACTCATTATAACTGGTGTATAGGTGTGGAGCAAATAGAATTCGCAAACTTCATCCTGTAATAACTGAACGGCATATTTTATAGCGTTGTAGGCATTCTCCGAAAAATCTGTGGGTAATAAAATACGTTTCATAGGTATAAGTTTAGGATTATCGATACAGGTTTTGCAAAACCAAGAAAGGGATGTTTATTTCTATTCCTATTTTTTCAATAGTAGAACGATACAATATATTTTCAAGGTAAGAATGTCTTTGATTTACCATCACCAACATATCAAAGTCGTTTTCCCGAAGTACTTTGTTTACGCCTTTTGTAATGTCTTTTCCTGGTGTCTTTAAAAAGGATGTCTCATTATCTTCAAAACAACTATGCACATACGATTTGTTATTTTGTTGCCTGTGTGACAAGCCGTTAAATTCTGTTATAAACAACATATGTATAGTAGCTACAAAACCCTTAGCAAGTGTACTAAGTAGTTTAAGCTCTCTGCGTTTAAAAGGAAGCATATAATCTGTAGGGAAAAGTATATTCTTTGGCGTTGCACCGTGATAACTAACAGGCACAGCTAAAACTGGACATTGCACATATTTTATCACTTGCAAGGTGTTACTCCCAAAAGTGATGTTGTTATCATTGGTACCACCCTTAGTGCCCATTATTACTATATCTATATTGTCTCTATCAACAATATGGTTTGTTTCATCTACCAACGTTCCAAAACGTGCTTCATACGTATAGGTATGTTTTGGATTGGGTGACCTTCCCAGCATTGTGGCTATTTCTTTCTGTAAGGTTTTATCGACGTTTCTCTGATAAGCATCTTTAAATTCTTCAAAATCTTCCTTACACATTTCCATAGTATTCTCGTACACTTCATCTGCAAAGGCGTTCATTATAATGAATTCGCATTTTTCATATTTAAAAAGCTCCAAGGCATATTCAATCGCATTTATTGAAGTTTCAGAAAAGTCGGTAGGGATTACTATTTTTCTCATATCTATTGCCCGCGTAGGCGGGTACCTTTGTTTATGTAGTCAAATGTAGAATGATGTGATCTTTCAAAAAATGATAAATATCAGTAGCCACAAAAAACATTTTCTTAAAATTCACTGCCAGCCGGCAGTCAGGTTCAAAGAAAAAAAGCTAATTAATAGAAAAGTGATTTCCTGACAACTTCATTTAAGCGGCAAAGTTTATTTTCATTCGTCGTTTTCCTGGTTCGTTAAATTGTTTTATCAAATTAACTATAAATGTGGTACCCGTTTTTTCATCACTTACAAGGTTAATGTCGCCGCCATGAGCCTCGGCTACAATTTGTGTGAGCGTTAAACCCATTCCCCAACTACCTGAAACCACTTCTTCTTCTTTTTGAACGCTACCCATAAAATCAAAAATCTGGTCTTGCTTATCGGCAGGAATTGGGGTACCGTGATTATGCACCTTTATTTCAACAGCATCTTCTTCATTTTTTACTGAAATAGTAATTGGTTGCTTAGCAAAACCATATTTTACGGCATTACTTATAAGGTTTTCAAGTAACCTTTTTATAGCAGTAGCATCAAAAACACCTTCTATTTTTTTGGTGTCGTATTCTAAATTAATTTCATTGGTATAAAACTCTTTACTTTCGGTTTGAACCAATTTTAATTCTTCTATTAAATTTATGTTCTCAAAATTGAACATCATTCCTTCACCCGCTTTAATCTTTATGCCGTTCATTAATTCCTCAATTAAATGGAGCGCTTTTCTCACACTACGCTGTGCGGCCCCGAGCATTTTGTTTGTCCACTTGCCGTTGAGATCCTCTTGCACAACTTCTAAGGCCAACTGTGCTGCTGAAAGTGGATTGCGTATATCGTGGGCAATGGTTCCAATAATTTTTTCTTGCATTTGTTGAAGGGCAAGTGAAAATGAACCAATACATTTTAATATCGCAGTCTCAATAATGTACTTTAATAGTTCTGTCTTTTTTTTCTTATATCCGTCGTGTGTTGCTATATATTTACTTAAAACTCTATGAAAAATTATATACTCGTGCACCACTTGTTCAACATTATAATTTACAATAGACGCTCTATGTTTGCCGTGTTGTACACTATTATCGAGAATAGCTAAATAACTTTTATCTACATTCAAATCAGTCACAGAATGACAACGTTCCATAATAGAAGCGATGTCTAATATAATATTTGGCAAATGGTCAAATAATGCAATGGCGTTGGTGTTTTTTGCCGCAGGAACATCTTGTATCACTTGGTTTTGCCAAAGCTCCATAATCTCTGAAATATTCTCTTGAAGGATTTTTGCTAGTTTACTCATGGTTGATTTGGTTTTGCTTGAATTGAACTTTAAAAAAAAAACAAATAAAAAAGGACAGCGTTTTCAAGACTGTCCCTTAAAAATAAAAATTTTAGTAAACTTGTTTTGCAACAGTTCCGCATCTATTGATGCGAGGTTACCCCATTTTTATTTTTGCTTTTTCTGGTCCTGCTTCTTTTTGTCCTCCATCTTCTTTTTATCATCTGAAGAATGTTTTTGACCAGTAGTTTGATTTTTGTTTTGATCTTGAGCTTTTTTCTTGTCGTCCATAATTTTTTGATTTAAGTAGTACGTTATTGTACTGACTGAAATAAAGGTAGTTTGATAAAAAATCATAAACTATGACATTTATCATACACGGTTTTTAACATTACAAGCTTAAAAAGGCTAACATATCCATTCCATGCAATTGTTAAACTCTTCCATTAAGGCAACTGATATATATCATAGTTACTTATAAACCCTTAAAATACATTTACCCAAATTAAAATAATTGAAAATGAATATATCTAACACGACATTTACGTTACTGTTCATAACAGGGTTGTTGCTTACCTCTTGTGTACCTAATAAAAAATATATGGAATCGCAAAGCAATCTTCAAAAGGTAACAAAGGAAGCCGAAAAATGCAATAGAACTTTAGCAAATGAAACTACTCGTTTTGAAAGCACGATGCGATTGCGGGAGGAACAATTGAATAATTTAAAAACACAGCTTAGTGATGCCAAAGCAATTCGTGATCAACAATTCACGCAAGTAGGTGATCTTACCGTTCTTTCTAAAACTGCTAACGATAATATTAAGGAAACACTCTCGCAGTTGGAAAAAAAGGATACTTACATTCAATATTTAAATGCAGCACGATCTAAAGCCGACTCAATAAACCTGGCATTGGCTGTTAATTTAAAAAGTGTACTTAAAGATGGTCTCGCAGATGAGGATATTGAGATAAAAGTAGACAAAACAGTTGTTTTTATTAATCTTTCAGATAAAATGTTATACCAAAGCGGAAGTTCTAACTTAACTTCCAGAGCCCACGAAGTTCTCGCCAAAATTGCCCTTATCATTGAGAAAAGAGCAGATATAGATGTTATGGTTGAAGGGTATACAGATAATGTTCCTATAAAAACCGCTTGCATAGAGGATAACTGGGACCTGAGTGTAAAGCGAGCTACCTCTGTAGTCAGGGTTTTACAGACTCAATATAATGTTAACCCAAATAAACTAATAGCTGCTGGTAGAGGTGAATACAATACTTTGAGTACTAATGAAACTACTGAAGGAAGGTCGATTAACCGAAGAACTAGAATCGTTATTTTACCTAAACTCAATCAGTTTTACGATCTGTTGAATCCCAATAACGTTCCAGAATAAAGAAAATCTTTATTGAAATAATTCTTCTTAAGTCTAGCAAGTTAGTTAAGATGATTAGCTGATTAGCTGATCTTTATAAATGTAAAACTACTTAAAATTGCTTTGGAAGTCAATGCAGAAATTTGATTTATAACTTAATTTCTTTTTTAAAGTGAGACAAGTATGGTGAGGATATATTTCATAGTAAAACTACCTTACCGAAGATATGTTTATTCCATAAATTAATATGTCAATTGGCTTGAGCAATCTGCCCTTTATTCAAAGGTGCTTTTTCAGTTGAAACCCCATTGGAGCGCTTATTATCAGTGCTTAGAAAATATAAATTAAATCCGCTTCTTCTGTAAAATGATAGTGTGATGCGCTGCATAAAAGACATCGATAAATTGAGGGAAAATCAGAGGAATTAGATAACTATTTTAGACAACCATTACATCCAGAGAAGTAATTGGTATAGAACTGCGGTTATTGGAGCCAATGATGGCATTTTAACAACGGCAAGTATTGCGATAGGTGTTGCTTCGGCAAGCGATTTTAGCAACACTGGTCATTTTATCACAACTTATTCATTTGCATTCTTATATACTTATTTAAACAAAAATATAAAACTATGGAAAATCAGACTACCTATTATGAGATTCATCGACAACTTCGTATCTCTATAGAGCAAACACTCCCTAACCTCATTAAACTTAAGACGGAAGAAAATAGAATTGAATTCAACAAATTACTTTTGGAAATAGTACCTGACATTCGGAGATATCTCATCAGAAGAATTAAAACTGCAATAAAGAAAAACCATTTTCCGAAGAACAAGTATGCTCCCAATGATTTTATAGATCAGTTATTTATTGAAACTTATGATCATATTGAAAATTTCTCCAATGAAGATGAGTTTCTGGTATGGCTCTATAAAAAAATCAACGAGCTACTTGATGACGCAATTACCGAAGAAACATTTGACGATCTATTCTATGAGAATATAGATGACTATTCAAAAAAGGAATGGGATCAAATGGAAGAAAATTTTACAGCCGAAAGTGATGGAGATCTTATTATGAAGGAAGAGCTGGATGATATTTCTTACTATAAGGGTACTTACAAAGTAAATGATGTTTTTATAGAAAATACTGAAAGTGAACTCATAAAAAAAATAGACAAGACCTTACACCAAGAACAAGTAGATAAACATATCCAGACAGTACTTCATAATCTATCGTCGTCTATACGTAATGTATTTGAGTTATATACAAAACAGCATCTTACTATAGCAGAAATTGCAACAATAAGAAATATAACTGTTTCAGAAGCAAAACAATTTTTAGATGATGCCAGAAATTCACTCAAAGTTAGTTTGTTAAATAGATACTCTATCGATTAAAAGAGGTTTTATCTATGAACTACAAGGATTATTATAAAATATTAGGAGTTAGTAAGGAAGCTTCAGTTAAAGACATTAAAAAAGCGTATAGAAAACTTGCTGCTCAACACCATCCCGATAAAAATCCAGATAACAAAGGCGCCGAAGAAAGATTCAAGGAAATTAATGAGGCAAATAGTGTCCTGAGCGACACCAAGAAACGTGAAAAGTACGACGCTTTAGGTTCCAATTGGGAGGCCTATCAACATACAGGTGATGACTCGCGTGACTATACCAATCCACGTGAGCAAAATAGGGGCTCCTATCAAGGTAACCCATCGGGATTTTACGGTCAGCAGAATGCAGGAGAAGATTTTTCAAGCTTTTTCGAAACTTTTTTCAATAACAATAGGCAGTCAGCTCGTGGACAACAGGCTAACTACGTTGGAGGTGATATTCAAGCTGAAATGCCCATAACTCTTTTGGAAGCCTATCAAGGAAGTACCCGCACCTTTAAAATTAATAATGACAATTTAAGAATCAGCATAAAACCAGGATCGTATCATGGACAACAATTAAAAATTAAAGGAAAAGGGCAACCAGGTATAAACGGTGCAAGGAGAGGTGACTTGCATATTATTTTAAATGTACAACAGGATGCTCGATTCCAGAGAAAGGAAAACAACCTGCTCTATACTGCCCAAATAGATATCTATACTGCCATTTTAGGTGGTAAAATAATTGTCCCAACACTTACCGGAAACTTAAAAGTTACGGTGCCCAAAGAAAGTGAAACAGGAAAAATACTAAGGCTGAAAAGTAAGGGGATGCCATTGTATAGTAGCCCCTCACAATATGGAGATTTATTAGTGACACTCAATGTGAATTTACCAAAAAACATTACTAAAGAGGAGGAAGAATTATTTGAAAAATTAAAAGGATTAAGAGAAAAGCAAACTTCAACAGAAGTTTAAATAAACTACTAAAAAGCCAATACGATGGAACTTACTATATATACCAGAAGACCTATTGAGGCAGATGCTATTAATAATTTTAAGAATTTCTATTATAGCTCACAAATGAAGTTTTTAGCAAGTGAACTTTTAAATAAAGGGTTGTCACCCAATCAAATTTCCGAGGCGGTACAAATGGCTGTTGCCATAGCAAATGCTTCAAAAATTGATACAAGCAAACATTTTATGCCGGTCTATAGTGCTCTGAATAGGGAAATTATAAAGGATTGTAAACTTTCTCAATTGGGATATGGATTGGTTTTGATGAACGCAAATACAAATCTATCGGTTGTGGGAGATTTTCAAATACTTGTTTTAAAGGAGTTTTTTAACGTAAATTATTAATTTTTTAACAACGAATCAAGATGAAGAATAATTTTCAAAGCATTATTAATTCTGAAACACCCGTACTAGTAGATTTTTTTGCTGAATGGTGCGGCCCTTGTAAAGCGTTGGCTCCCATTCTAAAACAGGTAAAAGACCAACTGGGCGATAGTATTAAAATTGTAAAAATTGATGTAGATAAAAATCAGGCCTTTGCGAGTCAATATCAAGTTCGCGGAGTACCCACAATGTTATTATTTAAAAAAGGAAAACAAGTGTGGCGGCAGTCTGGTGTACTTCAAAAAAATGAAATTATAGCTATCATTAATTCAAAGTAAAGTGACCAATCTCCATACGTATATAGATTATGCAAAATTAAAACCCACTACTACTTAGAAAATGGCAATCCTAATTTTAACTAAGAAAAGCTATGGAAACAATAGATTTTATACTAAGACTCGCAACTGCATTGTTGTCAGGTCTATGTATAGGTTTTGAACGACAATGGCACCACAAATCCGCGGGACTTAGAACAAATATGTTAGTTTCTACCGGAGCCGCAATTTTTGTACTACTATCTATTAAATATTTTGAACTGGACAAATCAATTGATGTGACTAGAATTATAGCACAAGTGGTTACCGGTGTTGGATTTTTGGGAGCTGGGATTATTTTTCGAGAAGGTGTCAATGTGCACGGCCTAACAAGTGCAGCTACTATTTGGTGTAGTGCTGCTATAGGTTGTGTAGCTGCTTCAGGGTTTTATATTGAAACATTAGTATGTACAGCTTTGGTAGTTATTGTTAATACAGCTTTAGAACCTTTGGATAATTGGTTAAAAAATAGAAAGTAGAAATAAGACAAAAAAGTTTTGCAATATGGAAACATTTAAAAGCGTCATCTCTAAGAAAGAATTCCCAAAATCTGAAATGATTTTGGGTAAATCAATAAGAGCATCCATCTTTACTTTTATCAAAAACGAACATCCTTCCCTTTCAAAAAAAAGTATGATTTCAATTTCAGAATTGAATAGATACAGACAAAAATACTTAGAAAGCTATCTTCTAAAAGAAGCGGGAGATTTATCTCAATTAGAGTTGGAAGTGTTACAAAGCATTGAAAGACAAGAATTAATTACATCCAATATCGTATCTGACAAAGAAGAGTTTTCAAGTAGCTATGGCCAACGTTTGGCTGATAACGTAGCCACGTTTGGTGGTAGCTGGAAATTCATTATTCTATTTGCCATCATCATATTTGTCTGGATTAGCCTAAACATCATTTTTTTAGCAAATAAGAGTTTTGATCCTTATCCGTTTATATTATTGAACCTCATACTGTCTTGTCTCGCAGCATTGCAGGCACCAGTAATTATGATGAGCCAGAACAGGCAAGAGGAGAAGGACAGAGAACGCGGTAAACAAGATTATATGATTAACTTAAAGGCAGAACTCGAAATAAGAACCTTACACGAAAAACTGGATCACCTCATCATAAACCAACAACAGGAATTATTGGATATTCAGCATGTGCAGGTAGAGATGATGGAAGATATAATGAAACAAATTAAAGCGGCAAAAAGTTAAAATAAGGAATTACTTGTAACAGTATAGCTCAAAAAATACTATATGATAAGTCGAACCTCTCCTAATTCTTGAATTTTATAAGGGAATTTGTTGCCAGGCGAAGCAATAAACATAAAATTAATAGGGATTTTCCAGCGTTTGGAAAGTTCCTTTATTTTATCGGGGCCAAAAACGCCGGGTTCTATGATAAAATCAACTGTAATAGATGGATATGCCCTATCTAAGGTTTCAATATCTTTTTTGAGATTACTAGCAACCGCTTCATCAAAATCGAGTACCGAAACAATTTTCACCTTTCGTGTCGCTTCATTTTCGGTAATATAACGTAGAACTTTATTAAGTGTGGCTACTTCGTCGTGATTGGTAAAATAAATAAATTGTTGGTTATTTAGCTTCGTTAAAGATTTCTTTACTGCTACATTCAGCTTAAAAAACAAGGTGCCTTTCTCGGGCGAAATATAATCAAGTAGCGATAACAACAATTTGTAAATCTGTTTTCGATACAACATAAAGAATACCACCCCAAGCGTAGGAATTAAATATTCCATAAATATCGCCAAATAACCTGGGTTCAAAATTACGTTGCCCACAATAGCTGAAGCCACCGCAAAAATACCAATAAACAAACCCAACCAACTTGACCGCTCCGGTCTTGGCAGGCGAGAGCGATTTACTTTCAGCAATAAATTTCCAATTCCAAATAATGTCATAACAGACAAAAATGCAATCGTATAAACTCCAGCCAGCTTCGCCAAGTCTCCCCTTGTAACTAATAAAATAGAAACACAGAGCACAAAAAATAAAATATAGATAGGATAGTTACTTCCTTTCAAGGTTTGTTTCAGCAGCGTATTCGGTAAAATTCTATCCAGCGCCATACGCTTCATCAATCCGCCCACACCCACAAATGAAGTAAGCACAGCACCGCTTAACACCAATGCGGCATCTATACCGATTAGGAGCGATAACCAATTACCACTCGCGGTTCTTCCCATTACCGAAAGTAGGGCATCTTGGTTCTGCACGACCGTAGTCATAGGGATGATGGCAAGTGCTAAAAAAGCAATAAGCGGGTTGAAAACTGTAACGACAATCCACATATTTCGCAATGTTTTTGGAAATACTCCCTTTTGTTGCTCTTCTACATAGTTAGCCGAACTTTCGAATCCACTTATACCGAGCATTGCAGCAGAAAATCCCAAGAATAATGCTGTTACAATACCGCCTTTTACGGGAGTACTAAAATTGGAGAATAGCGTTTCAGTTCCATTTTCAAAAAGAAATACCAGACAAAATCCGCAAAGTAGGCTAAGTGAAAGCAGATGAAATAGAAAAATGGCAATAGCAACTTTTGAAGATTCACCTATTCCCAGAATGACTACACCCATAAAAAGTAAAAGCAAACCAACGGTCATAGGAATAATAGGAAACACCGGCCAGATACTATAGGCATATTTTACCGCCTCACTTGCTGAAATTACTGCAGTGGCCATATAGCTCAATACGGTTAGAGCAGCCGCCAGAGAGGCTGTAGATTTTTTTGTAGTATTTAGAAGTGCATTATAAGCACCTCCATTGAGCGGTAATGCACCTACTACCTCGCCATAAATTTTTCTAAAAAAGAACAATACAACACCAACCATTAATAGAGAAATCCACGCGTACTGCCCTGCATATACGATAGCGAGTGCCGAAACATATAAGCAAGATGAACTTATGTCATTGCCGCAAATCGCAGTAGCCTCCAGTTGATTGAGTTTCTTGGACATTCTTAAAATTTAGTAATGCAGTCTAAGGTACTTTTAATGAGTGAGTATTGATAGTATTTCATTAGTATATTTTATTGTGTAAGTCCCACTTCCGACTATTTGAAGATTTTATATAACTAATTAATTATTAATGATGCCATTTTTCCATAAAACTGAGCAATGTCATTTCAAACGGAGGTATTATACTTTTACTTTGCTAGTAAAATTACGTTCGATGATACATACTATAAACCCAATTACAATAAATAAGGTCAATCAAGTGCTGTCTGAACTACAGGACAAATATCCTGAAGTTTATAATTTAATGGGTGAAGAACCTTTTGGGCACTTATATGGTACAAAAAAGAAGATTGACAACCAAACGCTGTTAAATTATATTACAGATATTGAAGAATTATTACAACAACTTTCTGTAACACATCCTTCTTAAAAATGAACATTGGTCTGGTATTATCGGGAGGGGGTGCTCGTGGGGTTGCTCACATTGGCGCGTTAAAAGCACTTGAAGAGAAACAAATTGAAATTACCCATCTATCAGGTACAAGTGCAGGGGCCATAGTGGGAGCACTTTATGCGGCCGGACATTCTTGGTCAGCTATTTTAGCATTTTTTAAAAAGGTACCCATATTTCAATACAAGCGCTATGCGTATAACAAACCTGGTTTTATAGATACGAGTAAATTTTACAGTGATTTATCCCCTTTTTTTAGCGAAGACGATTTTAGATGTCTTAAAAAACAACTTTATATTACTGCTACCGATCTTGTTACGGGAACCGAAATGATATTTTCTGAAGGGGAACTTATCAAACCTGTTCTTGCTTCATCTGCATTTCCTGGTTTGTTCACTCCTATCTTAATTAATAAAATTCCCTATGTGGACGGTGGTGTACTGAACAATTTTCCCATAGAGCCACTTAAAAATAGTTGCGATTCCATTATTGGTGTTTATGTAAATCCGTTGGAAGAAATAACCCCCAATCAATTGAAACATTCATATCAAATTGCAAACCGAGCGTATGATATCAGTTTCAATAGCCGATGTATTAATAAGTTCAAAGAAGTGGACATCTTGATTGCTCCAAATGAGCTTGAAAAATTCGGAATATTTAATCTTAAGAATATAGATGCTATTTTTGAGATTGGGTATAAAGCAGCAATAGAGGTACTAGAAAAAGTACCTGTTTAATTAAGAGGAACTGTAACCAACTTTTGATCTCTTGTTAGGCACTTCCCATTGAATCATTTCCTTTAAAAACTCATCTACTTTTTCGACAATAAACTTCTCTGTGATTTCTGAAGGAGTTATTGTTCCAATTTCAACCATATTATTATCAGAAGTTATTCCATTTACTTCGGGGAACATTATAAAGACATACACATCACCACTATACGTTTGTGAGAACACTAATGCACCTCCAGGAATAAATTGAAATGCTGGTATACGATTTGTACAATCTATTAGTTCCTCAGGGAAGGCTTCAAAACTAATATTAATAGCTTCACTATTATGAATCCAGTTAAGTTCCTGAACTTTCCAACCAATTGCATAGTTAACGACTATGGCCTTTAGCGTTTTCAATAATAATGGTTTTGTTTGCTTGTTCCATTCAGTTTTCTTAGTGACAACCGTTTCAATAGAAGACTTATAAGTTGCAATACGTTCTTCAAGATGTTCTACTTTCATAGGTTCTATTCTTTAATTGATTTAGCTCGCTTTCTTTCCAATCGTTCCTGTTTTCTGAAATAACCTCTAAACAAAAAATTATGTTTCAAAGCTTCCATATTTTCATTCAATTTTTGGGAAGCTTCCTTGATTTCAATCATAGTTGAGTCTATGGTTTTTGGTAAAATTTCATCTTTTGTGAGATAATTGAAAGTACTTTCAGCCGAATTTATTTCAGAAACAATTAGCACTAGTTGTTCTGTTGTTTTGGAAATATCCTCACTTGACTTTTCTAAATTTGAAATCATTTGATGCACCTGGTTCCCCACAATAGTATCAGTCAATAAAACACCCACAGCACTTTCATCCATATCTATTTTTGAAAACTTATAATTCAAAGAGCCTATGAGTCGATCAGCGCCCTCTGTTGTTTGCTTCAAATTGTGTAACGTTGCTCTTATGTCCTTTGTCAATTCAGCATCTGTAAGCAGGGCACCCAGAGCTCCTTCTCCTTCTAAAACCTGTTTGGTGATTTTCAATAAATCTGCAGTTAGCAATGCGGCATTTTCATTAGTAACCCTTAGTGTAGTGAGCATATCGTCCATTCCTACTTTACTATTGGTAGGTATGGTATCTCCTGCGGTAATGACTGGAAGGTTTTTATCACCAGGAAGAATATTTACCACCATACTCCCCACTATGCCGTCCGAACCTATGGTTGCTATGGCGTCCTTTTTAATGAATGCACCTGTTTTTTTATCCACCATCATTTGTACGACGATAGCGCCCTCATCCACCATTTCAATGTTGCCTACGGTCCCTACATTGATTCCCGAATAGCGAACATTATTGCCCAACTGCAAACCGTTCACATTATGGAAAACAGCATACACCTCAATATTTTTACTGAAAATGTGCTGCCTTTTGCCAATAAAATAGAGCGCTGCAACAAGAATAATGGTGCCTAAAATTATAAACAATCCAACGCGGGTTTTATGAGAAGCTGATTTTTTATTCATAATAAGATATTTGAAAAATAGAATTTATGAATGCTTAGACCATTCATTTCATTTAGTTTAAAAAGTGTAAAAAGGCATTTCATACTACTTAGTTTTTAAAAAAGGCTTGCACTTTTGGATCTTCGGAAGTGGATAGTTCTTCAAATGTTCCTTCTACATAATTAATCCCGTCCACAAGCAAAATCATTCGGTTGCTTATGACTCGTGCACAATCCACATCGTGCGTAATAATTAATGATGACGTTTTGTACGTTTTCTGAATGGTTCTCATTAACTGAATGATTTCCTTTGCTGTAATGGGATCAAGTCCTGTGGTGGGTTCATCATATAAAATAATTTTTGGTTTTAAAATAAGTGCCCTTGCCAAGGCCACTCGTCGTTGCATTCCTCCGGAAAGCTCAGCTGGCATTAAATCTATCGTTTGCTCCAAACCTACATTTTCAAGGGCTTCCACTACCAATTCGGTAGTGGTTTTGGATGCATCTACTTTATCTCGATTTCTTCTCAGGGGAAATTCAAGATTTTCACGTACCGTCATAGAATCATACAAGGCACTTCCTTGAAATAGAAAACCGATCTCGGTTCGCAGTACATCTAGCTCCTTTCGGCCCAAAGAAACAATATCATAGTCCCTAATTTTAATAGATCCGCTATGGGCTTCCATTAATCCCACCAAGCATTTTATCATAACCGATTTTCCCGAACCAGATTTTCCCATGATCACCAGATTTTCTCCTTCATATAATTTTAGGTTAAATCCGTTGAGCACGTGATTGTCGCCGAAACTTATGTGCAGATCTTTTATTTCTAAAATTGGTTCTTTCATAATTAAAAGAATATATCGGTTAGAAAAACGGCTATAAAATCTATCACAAAAAGTAACATAGAAGTATACACTACCGCAGCATTTGATGCTTCTCCTACCCCAACCGTTCCTTTTGAGCAATGGTAGCCTTTATAACAACCCACCAAACCAATAGCAAAACCGAAGAAAAACGATTTAACAGTTGCGGGAACAATATCACTAAACTCAAGCGCATCAAATACCTTATTAAAGTACAGCATATATGATACTTCGCCTTTTAAATTTTCCACAATGGCCGAACCAAAAAGCGCAACGGCATCTCCCATAATAATCAATAACGGAAGCATTAAAGTCGTTGCCACAATACGGGTTACCACTAAATATTTAAAGGGGTTAGTGCCCGAAACTTCCATTGCATCAATTTGTTCTGTTACTTTCATACTTCCAAGCTCGGCACCTATACCAGAACCAATTCGTCCTGCACAAATGAGCGCAATCATCACAGGTCCTATTTCACGAACAATAGAAATACTTACCATAGATGGCATCCAAGAAACAGCACCCAATTCGAGCAACGTAGGTCTTGATTGAAGTGTAAATACCAAACCAAGAATAAACCCAGTCACACCTACTAATAGAAAAGAGCGATTTCCCATCTGGTAACATTGGCGTATAAGTTCCTTCCACTCAAAAGGTGCTGTAAATACTTCTTTAAAAAAACGAATGGCGAAATATGTCATATCGCCCACTTCTTCAAAAAAGCGTTTTGTTTTTATTACTATGGAATTTGTTTCGTTCAACGCCTATTAATTCTAATCAGTAAAAATAGGGTGCTTAGCAGCTAAGAAAAATGACATCCGTCAGTTGTCCGAAATGACTTTTATCATTTTAAATCGATTGTTTCAATAGTTTGTTTACCTTATAAATTTTAAACTATTATAAAAATTACGGCAGGTATAAGAAGTTGATCAATAACCTTTTTATCCAATCCTTTTCTAAAAAAGGCAATCTTGGTAAGGTTGCTCGATACGTGATATAAAGCTGTAATGCCTAAAACAGATTGAAAGTCAAAAAAGAAATTGGCGATGGGCACAAAGAAAACTGATGAACCAAATCCGCCCACCGTACCTAAAATTTCAGCAATAAGCGATAGAATTATAAAGACCGGTAAATAGCGAGAGAGCAATTATGATTTTATATAGTCTAAAAAGTAGTTTTAAGAAGTAGTCAACACTATGATATATATCATTTTGGTCTATTTTATAGTTAGTTGATAAAAACAAATGTTAAAAAGTCACCTATTCGGTGCGCATAAATTTCAGGGGTCTTGAAACCCCCTATTCACAGTCTAAATAGCCGCTCCGTTCTGGTTCCTCCGGCTCCACAATCACTCACAACTGCGTTGTGACTGAAAACATAATAAACCCGACAAGCATTTTCGCTTGATCGGGTTTTGTTGTTTTTAGACACCAGGGCTGCAAGCACTGGCAGTTGTATTTGCAAGACTGGAGCTATTAAGGGATCACCTTAGGTAATCCCTCCGGCTCCACAATCACTCACAACTGCGTTGTGGCTGAAAACATAATAAACCCGACAAGCATTTTCGCTTGATCGGGTTTTGTTGTTTTTAGACACCAGGGCTGCAAGCACTGGCAGTTGTATTTGCAAGACTGGAGCTATTAAGGGAGCACCTTAGGTAATCCCTCCGGCTCCACAATCACTCACAACTGCGTTGTGACTGAAAACATAATAAACCCGACAAGCATTTTCGCTTGATCGGGTTTTGTTGTTTTTAGACACCAGGGCTGCAAGCACTGGCAGTTGTATTTGCAAGACTGGAGCTATTAAGGGATCACCTTAGGTAATCCCTCCGGCTCCACAATCACTCACAACTGCGTTGTGGCTGAAAACATAATAAACCCGACAAGCATTTTCGCTTGATCGGGTTTTGTTGTTTTTAGACACCAGGACGGCAAGCACTGGCAGTTGTAATTGCAGGATTGGGGCTAGTAGGGATCATACGTTTATAATCACCTACTACCTTTCGTGCCTCTGGCAGGCAGGCTCCACTCAAAAAGCCACCTTCGGGTGGCTTTTCTCGTTTCACCTTCGGGATTCGAATTCCAACACGCCAGCTCGCCCGTTCGCTAATCTTAAATTTTAGTTTTTGGTAAAGGAAAGATGATGATGGGGTGGGATTTCTTATTTGACTGATATTTATCATATTTTAACCTATAGCGCAATTGTAGTTTTGTCTTAAATTCTTAAATAGATAAATAATGACAACGCTAGCAAAATTTCAAAAAGACTACACTCAAAATATTATTGGTTATTCTGCCATAGGAATGTTAGCTTCCACATGCATAGGATCTCTTGCTGTGATGGCATCACTGCTTCATGGAAATGGTTTTCTACAAATGTTTCTGGTATTTATAACAGTAGCGATTTGTAGTACACATAACGCAGCGATTTTGACCTTACAAAAACCTTCGATAATCTATAAACTACTGATAGCAAGTGTGCTAATCAATTTTGCGATTATAGTGTATGGTTTCGCTTCTTAATTTACAATTATGTGCAATTCCCTAATAGCGAAATATAATGTAGCAGGCCCTCGGTATACAAGTTATCCCACAGTACCATACTGGGATAGTGACACCTTTTTCTTGAAGGCCTGGAAACAAAAAATAATCAAAAGTTTTAAAAGTACTAATGCTTCACAAGGCATTAGCCTATATATTCATCTTCCATTTTGTGAAAGCCTCTGTACCTTTTGCGGTTGCCATAAGCGCATTACAAAAAACCACTCTGTGGAAATTCCGTATTTAAAATCTATTTTGCAGGAATTAGAGTTATACATCGAACTTTTTGGAGAAAAGCCAATTATAAAAGAACTACACATAGGCGGTGGCACGCCTACTTTTTATAGTCCGGAAAATCTACAAATGCTGATGGAAGGGCTCTTAAGAAGAGTACAAAAGGCGAAAGAGTATGAGTTTAGTTTTGAAGGACATCCTAATAATACG
This sequence comes from Rasiella sp. SM2506, assembly GCF_050859505.1. Classification (GTDB taxonomy): domain Bacteria; phylum Bacteroidota; class Bacteroidia; order Flavobacteriales; family Flavobacteriaceae; genus Marinirhabdus. Next base: position 1,968,197 of record NZ_CP193934.1, on the reverse strand, counting down.
ACCATAGAGCATTTAGAGGTTCTTGCTTCCTTTGGCTTTAACAGAGTAAGTTATGGTGTACAAGATTATAATGATACGGTGCAACGAGCTATTCATAGAGTGCAGCCCATTGAAAATGTAATACGTGCTACGGAGGATGCACGCAAAGTAGGATATACATCAATAAGTCACGATTTAATCTTTGGTTTACCATTTCAGAAAAAGAAACACATCCGGAAAACCATTGAAATCACTACACAGTTACGTCCAGACCGGATTGCATTCTACAGCTACGCACACGTGCCCTGGATGAAAGGAAATGGACAACGCGGTTTTAAAGATGCCGACCTCCCTTCTGCAGAAGAAAAGCGAGCGATGTATGCATTGGGTAAAAAACTACTTCTTGAAGCTGGATATGTAGAAATTGGGATGGATCACTTTGCTTTACCCAGCGACAGTTTGTATACAGCACTAAAAAACAAAACTATACATCGAAACTTTATGGGCTACACAAACTCTAAGACAGATGTAATGATAGGCTTAGGAGCATCGGCCATTAGCGATAGCTGGACTGGTTTTGCTCAAAATGAAAAAGGAATTGAAGCATATCAAGACTTAGTATCGAAAGGAATTATCCCTGTATTTAGAGGGCATATGTTAACTGATGAAGATCTTATCATAAGACAACATATTTTAAACCTGATGTGTAGATTTGAAACGTCCTGGCATACTGACGAATTAAAAAACTCATCGTTCCCTATAATCCTAGAGCAATTAAGAGAACCCGAAACAGATGAACTTATTTTTTTAAAACCAGACGGAATTCAAGTAGCCGAAAAAGGAAAGCCGTTTATCCGTAATATATGCATGGCTTTTGATCTACGATTACATCGCGAAAAACCCGAAACACAATTATTTTCTATGACTATTTAAGTTTAGTGGTGAAAATGAAAAGGGAAGCAATGTGATAATTGACTTCCCTTTTTTTATTCGTCTTTTTTCTTCTTCCCACTCTGCACCATAGTGTAAATAACTACTGAAAGTATCACGCAAACAACGGCGAAAACTATAATAAGCGCAGTTCCCATTCCCCAATTAACCAAGGGCATATTTAAAAAATTCATAGATATCGATTTTAGATTATTATAAAATATTGATTAGTGACATTCATACTTTGCTTCAACCTGAGCAACCATTGGCTTAGGAGAAATAAAAGAAATACCAAGTCCTAAACCTCGTAGAATAAATAGAAAACCAAAAAGCACTATAACTATCGGTATTGCTTTTCTAATTCTGGTTTTAACGACTCCCGTTATCAAGTTACCCAAATATATTGCTGTAGTCATAAGCGGTATTGTACCTATCCCAAAAAGCACCATATAAAGACCTCCTTCCAACACACTTCCAGAAACGATTGCTGTAAAAACAGCGAGATATACTAAGCCGCAGGGCAGAAAACCATTTAAAAAACCAATAGTAAAAAATGTGTCTGGTGTCTTTTTTTTAAGCTGCTGGCCTAAAGAGGATTTAATGCGGGATATCCCTATAAAAATGGGTTTAGAGACACTCATTTTAGCCATCCATTTTTTGGGAAAGACTGCTGCTAAAATCATAAGCACCCCAATGACAATAGATAATTGCTGCTGCAATCCAAAAAGAGAAAAACTTTTTCCCAACAGTCCAAATAGCAGGCCGATAATCCCATAAGAAATAAGACGTCCTACGTGGTATAGTCCTATTTGAATCGATTTTCGCCACGTATTTGTTCTATCAACCGGCAATAAGAAAGCAATGGGACCACACATTCCCACGCAGTGAAAGCTGCCTAACAATCCAAATAAGAGTGCTGCTCCCCACATAGTTAATACACAATTTGATTTTTATATAAATAAGAAGTATCCTCATACTCCCAAGAAATGGTAATGTTCCAGCGACCTTCCAATAAACGTTCGTCAGGTATGAGCAAAATTGAACCAGAAAGTTCGATTGGAAAATCGAAATCCAGTTGTTTACTGGAAGGTCTATATAGGAACACCGTACCTTCAATTTTAGAGGATACTAGTTCTTCAGGAAATTTTAAAAGCCAACCTTCTGGTGTCTTACTTCCCGTAATTTTACTGCTTAGATTAACAGCATTCGTTTCTGCATCTATTTCATTTTGGTATAACATTTCCTTTTCATAGTAGGCTTCTGTTACTAAATCGTGGCTGTACTCTTTATTGGTACTCATTGTGATGACCATATATAGAATGAAACACATAAAAAGCGCCATCCCTATTACTAAACCTGTTCCCCAATTAATTTTCATAGCGTTTTATTTATAACTGCGTGGTCCCAAAAAAGATGCCGTTGTAGTTTCTATTAATGTTGAATTACTGTATACCCCAATTTCTAATCGGTCTTTATCTCCGCTTAATGCGCTAGTGTTTATTTCAATAAACAAAGTACCTTCTGCCAATCCTTGTGCGGGAACTACAAATGTTTCGTGAGAAACTATTTCTATGCTCCCAGGATGAGATAAAAGTTTAAACGTTACCTCAGAAATTTCTTCAGTTGTTTTATTTATCAATTTGAAGGTGTATACATTGCTAATTATAGTATCTGCTTTACGCTCATATAATTGCCCCGGCAATCGTAATATCCTTGCCTCTACATCATTTCGTAAAAAAAGCATCCCCACCAATACCGCAGTAAGTATAAACAACACAGCTGTGTATCCTTTTAATCTTGGACCGAATTCAAACTTTTTCTTCTTCTCTATATTTTCTTCACTTGTATAGCGAATAAGCCCTTTGGGAAGATCTACAGAATCCATAATGCTATCGCAAGCATCTATACAAGCAGTGCAGTTTACACACTCTAGTTGTGTACCATTTCTAATATCGATACCCGTAGGACATACATGTACACACTGAAAACAATCTATACAATCACCTTTTCCAATGTCCTCGCGATTTTCATTTTTCTTAAATTTTGACCTACCTTCCTCGCGTTCTCCACGCTTGTGGTCATAGGCAACTACAATCGATTTATTATCCAAAAGCACTCCTTGCAACCTACCATATGGGCAAGCTATAATGCATACTTGCTCTCTAAACCAAGCAAAAATAAAATAAAATACTCCCGTGAAAATAAGTAATGATATGAGTGTGCTTGTATGACTTAAAGGACCCTCTATGATATAGTGTAGTAAACGGTCGCCACCAATTAAATAGGCCAAGAACACATTTGCTATTAAAAAAGAAATAATGAAAAAGATACTCCATTTCAACATTCTTTTTTTAATCTTTTCAGCATTCCAAGGCATTTTTGCGAGGCGTATTTGTTTTCCTCTGTCGCCATCAATCCAATACTCAATCCTACGGAACACCATTTCCATAAATATAGTTTGCGGACACACCCATCCACAAAATAACCTTCCAAAAGCCACTGTAAAAAAAACCACGAAGACCACTCCCAGTAACATCATAATAACAAACAGATGAAAATCTTGTGGCCAGAATGGATAGCCAAAAATATTGAAACGTCGCTCCAGTACATTGAACATTAAAAACTGGTTGCCCCCTATTTTAATAAAAGGTGCAGAAAACAGAAAAGCTAATAATACATAACTCACATATTTGCGATACTCATACCATTTACCAACTGGTTTTTTAGGAAATACCCATGCCCGCTTTCCATCTTCACTCAAGGTTCCTATGGTATCTCGAAAGTTATCTTGTCCCTGTTCTGCCATTAGAGATCACTTTTTAGTATTCTTAATTATCATAAAAATGGCATCTGCTGTTGCCATTACGGAATGTGGAATATCTACTGGTATTTCATACGTATCGAGACTTGATAATTTTATTACCTTATTTGAAATTCTAAATTCAATCTCGCCATCCAATACGCATAACTTTGCCTTTACGGGTGTTGTATGTTCAGGAAAAAGAAGTCCTTTTTTAAGACCAACGGCTAAAATGTGAATCCCGTGTTTTTTAAAAAGAACCCGTGTGAGCGGTTTATTGCTTAATGTTACGTCCTCGAATAATTCATTTAATAGTACCATATCGTTATCTTTCTAATTGTTGGATTTTAAAAAGCATTAAACCAGCAATGTTTTTACCGCGTTGCTTTATTTCATCAGCTCTTATTCCTTTAAATTTTTCATCTATTGTTTGTGTCCAAAGTGCTAACCACCTATCAAATTGCTCTTCGCCCATTTTTGTTTTCCAACTTAGCTCTTTGTGTGTGCGAATTGGGTTTCCTTTAAATGAAGTAGATCCAAAAATGATAGTTTCCCAAAAGCTATACATTTTTGGCAAATGTTCTTCCCAATCTACGTTGACAACTTCAGTAAAAATGTAACCAATAGTAGGGTCTATTTTCACTTTGCTATAAAATGAATTGACCAACAACTCTATATCTTTTCTTGTTTCTAAATCCTTCATACGCAAGCATTCAATGGTAATCCTTCTGTTAACTAGTTTCACTATACCGAGTTAGGGATAGAGCGGTTTGTTTGAGCTCTTTTGTGCCCACCAAACTTTTCGAATGTGCTCAAGGTGATATCACAAAAAGCGAGTAGCGAAAGCCCGGCTCTGTGTTGCTTTGCCCGAGAAAAGCAACGCAGGGCAACTCCCTAATTATCGCCCGGTACTATAACAGCCGTGGAATCGTTTACTTTTAAAACAGCTTGCTCAGGCGCATCGGGATCTACCCAAATATCGCCTTCAGGATCTTTTGGTTCGGCGGGAGTGGTTCCTTTAAATTGTAATACATAACTGGAAACTTGCGCCATTTCCAAGGGTGTTAGATCAGATTTCCAGGAAACCATTCCCTTGCCATCACGCCCACCTTCAGAAATAGTATTAAACACCTTCTTAATGCCACCGCCTAATATCCAGTAATTATCGGTGAGATTAGGACCTATCCCACCACCACCATCTGCCTTGTGACAGGCAATACAGTTTTGTGTGAAAATGTTTTTTCCAGCCGTTATATCTGCCGGATCGGTTAGCACCACGACCGTGTTTACATCTACTAAATTCTTTGCTGTTTTTTTATAATTCTCAATTTCTATTTGTGCTTCCGCCACAGCGAGATCATATTCTTCATCCTGATTTATGTCATCAAAAATATGATATCGAGCCATGTACACAACCGCAAAAACTATGGATGCGTAAAAACTATAGACCCACCAAGGTGGGAGTTTGTTATCTAACTCTTTAATGCCATCATAATTATGGTCGAGGATAATCTCGTGTTCTTCCTGGATGGGCTTACTTCCTAAAAGGTTGCTGTACTTTCGTTTTATCCAGCTGAATTGATTTTTCTTTTTCACTACTTCTTCGGCTACGTACCGAGCTTTTGCTTCGTCACTCAACCCTTTAAAAAGTATGTTTTGAAGCGCTTCAACAATTAATTCTACAGCGATGGAGAATACAAGGACAACGCCTAGTACTGCCCAAAGAATGGGGTATTTTTCTAAAGCCCATTGTTCACCTGCATCGGCAATAATTTCAAATAAAAAGAAAGCTATAGCTATAAATCCAATAATGCGTAAATAGGATGCTGTTGTTCTCATAGTGATGTATCGTTTTCGTCATTTTCTAATGGAATATTACTTACTTCTTCTATATGCTCTTTTTTGGCGGTCCATACCCAATAAAAAAGCACTGCAAAGAAGATAAAAAAGATCAATAATGATATAATAGGATAGATTGCTACGCCGTCTATATTTTCGAGATTTCCTTTGATGTATCGTAACATAATTATTCGATTTTAGTAGCAGAATTAGCATTTGTTTTTACTTTAATATCGGTTCCTAATCGCTGTAAATAGGCAATCAAGGCCACAACTTCTCGGTCTTTCATTTCAATAAAATCCTCGTCGTTTTCTAGTGCAAACTTCTTATCTGCTTCGTAGGTTTTTGCAAAATCCGGATCGTTGTAGAGGTTTTGTTCGATGGTAGTTCCTTGGGCTGTCATCCACTGTTGTGCGTTGGCAATTTCTTCTTCGGTGTAGGGAACTCCTAAGCTCACCATTGCTTCCATTTTATCTTGCGTCAAAGATTTGTCCAATTCATTCTCTATAAGCCATTTATAAGATGGCATTATGGAGCCAGAAGAGGTGCTTTGTGGGTCGTAAAAGTGGTTTAAGTGCCAATTGTCGCTGTACTTCCCTCCTACGCGAAGCAAATCTGGCCCCGTACGTTTGCTTCCCCATAAAAACGGATGGTCGTATACATATTCTCCGGCCTTGGAGTATTCGCCATACCGCTCTACTTCACTTCTAAACGGGCGTACCATTTGCGAGTGACAAGACACACAACCTTCTCTAATGTAGAGGTCACGACCTTCTAATTCTAAAGGACTATATGGTTTTACGCTTGAAATAATAGGCACATATTCATCTACCATCAACGATGGTATAATTTGTACCGCACCTCCAATTAGTATCGCTATGGTAGCGAAAATGGTAAGTTTTACGGGACGACGTTCTAACCAAGTGTGATATCCCTCTTTTGAAGTACGCTTATTTGTGACCCGCTGCAGCGGTGCAGCTTCAGCCAATTCATCAGTAACCTTAGACCCTTTACGTGCCGTCATTATGACATTGTATAGCGCAATAAAAGCACCTACAATAAACATACTACCTCCAATGGCGCGCATCCAGTACATGGGCATAATCGCGCTAACTGTTTCTAGAAAATTTCCGTACGTAAGCGTTCCATCGGGATTAAATTGTTTCCACATGGAGGCTTGTACAAATCCAGCAACATACATAGGAAGCGCATATAAAATAATCCCTAAGGTTCCTATCCAGAAGTGGGCATTGGCTAATTTGATTGAATATAATTTGGTTTTAAACAATCTAGGCACCAACCAATAGATCATACCAAAGGTTAAGAATCCGTTCCAAGCAAGTGCTCCTACGTGTACGTGGGCAATGACCCAATCACTAAAATGTGCAATCGCATTTACGTTCTTAAGCGATAGCATAGGCCCTTCAAAGGTTGCCATCCCGTATCCCGTAATCGCCACGACCATAAATTTAAGCACTGGATCTGTACGCACTTTATCCCATGCACCCCGAAGGGTTAACAATCCGTTAATCATCCCACCCCAAGAAGGCGCAAGTAGCATTATTGAAAAAGCCACTCCTAAGTTTTGTGCCCAATCTGGCAAAGCCGAATACAATAAATGGTGAGGGCCTGCCCAGATATAAATAAAGATAAGTGACCAAAAGTGGACAATAGAAAGCTTGTAAGAATACACAGGTCTGTTGGCAGCTTTAGGAACAAAATAATACATCAATCCCAGGAAAGGTGTCGTTAGAAAGAACGCCACCGCGTTGTGTCCATACCACCATTGCACCAAGGCATCTTGTACCCCTGCATATACCGAGTAACTTTTTAAGGCACTCACAGGAATTTCAATACTATTTACAATATGAAGTACCGCTACCGTAACAAAAGTTGCGAGATAGAACCATATCGCAACATACAAATGGCGTTGTCTTCTCTTTAATATTGTTCCTATTAAGTTGGCTCCAAAGGCTACCCAGATAATAGCAATGGCAATATCAAAAGGCCACTCTAACTCGGCATATTCTTTAGAGGTAGTATACCCTAATGGCAACGTAATCGCCGCACCTACAATAATGGCCTGCCATCCCCAAAAATTAAGGTTACTCAACCAGTTTTTCCACATTCTAGCCTTAAGTAGTCGTTGCGTAGAGTAATAAACCCCAGCGAAAATGGCGTTCCCTACAAAGGCGAAAATAACTGCATTGGTGTGTAATGGACGCAGACGACCAAAACTAAGCCACGAGATACCATCGGTCATATTTGGAAATAGAAATAGAAAGGCCAAAAGCAACCCTATGCTCATTCCCACAATCCCCCAAAGCATTGTAGCTACTATAAATTTTCGAACAATTTTATTGTCATAATAGAACTTTTCAACTTCCATAATTATGCGTCTTTGGTATTTGAATTAGTTGGTTTTTTTTCTGAAGTTTCTAAGGAAGGTGGCGTTGCTTCTTTGACGACCTCATCTTCAAAAAGCATACGTACCGAAGGCGTGTACGTATCGTCATACTGACCGCTTTTTACTGAAATGATAAAGGCTATAAAAAAGACAACGGCGACTATGACACTAATCGCCAGTAACACATAAATAATACTCATACCTACCTGAATTATGGTGTAAAAGTAAATGTGAAAGATTTTTTAAAATATGACGAATGTCAGTTTTGAAAATTTCGTGGTATATAAGCGTAACGAATATCTTTTTGCCAATCAAGATCATCGATTACTATGTACTTGATACACTTCATAACGTTCTCAAAGGATTCTTCAAACAATAGCTCCATAGGTCGCACGATATACCCACCCCATCGCTCTGGTTTTGCTATTGATTCATTTTTAAATAAGTCTTCAAAGTGATGATAGCTTTCTTCTAAAGCTTTTCTCGAAGTTACAGATTCACTCTGTTGAGATGCCCAAGCGCTCAATTGACTCCCACGAGGGCGCGCTTCAAAATAGGCTTCAGACTGTGCTTGGCTAACTTTCTCAGCAGTTCCTAGGATTGTAATGCGCTTTTTTGCCTTTTCCCACGAGAATGAAAGGCACACCTTACTGTTTTTAGCGATTGCTTTTCCTTTTGAACTGGTGTACTGCGTATAGAAAATAAAGCCTTCCCATGTATATTGCTTTAAAAGAACCATTCTCGTGTTCGGAAAACCGTCTGTTCCTAACGTTGTTAACGCCATTGCATTGACTTCAATTTCTGGGAATTGATCTTTTACAATACAAAACCATTGATGAAAATGCTGTATGGGATTTGGCTCATTCATTATTGATAGATTTACCTGCATACCATCGCACCATGAGTGTAGTAAACACTACAATACTTATAGAACTCAATGGCATTAAAATTGCCGCCACCACAGGCTTTAAGTGCCCCGTTACCGCAAATGCCAATCCAATAAGGTTGTAGCAAAGCGAAAAGAGAAAACTCCACTTTATAATTTGAACCCCTCGTTTTGACGCCTCTAAGAAATTTGGAATGCTAGTGAAAACGCTGGCATCCAGAATTCCATCACAGGCGGGCGTAAATACGTTTGTATCTTCAGAAATAGCGATGCCTACATCACTTTGCTTTAAAGCTCCTGCATCGTTAAGACCATCACCCATCATTAATACGGTCTTGCCATTCTCTTGCAATTTTTTAATGAAATGTAGCTTGTGCGCTGGTTTCTGATTAAAATAAAATTCGGTGCCCTGTGGCATTAGTTGTGATAAATGTTCCAGTTCGCCATCGTTGTCCCCAGAAAGTACGATGAGTTTGTATTTTTGAGCTAACCTTTGCATCGTATCTTCAATCCCATTTCGATATTCATTATTGAAAATATAGCAACCTTTATAGCTGTCATTCGTGCTAATATGAATAGCCGTTTGCTGTTTGTTATTAGGTATTTCTAGTTCTGAAACTATTTCTGTTACAAAATTGTAAGAACCTATTTTAATGTGATTTTGAGCTGTTTTGGCGAAAATGCCTTTACCAACAACCTCTTCATAATCATCTAATGTGTGACTATTATTTCTTTTTAAATCCTTGTAAAGCGACCTACTTAAGGGATGATTAGAGTTGCGCAATGAGGTTGACAAGAGCTTTTTTTCTTCTTCGGAAAGTTGCACTCCTTCATATATAATACTGTTTTGATGGGTTGATGTCAATGTTCCGGTTTTATCAAACACCAACGTATCCACCTTCGCTATTTGTTCAATGACCGAAGCTTCTTTTACATACCATTTCTTATTTCCAAAAAGCCGTAAAACATTTCCCAATGTAAAAGGAGCTGCAAGAGCGATGGCACAAGGACAGGCTACAATTAGTACTGCTGTAAACACATTAAACGCCTTGCTTGGGTCATAAGAGAGCCAGAAAAGTGTGGCGAGAAAAGCAATGCTTACGATCGCTACGGTAAATTGTTTGCTAATACCATCCGTAATCGTTTGAAAACCACTTGTTTTGGTTTTGCTGAAAATTTCATTACTCCATAACTGTGTGAGGTAGCTTTGTGAAACGGGTTTTAAGACTTCAATTTCTAACACACCACCTTGCTGTTTTCCGCCCGCATACACCTTATCTCCAGATAATTTTGATACGGGAACCGCTTCTCCCGTCACAAAACTATAATCTATAAGGGCATCGCCTTTTAATAAAATGGCATCCACGGGAATAAGTTCGTTATTTCGAATGAGCAGTCGGTCACCCTTTTTAATGAGGTGGACTTCGGTTTGTGCTTCGGAATAAGCGCCAGTAGTCTTTCTAAAAAGCTGCGTTACTGCCATGGGGAAATACGATTTATAATCCCGCTCAAACGAAAGATAGGCGTAAGTTTTCTGCTGAAAAAACTTCCCCAGTAACAAGAAGAAAACTAAGCCCGTGAGACTATCAAAAAATCCAGAACCTGTATCTAGAATAATATCAATCGTACTTCTCATAAATAATACCGAAATACCCAACGCTATGGGCACATCAATATTTAAAATTTTGGAACGCAGTCCTTTATAAGCGGAGATAAAATAATCTTGTCCCGAGTAAAATACTACGGGTAACGAAAAAGCAAACATCAACCAACGAAAAAGATGCTTAAACTGATCCAACCAGAATTCGGTTTCTTCAAAGTATTCAGGAAAAGAAAGGAACATCACATTTCCGAAGGCAAAACCCGCCACCCCTAATTTGTAGATAAGGGTTTTGTTATGATTCCGTTTTTTAGGCTGGGCATCATCGAGAGAAATGTAGGGCTCATACCCTAATTTTGCTAACGAAAGCACTAATTGTTTGAGGTTCAAAATTTCAGAAGAAAAAGTAATCCGCACCGTTTTTTCAGGAAAGTTAACTTGTGACGTGAGCACGGCAGCATGTAATTTGTTTAGATTTTCGAGTACCCAAATACACGAACTACAATGAATGGATGGGATTAAAAAGGAAACGACTTGTGTACCGCCCTCGTCAAATTCTAACAACTTTTTAGCGATGGCTGGATTGTCCAGAAAATCGAATTTGGCTTCAGTTAGTTTTGGAGATGTGCCTGGCGATTTTTCTAATTCGTAATAATATCCAAGATCATTATCGTTTAAAATATCATACACCGTCTTACAACCAAAACAGCAGAAGTTTTTCTCTAATTGTGAAATAATTTCTTCATCACACGGATCTCCGCAATGGAAACAAGAAGTCATATATTAAAATTTGCTCATGATACCTTTCGCAAAGGTGCTGTTATGAAGATTCCTAAAATATGACATCTGTCAGTTGAATTCATTTTACTCCCAAAACGGATCGATATATGTTGTAAGTTTCGGCTCGGGAGTGTGTAGGGCTTCAATTTTTATGAGTTCTGAAGAAGTTGCTACCTCCTGGATTTTATTAAACAATACGCGTTCTTCAAAACGAATATGAGCCTGCAATTCCTCTTCAAGCAGGCTCAATGATCGTACAGGGTTCTTCTTATCTTCGAAAAGGCGTTTGATGCTACGGTGCTCTTTTAAGGCACGTTGTACAAGTTCATCATCAGGTTTAAGAATAGGAAAGATATAGTGTTCTTCTGCTTCAAAATGAGGGATGATTTGGTGAATGTAAAACCAAGAACTGAAAGCTGACATTCGTTCTATAGGAATATTTTTGGAAAAACCTCGACGAATCTTCCAGGAATACAATAATCCAAAATGATGTTGGCGACTCAATGGTTGTAAAGCTTTATGCCGTTTAATTGGTTTTAAATCGCCCAAAATTATTCGGTTTTGAGCAATTGAAGCTGTTCTTCCATTTGGATTGCTTTCGGAAATAAAATATTGTTCTCCAAATGAATATGTCTGTGTAGGTCTTCTTCAAATTCCTGAAGCAAGGAAAAGGTTACCCGATAGGTATTACAAGCGTCGGCTGGAGGAGTATAGGTATTACTGAGCTCGCTTATTTCTCTAAACCGATCTCCTTCCGTTTCGTGTTCCTCCATCATTTTCTGAATTGGGTTTTCAATGCTTCCAAAATGTCCTTGAGTAAAGCGAATTCCTGTTGTAGCTGCCAAAGTCATTTTTCGTACCGCTGGAAAGAGAATCAGCTCCTCTCTTTTCATATGCGCTGCCAATTCACCTGCCGAACTTTTAAAATAATCTGTAATTGTGAATAATTCGGGATGTTCGCTTCCATGGACTTTGCATAATTTATCCAAGTATTGTTTTAAGACAGGAATTTTTGCCTCCACATACCGATGATGTGTTTTCTCAATATAATCGGCAAGAAGATCCAATGGCCATGACTTGAAATCAATTACCTCATCATTTTTATGCTGTTGTATTGATTCAATTTCCTGCAAGATACGAGTTGCATCCAGTTTATTCTTTTCAGCAACCTCTTCAATACTTCGATCGCCTTTACAGCAAAAATCAATTTTGTAGTTCTTGAATATTTGTGCAGTTCTATAGTCTTCTGCAACGATTTGTCCAATTGTTTTTTCTAATACATTTTCCATACGTTTTACTCTTTTATCTGTGTTATTTTGAAATTTTGTCTTGTTATATGGTTGCTTCGGAAATGGCTCTAATTTTAAAAAGACTTTTTCCGTAGCTAAAAAGACAAGCCGCTTTGATTATCTCCATAACCACGTAATAAAAATGTAGGTTTGATGGAGGAAGTGATTGTTTAAGGATAGCCATTTCGGCTCGATGATCTAGTGCTGGTAACAACCATAATGTTTGTAATAAAAGCAATAGGCAAGGGATTACTAAAAAAATAAGTTGTCTTTGGATTACGGTCTGTTTGTAATAAAGTAGCCCACCTAAAATACTCAGTAAAAGAACCCATTCTACCTTATTTAATGCATTAAACACCAAGCGACCAATTCCTAAGCCTAGTTCTAGAGTTATTCCTGGGGCGCGAAATTTTAACCAAGCTTCCATAAAACTAATGGTGCCCAAAAAACCAAGCCATAAAAAAACAGAAGCCAGAACCAACGGTTGCTGACGAGCTATAGTGAGCTGTTGCATCTTATAATCTTTGACACAAAATTAGGATTTACAGGCAGGCTATTTTATGATATAAATCATAAACACGGGATATTTAGTTTTTAATAAATACTGACTCATAAATTATAACTCGGACTGAGATAGCAGAATGTGACTTATTTAATTTCACACAGTATCCCTAAAGGATTATTGTACTTACTTTTAAGATGTTACTTACACAGGTATTTTATCTCCAGAATCGTTTACTGGCTTCCCGTTCCAAGGCTTCCCGATGATCTGGATGCGCAATGGAAATAAGGGCTTTTGCTCTTTGCTCCAGCCCTTTTCCGAAAAGATTTACAACGCCATATTCAGTTACCACATAATGTACGTGTGCCCTTGTAGTTGTAACACTTGCCCCTTCTTTAAGAAAGGGTGTGATTTTGGACACCCCTTTATTGGTTACCGAAGGCATTGCTATAATGGGTTTCCCCCCCTCTGAAAGTGATGCTCCACGAATAAAATCCATCTGCCCACCAACCCCTGAATATTGATAGGCTCCAATTGAATCTGCACACACCTGTCCAGTAAGATCAATCTCAATAGCACTATTAATAGCCGTTACTTTTGGATTCTGCCTAATAATTGCTGTGTCGTTGGTATATCCTGCTTCTTTAAAGTGAAAAATTGGATTATCATCCACAAAATCGTATAACTTTTGAGTTCCCATGGCAAAACAAGTAACAATCTTTCCTGTTTTTATTTTCTTTTCTTCTCCCGTAATTATTCCCTTTTCAACAAGAGGCAAAATACCATCGCTAAACATTTCGGTATGAATACCTAATCGCTTATGGTTTGAAAGGTTATTGAGCACAGCATTTGGAATATTACCAATCCCCATTTGTAAGGTAGCCCCGTCCTCAATAATATTAGCTATATGCTTCCCGATGGTTATCTCGATTGATGTTGGTTCGGTTAGGATCGACGCATGAATTGGGGTGTCGATTTCGACTCCGTAAGTGATATTGCTAATATGTATAACGCCATCACCATGGGTTCTGGGCACTTTTGGATTGATAAGTGCAATTACTTTTTTGGCCGTTTGTATTGCTGGCAAGGTAATATCTACCGAAACGCCCAGCGAACAATACCCATGCTTATCGGGTGGGGAAACTTGAATAAATGCAACATCTAGAGGTAGAATATTTTTTCTAAACAACCAATGTATCTCACTTAAAAATACAGGGATGTAATCTCCTCTATGCGATGCAATACCTTCTCGAACGTTACTTCCAACAAAACAACTGCTAAGCTGAAACGCGTTGGAATAAGGCGCCCGTGTATACATGGCATCTCCATGGGTATGGATTTGGATGATCTCAACATTTTCGAGTTCATTATAGCGTCTGCATAATGTATCTATTAAGAGATTTGGGGTCATGGCAGCCCCCTGAAAAAAAATTCGATTGTTAGATTTAACAACTGAAATAGCCTCTTGTGGTGTGACTAATTGTAAAGATTTTGACATATTCTGAATTTACAATTTAAATTATACTGAAACTTTTATGACCGAAATCAGATCCTCGATAATAGCGACTCCTTCGTCATTATTATACCATATTTGAAGCGCTTTTTTAAAATCTGCATCCAGTTGTCCGTGAAGTTTCTTATAATCGTTCACCAATTGAGTAGCTCTGGAAGATCGCGGCCCCCAGGTATCTATAACATGGTTGTTACTGTCTAGAATAATTAATTTGGGAATAGACTGTGACCCATTCGTGAGAAAAGAATTCATTAACTCCTCATTTTCATCACGAAGAACTAATTTTAGATTTATATTTTCATTGAGAGCGGCAATTTTATTTAAAAACGGAAGCGTTTGGGCAGCGTCTCCACACCAGGTTTCAGTAATCACCAACCATGTTTGAGGCGTATTCAATTCTTTAAAAATTGCTATTGCACTATCTGAAAGTATTACTGTTTTATCTAGCCTCTTTGTCCTACTCCAATTAAGTTTGGTAAAATCGATTTTCTCCCGACTTTGCTCATTACCCGTAGTTCTTTCCTCTTTAACCAATTGTTTAAAAAGTAGTTTATATTCGGGATACGAAATCGCCTTATGTACATATTCTTTACTATCAATTTTCATATTTTATTTTTGAAATATTCTTTTTCCATCGCCAAAAATAGAAGAATCTTAATGGCCTATCTATGATTTTTATCAGTATCAGAATTTGCATTAGAAGGAGAAGCCTCCGTTGTAATTCTAAAAATCCTTTCGCATCACTTTCCGTTTCATAAAGAAGAGAGGTGCAATTACCCAACATAGTAATACAACCAGCGCAGTAAAAAAGCCCCACTGGTTGCCAAAAAATTTCTGAAATACAGCTCCAGTATAACCAAGAAGTGCCGAAATATCAAGCTTTAGTAATATTAAAACCCGAGACAAATCTATTGGGTTGAGCATGGTGCCAATGAGGGATACATTTTCTAAAGGGTATTCTTCAAAAGCGATAAGACTGAGTAGAAAGAGTCCGTCGTAGATAACTGCCATACATAGCCATAGCATTATTGCATAACCAAATCCTTTTATTTTATTTTCATTGTAAAGGGCTATCGTGTAAGCAAACGCTGTAAAAATAAAGGTGAGAAAAACACCTACAACCAAGAGTAAACCGAAATCCCAAATGGCTGCGGATTTAAAAACTCCGTAGGCTAAAAAAGGAATGCCTAAACCTAATAATAAACTTAAAGATAAGGAGGATGCGACACCAAAATACTGGCCTAAAAATATGGTAGAACGCTTCATGGGATGGGACAAAAGCAGTGTGGTAAATTCCTTAGAATTATAATAGTACATTACGCCAAACACCGTCCCTATTAAAGGTACTAAAACGATGACTACATTTAGCAATGTGATGACTGCTTTTGAAAGGTCATTATTTAGAAAAAGCAAGACGAACCCTAAGAGTAGGTAGAATATAAAATAGACATAACTCCACCGGCTTCTAAGTAAATCGTAACAACTGTATTTTAGTATTTTAATCATAACTATGTTGTAATAAAGATGCAATGGCGTGCTCAAAATCTTGTTGCTCCGTCTTCTGTTTTAATGCTGAAATACTGCCTTTGTAATATATTTTTCCTTCCAATAGAAATACAATATCTCTGGTTACAGCTTCTACAAAACTCATACTATGCGATGTAATCAGTATGGTCTTCTTTTTTTCTTTTTCAGAAGCAATTAGCTCTTTTAATTGTATAAGTGATACTGGGTCTAACCCTGTGGTAGGCTCATCTAAAATAAGTAACGGACTATCAAACATAAAGGTCAAAACGATGTTTACTTTTTGAGTAGTTCCTCCTGAGAGGTTGCTTAATTTTTTTGATAAAAAGGGTTCCAATTGAAACATGGTAATAAGCTCCAATTCTCTTGACGCAGTGCCACCTCGTATATCCTTAATCATTTTGATTAATTCCTTGACCGTAAGATTTCCAGGAAAATGAGCGATTTGTGGTAAGTAATCTATTTCGCGTCTATAGTTCCACGCTTTTTTAATGGAATTTTCTTTAACTAAAATGGTTCCTTTATTAGGCAAAACCATTCCTAAAATAGCTTTGATTAAGGTCGTTTTTCCAGAACCATTAGGACCTAAAATTGCAAATACCTCCCCTTCGGAAATTTCCAAATCTACTCCTGAGAGCACTTCGTTTTTACCAAACTTCTTATAAAGTTGTTGTACACTAATCATAGGGTAAGGCTTTCATTAATGGTTGGGCATCCAGCAGATAATCTGGCGTGAATACAGGTGAAACTTTTTCAGAAAAATCGATGATATCGATAAACAGGCTTCGCATTAAAATGATGGTTTCGGGAGTTCTGTTCACGATATAGGAAAATAGTTTTACGGGCCTGTAAGGAACATCACCAATGCCATCTTTATCTAAGTCATAACCTGTGTAACTGCTCCAGTAATTATTTTTGAAAACATTGTCGTTTAATCGGCTGTTATATGAAATATCAAATGAGTTGTATAAAAAATTATTTCTTTTAAAAACATTCGTATAACAAGCTCCAAGTACTTTTATAGCATACCCATTGCTGATGAAGTTGTTGTTTTTGTACTCAATTCTGTTAGAACCTTCAATATGAATACCTACGGTGTTTTCTTTGAAGGTATTACCGCTAATTTCGGCATCGTTAATCTCCTTTAGTAACAGTCCGAATGCTGCAGTTCCCCAGTTTTTGTGAAAGGTATTGTTGCGCATTATAATACGTTTCGAAAACATGACCGCCACTCCAGCTCCATTATTCTCGAACGTATTATTGGTATACACATCGTCGTTAGAAAACATAAAATGCAAACCATACCTTAAATTTTCTGTGCTTACGTTATCGTGTATGGTTATAAAATCTGAAAATTCCAGATAAATCCCATCCCTTACTTTTTGTACAATATTACGTTCTACCACTACATTTTTGCAGTACCAAAGTTGAATACCGTTACCCGAGTTATATTCGTCCTGCGCATCGCCAATTATCTTGTTGTGATATACTTTTCCATTGTTTGATTTTTCGAGATAAATTCCGAAGAATAACTTTTCCAGAACAACATTCTGAATTAAAAAATTTTCACTCCTCACTACTCGTATGGCAGCGTGATCACTGGTATAACTTGTGCCAACATTAATGATAAATAACCCATCTATAGTAACCCCATCTGAAACAATGCGAATAATTTCGCCTTTATCTTCTCCGTCTAGTATTGGGTAGTTTTCACCTTTAATAGTTAGTGGTTTGTCTACTACAATGTTGTACTCTTTATACGTTCCTTTTTTTACTAAAATGGTATCGCAGGCTTTAGCTATCTCGATGGCCTGCTTTAGTGAATTATAATCGCAGGAAGTGCATACGGTTATAGTTTCAGCGAAAGCGAGCTGCGTCAAAAAACCAGTAAGTAGGAAGATCCATTTATGTAAAATCATTGCTTTTAACGTGTTGTGCTAGAATTATCTTTCTAAATGGTTTTTAAGTGTTTCCCAGGTATATAATTCCCCGCCTTTTTCAATCTGCATTTTTACTGCACTTTCCTTTGTTTTAAATGCCGTAAGATTTGCTCCCATTGGACTTGGCATTTTTTCGCTTATTAAGAATGTCGCTTCTTTAGTTGGAATAAGTGCTGTTGGCGTTTCGTAGTAATTAGTAAGCAAGCTACGTGCAGAAAGTTCTTCATTGGCCATTATATAATTGAGCATACATTCTGTTGCATCAAATTTGAATACTTTTCCTTTATCTGTAATTAATTCGGCTCCGTGTATTTTATCTATGATAGTCATTTTACAAGAGTGGCAACCGTCGTTTCCGTAGTCTATCGATTTTGGTCCTGTGGTACAGCTAGCCATTAAAAACAGGGCTATTGTCACAAAACAAAATTTGCTTACTATTTTCATGATTTTATATTTTTTGAACGTTTGCCTACCAAAAAAGCAACGAGTGTTAGTACCATTCCTACGCCCATTAAATAACCGCCTAGTCTTGGATAAGAATATGCATCGAAATTGAGCATTTTTTGATGTCCTAATAATGGTGGTTTATAACTCATAGGAGTACCATCTGGATTTTGTAATTTCATGATGGCCTTAGGATCAAGGTTTGTCCCATAATCTAGCATCCAGAGATTAAAATCATACATTCCTAGTATGCCTAACAAGGTCATTACAACAAGCCAACCTAGAAACCATTGATAACCTACGTTACCAAAAAACCCTAACACACCTATAAGTACACCTAATGCTGCCATGGTGCCTATTACTATCGGAAAAACAGTAAATTCCCACATATCCTTTGGTTTAGGAATGGTTTTCATCCCTATGTAATGGTTGAGCCCATCAATATTTTGAATGTCAAATTCGTTCATTCCCTGAATGCCATCTATGTAGATATTCATCCCCAAAGGTTCAGGATATTGTGGCGCACCTAGCATAATATTCCATAACGGAAATTTGAACAAGCCTAATAAGAGCAAAGAGCCAATAATCATTAACAAGGATGCCTTTTTCATTTGTTTTGAATAAGAGTTAAAAAGACGGGAGCAGTCGATCAACTCCCGTCCTTAGTATTAGAATCAAAAACACTAACCAGTAAGACGCTAATACTTTTTATGTGTTAATCTTCGCCTAAAGACCAACTTAATTCAATAGTTGAATTTGCAGGTGAAACTCTAACATACCCTTGCATTTCTTGATGCAAAGCAGAACAGAAATCTGTACAGTAGAACGGCCACACACCTACTTTTTTAGGTTCCCAAACAGATGTTTTTGTCTGTCCCGGCATTACCAGTAACTCTGAGGTATTTTGTCCTATCATCGCAAACCCATGCGGTACATCAAAATCTTGCTCGTGATTTGTGATATGGAAAAACACCTTATCGCCAACTTTCACCCCTTCTATATTATCTGGTGTAAAGTGACTACGTATGGTTGACATGTAGATATGCACTTCTTTTCCTTTCCGCTCTACTCTAGCCTGATCTGGACTCGTCACGGCATACGGGTGTTTATTTTCATCTAGTCTATAGATTTTCTTAGCTTTTGATGCTAATAACTCGGCCGGAATACCAGCAGCGTAGTGTGGCTCTCCGTGCGTAGGGAAATCATAAAGTAGTTCCATTTTTTCGCCAGAAATATCATAGATCTGTGCGGAGTGTTCCATCTCGGGACCTACAGGTAAATATCTATCCTTTGTAATTTTATTTAACGCTACTACATATTTACCAAAAGGTTTTCTTGAATTACCACCTGGAATCATCAAGTGACCTACGGAGTAATAAGTAGGTTTTCTATCAATAACTTCCCAAGTACCTAGTTTCCATTTTACAACTTCCGAAGAAATAAAGAAGGTGGTGTATGCATTTCCTTTTCCATCAAACTCTGTGTGTAACGGGCCCAATCCACCGCTTTTTACAGTTCCAGCTAGGACATCTTCAAACTTTAAAATTGGAATTCCGTAGGCTTCACCATCAAACTTTTCACCTTCAATAGCAGCAATCATATTGTCAAAAGAGTGAACGGTAAGATCGGCAGACAGTTTACCATTACCAATAATATATTCACCAGAAGGGTCAACATCACAACCATGAGGTGATTTAGGCGTAGGTAGGAAGAATACAGCGCCAGGCACCTCAAGTGGATTCACGGTAAGAACTTCTTTTTTCATCGTGCTGGTAGCTGTATGGGTAGCTTCATCATAGATATTATGTGCATAATTTGCCGGTACTTTAGTTCCACCACCATTGTTCACATACTCCTCCACTTTTTTCCAGTTTATTGCTGCAATAAAATCTTTATCATTCTGAGATGAATTAACTTCCTGTAAGGTGTTAGCTTCCTCAGTATTGTATGTGGTAAAAAAGAACCAACCGTGTGATTTACCACGTCCTGGATGAGAAAGATCGTAGTTAAAACCAGGCATTATTATTTGGAACTTAATATCCATATGGCCGTGTTCGGGATCGACACTTATAAACGATAGTGCTCCTTGAAAGTTACCTTTATACTCATTAATGGGCATATCCCGTTGTGGAATAGGAACTGAGAATCGAGTACCTGCTACTACATATTCCGTATTTTCAGTAACAAAAGAAGAACTATGATTCCCTGCACTGTTAGGCACTTCTATAATTTCTTCAGTCTCAAAGGTGGTTAAACTAATTCTCGCGATTCTGGGGGTATTATTCCCGTTAATAAAAATCCAGCGACCGTCCAGCTCTCCATTTGTTTGCGAAATATCTGGATGGTGAGAATCGTCCCAGGGCACAAATCCGTGAGAAGTCTCTAACATAGGTTTGGTCTCTTCAGAATAGCCATAACCAGAGGTTGGGAATTGTGAGAATACAGGAATTTCCTTAAACATTCTACCAGAAGGCAAGCCATACACAGTCAAGTTACCGCTATAACCGCCGGACATAAATGCGTAAAATTCGTCGTGTTCCCCTGGCGCAACATATACTTTTTCTGCCGCGCTAGAATTTAATGCCCCACTCGATTTAGTACCACCATTGTTGTTACCACAACCTGTAAGGAATAGTAGTGCGCCACATAGTGATAGGAGTTGAAATTTATATTTTTTCATTTTTTTAGATTTTAGTTGTTTTCCTACTTATTGTTAATTTGATTCTGGTAAAATCACTTTGTCTACAACGTGCACGATACCGTTACCTGCTTTTACACTCCCTATAATTTTTGCACCACCTACATATACATCATCACCTTTCACTTCTACGGTAGCGTTGGTATCATCTGCCTGACCTAGCTTTTTAAAGTTCTTTAAAAAGTCTTTATCATAGTTTCCAGCGGTTACGTGATGCTTTAAAATAGTTGCCAGTTTCTGCTTGTTTTCTGGTTTTAAGAGTTCTTCTACGGTTCCCGCAGGCAACGCCTCAAAAGCTTCATTGGTTGGAGCAAACACCATGAGAGGCCCTGCATTTACCAAGACATTCTCAAGATCTGCGGCCTGGACAGCAGCCACTAACGTTGTGTGGTCTGGAGAGTTTATTGCTATTTGTAGCACATTGGGTGTTGAAACATCTCCTTCGATAAAAGCCTGCCCCTGCTGTTTAGAGGATATGGTTTTCGCTTCTGTAGATGTAGAAGTTACCGCAGTATTTGTTTCATTTTTGCAACCGAATATGAGTAGAACGGAGCTAAGCATTCCAATTAAAAATTTTAAATTATATGGTTTCATGGTCTATTATTTTAAGGTTCGGAAGTATTCTAAGATATCACGCGCTTGCGCTTCAGTCATATTTTGGTTTGCCATTGCAGCACCGTTAAATTCGACTAACAAATCCTTTGCACATTGATCTTCTTCTGCCATCAATTTGGGATCTAAAATCATATTCATAATCCATTCTGGACTTCTACGCTCCATAATTCCCGAAGGTGAAGGACCTATAAACCGTTTTCCAATTTTATGACAGGCCGTACAGTTGGTTTTAAAAAGGGCAGCACCTCTTTCCACCATGGCTTGGTCTATTGTTGGATTGAGTTCTAGATTTTTAATTTTCCCCACCCCTTTATTATCCAGCGTAATTCTTTTTGAAGCAGGAACTTCATCAGATACAGGGGTTTCTACTTTCGTTTCTACATTTGGTTTTTGACCAAGTTTAATTTGTTCTTTCTCTTTTTTCTCATCATTTCCGCCGCAACTAATGATAAGACTAGAAAAGACTACGAGTACTAATTTTAATCTGGTTTTCATATTGGTTTGATTTAAATACTCCACAAATTTAGGAGGCAAAACTCTCATAGAATATGACAAATATCATATCGCCAACACCCTGAAAATATAATCCTGAGCAGGGTATGACATTTATCATTTCACAAGCTTTTCTTTCTGGATATATTTCGTCTATAAAACCTCAGGAAAAATGAAAAATATTTTATTGCCAACAGATTTTTCAGCAAATTCTATGAATGCCATAGACTACGCAATGCATTTTTTTGAAAATTGGGAATGCAATTTTTATATTCTTAATGTGCAGAAAATTTCAGAATACATTAGTGATGATTTGGTAACAGGTTCTCCTACAGATACTATTTATGAAAGCATTGCCACAGACAACAAAAAATTAATCACGACGCTGGTCAAGAAATTAAGTAAGCAATATAAATCTCAAGCATACACATTCCACGGGTTGTTTGATTATGATGACTTTGTATCTTCCATAGATCAAGCTGTTACATTTCATGCGATAGATCTTATTATTATGGGAAGTAATGGTGCAACCGGAGCAAAAGAGATGATTTTTGGCAGTAATACATTGCAAGTTATTAGAAACATAGATTGTCCTACCTTAATCATACCAGAGCAGTATAGCTATTCTAGTATAAAAAGCGCGCTCTTCTCTACAGAACATTGTGAGGATTTTTCTTTTAGAGGAATTAAAGTTTTCAAAGAAATGCTAGATATGCATCAATGTGAGCTGAATGTTTTAGAGCTTGATGCTACTACAATTAGTTCCCGCAGAGAGGAAACTACATGCTTACGAGCGCTATTTCCGGAACATCCCTACACTTACTTTTGCCTGAATACCATCCCTGGATTGATTGCGGTAAATACGGCAACACAACTGTTGAAAGTAGATATTCACGCCGCGTTTATTGAAAAAGAAACATTTTTGGAACGATTGTTATTTGGCTCAGAATCTTCGCAACTAGCCCACGGAACCCTCATACCTTTGTTGTTCTTACATCGCTAAGATTACGAATGCTCCTTAATTGAATGTTTCCCTGCATTTGCTTGCAGTAAAGGGAATTTCAATTGGCTTTGCGCTGTAGATTCGTACTTTTATTTTTTAAGTAATACTAGTTTATTTTCTTCTAAATTTTTAAAAAGTACGGTGATGTAGCTGCTAATGTTTCGGTTTACTTTATTGGCATCTACCACTTCAATTTCTCCACTCCATAAGAGCTCGCGCTCTTTACCAGGACAAATGCAGTATAATGAAGTCTCTGTAGTGTAGACTTGATAGCGTTCTTGTTGCTCTTTAAAATAAAGATGCTGATTACCATAGTAGTAATCTTCAAAAGTTGGATAGTTATTAGAAAAATCCCGGTAGGCATTAACGACGCTTACTCGGCTTTCTCTCCCTGTGATTTTGGTAAAGAGAACCGTATCAAAACCTGCTTCTACTAGTTGGTTTTCGATTGTATTAAGTTGTACCAAGGATTTTTTATTATCCGTAAAAGATTTCTCAAAAAAGTCTATACTCTTTACAGCTATCACACCTTTTTTGTCTAACGCTTCAGTCATTTTTTTCTCATAAGCGCGACGAAGATCTTTGTCTGCTGAAATACCAACAACGAGTACTTTATTTGCCTCAAAATTGATGGCATCTGGATTTTTATACTGTTGGACTAGTTTTGCGGAGCTGCAACCCGCTATAATAATGGCTAGTACTACTACAATTGATATCGGTTTCATTTGGCTTATTTTTTAAAAGTAGTGTTGATTGTTTCTTTAGCTATATTTTTCATTACTGGGGTTGTTATAAAAGTTTTTCTGTTTACTTTTTCATTATCTCTGCAAGCATTTTAAAAATAATTCGCTTCGGTTTGTTTGCGTCTGCGTGAAAATCTATTATATCAATCAGCTGTTGAACGATCTTTTAAATATTTTATAGAGAGGCCGTAATCTGTTTTCATAGCTATGCAACTCTGCTCCAATTTTGCTGCCTTCGTAAAACTTTCCGTACATAACTTCTAAAGTGTGATCTACTACAAGGTCTTAGAAAGTGGAGCTCATCGTAATGAAGTAAAAGTAGCTTACAGTTAGGCAGTAAGAAATGACATGTATCAGTTTTGAAATTTTTCATCTGAAATAGTACGATTTGTATAATCGCTAATCTTTGAAAAGAGAATTTTTACATTTTTGCTGCAACTTTCTACTAAAATTGAAATAGCATCTGCCTCTTCAAAACAATTCATATCACATTCGTTTAGAAGTGTAAGCTTATTCTCAAACTTAGAAACACGGTTTTTTAAGAGTTCGATTCTCTCTAAATAATGGGTTGCTGTAGTGGTATAATTATCCCATACATTATTAGTATCTAACCTATCAAAATAAATTTTTGTTTTGTATAATTTGTTTTTCATACAATCCAGTTGCTCTGCCGTTCGTTGCAAAGTGGATTTCCATATTAAGGCTTCCATATGCATATCACGTTCTAACGTTTCTGTTTTCATAATTTTAATTTTAGGGTGTTTTTTTTGTGAGGAGTGCGCCACTTAAATAAGTGAATACATCAGACTTCAATTCTAAAAATATAGTACTCAGTTTTATGTAATCCTTCGTAAAGTGTTTTTGTCTCTCATAATAAAAATCGTCTATCGAAAGAGTATCCTCTTTAGAATAATTTTCGAGACTTTCCTTAAATATTTTTACCTCATTACTAAATGTCGCTACCCTTTTTGACACCTTGTCTATTTGGGTAAGGTACTTCGTAAAGCGTTCGAACATATTGGGTACATTCTGTTTAAAAATGGGCGCGGTGAGTAGTTGCTTTATAAATGCAAGATCCTGTTCCATATATGGGGTTATCGAAAACCACACGGGTGTTTCTAGTCTTGAAATTAGTTGTGCCGGAGTTTGAGATTCCATTCCTATTGAAATTAATTTTTGAAAATTCTAAAGTAGCACAGAAAATTCCATCAAAAAATGATAAATATCATTTAGTCATAGCACTAACCTATCTAATTTTCAAGAATCGAATTCAAAGAAAATTAAATCCTGGAAAAACATATTTATAATGTAGATCTCGACTGGAATTAAGACCGAAAGGGAATCGTAAGCTCCCCAGAAATAAACGAAGGTAATACGGTTTCCGCCAACTGTATTGAGGTAGCAACACCACCATAATTCCCTAAGGGATTGCCTAATATATGGTCTCCCGAACATTTATTCACTGCCTCGGTGAGTAGTTGTCTAATGACTACTTTTTTGGCCATTGCAGAACACTCAAAATTGGAATTTTCAGCTTTCAGTTGCAAGTCGAGTGGTATTTTAGAGAATGTGGAAGGAAAGTTTCTAATGACGGAAATAGTATTGAAACCCACAGTTTTTATTAAAAACGAAAAAGATGTTGAGCGTGCAAAACGTATTGTTGAAAAATCTGAAGCTGCTTGTTTAATTTCCAACTCTATAAAATCTAACATCACCATGAAAATAGAGGTACTAGTGCGGTCTTAGTTGTTTCAGGTATGTTAACACTCTCCCGCCAGTAACCATCCCACTCCCTGCTAGTACTATTTTCGGGCGTGGATTGTCTATCATCTCCTAGGTTTCCTTGTATGATTTTATGCTATTCATTGAAGTTTCAGAAAAGTCGGTTGGGATGACAATTTTTTTCATTATAAAGCATTTAAATGCTTCAAAAACAAACACATATAACTTATTAAAAAATGACAATTATCAGCAACACGATTTTTAATCAACGTAGCGATTTGAGATTACTCGTGTAGTACCAAGAAAGGAATGTGCATATGGTAGCTTATTCTTGTTACTTGCGGTTTAAACAATAGGCGTTGAAAGAAATTTAAATTTTTTGCAATCATTGCTACCATATCTATTCGCATTGTAGTTACAAAGGACTGCAAAGCGTTTTCTAGATTGGGATCTTCAATTACATGGAAACTATGTGGAATATCACACAATCGCTCCTTTAATAGCTCCCGATTACTGTTCTGAAAATTATCCAAGGGTTTTTGTGTCTGGGCAACCCGTAAAATTTTTATGGAAGAGTGAGAGACCCTTGAGATAGCTAGCAAAGTGTCTATTACCTTATGTTTATAAAGCATATTGAAATCTGTAGGAAAACCAATGGTGAGAGGATTTTTAAAAGAAGCTTCTTCTGGTATCACCAGTATGGGGCACTTTACGCGAGTTATGACTGCGCCTGTCCTACTACCTAGTGTCATTTCTTTTAAACCTGAAGCGCCTTTGGTTCCCATGACCATAAAATTAATATTCTCTTTTAGAATAAAATTTCTTATGCCCTCTACAAAAGGTGCCTGTACAACAGACTTTTTAAACGTATGCTTTGGGTTTGGATAATGAGTATACACTTTTTGCATCCAGGCATCCATTTCAGAGTTTATATGATTTGGCACATCTTTTTTTGTAGAAACTCCTGAGTAGTGCAGGTTTTGATCGCTACTATTTTGAAGTGAAATATCAATATGCAAAAAATGAAACGTAATGGTTTCCTTTTTAAAAAATCGCAACGCATACTGTGTTGCATTCCACGCATTCTGAGAAAAATCGGTTGGGATTAATAATTGTTGCATTGTACTTTTTGTATATTCAAAAGTATTAATGCCTCTTATAATGGAATATGATAAAAGTCAGTTCTTTAAGTTATTCTATTGTTTCGAGTGCCTGAAGTTGTATTATTTTTATATTTCGGCCTTCAATTTCGATCAATCCCTTTTTCTTAAATTCTGAAAGTGTACGTATCAAACTCTCGGTTGCAATACCCGCGACACTAGCTAAATCACTACGAGAAATTTTAATAGCTTCGTCTGGTTTTTTATTGAGAACACGTGTAAATTGTAGAATTGTCTGCGCTGTTTTTTTTCTAACAGAACTATAGGCCATTTGTAGTAGCTGTTCCTTTATTTCTGTGATATTGTCGGTAAGAACATTCAGTAGTTCTAATGAAACGTTTTGGTTTTTACCAAGTATATTTTTGAGTTCATTCTTTAAAATTCCTGATAGTTCTACATCTTCAACGGCAGTAGCAGTCTCTTCATAGCGTATGTTATGATCAAAGGAAGTAAAACCTAAAAAACTGTCTGTCTTGTATAAGTTTGTGATTAACTCTTTGCCGCTATCTTCTGTCTGAGAGCACTTTACAATACCTTTTGTTATTAGATAAACATAATTAGAGTGCCCCCCTCTTTTATAGATAACGTCTCCCTTGGCAAAAGATTTTATATCCCCTGTATCGTCAAATAAGTTCTTAAGTTCATGGAGGTTTCTTATGTTCCCTTCATTTTCTTTTTTTTTTGAAGTTGAATCAAGTGCTTTAGACAGTATTTCTGCTTTGGCCAGTCTGCTTTCAATAGCACTTATAAGTTCGTCTTCTTCAAAGGGCTTGGTAAGGTAGTCGTCTGCACCCAAATCCATTCCTTTTCTAATTTCTTTATGTTCTGTTCTTGCAGATAAAAAGATAAATGGAATGTGTGTTGTCGTAGGTTCTAATGAAACTGCCTCTAAAACACCATAACCATCTACCTCAGGCATCATGATATCACAAACAATAATATCTGGAAGTTGTTTTTTTGCTACCTCGATTCCAATTTTACCATTGGGTGCCATAAATACCGTGTAATTAGCAAGCTCTAATAACTCTGCTGTATTCTCACGTAATGCCGTATCGTCTTCAATTAAAAGGATCGTTTTCATAATTATTCGTCATTACTTAACGGCAGTGTTACTTTAAATGTAGTACCTACGTTAGGTTTACTTGTAAAGATAATGGTGCCGCCTAAATTCTCCAAGTGTGTTTTCACAATGTTTAACCCTATACCAGTACCTTGATTAAGCAAAGCATTTTCTGCTCTAAAATATCGATTAAAAATATATTTCTGTTCGTCTTCAGGAATTCCAATCCCTTCATCACTTATCGTTAGGATCAATAATTTCTTTTCTTCTTTTGCTGTTAGGTATATCATAGAATTTTCAGAAGAATACTTAATCGCATTATTCACCAGATTCGTCAAAATAAGTTCTAATATCTTCTCATCAAAATCAATAAAAATGGCATCTATATTTTCAGGGTATTCTATATGCTGTCCTTCTTTAAGCAACATATTTGCATCATAAATTACTTCGTTCACTACCTTGCTCAATGGGAAATTGGTAAACTTATAATTTACTTTTCCACTTTCCATACGTTCAATAGATAAAAAGTCATTGATAATATTATTAAGGTATTTTACTTTACCTTGAATGGTTTTTAAATGTTTTTCCCGCTTATCCTGCTGCTCTTCTTTCACATATTTTCCTGCAAGGGTTGCAGAAGTGAGTATGCCACTTAAAGGTGTCTTAAATTCGTGTGACACCAACGAGAGAAATTTAGTTTTCAACTCTCCCAACTCCTTTTCTTTATTAAGAGCTTCTTCCAGTTGGCGAGTGCGTTCTGTAACGGTGTTTTCTAATTTTTGCGTGTATTGTTCTTGCTCGGTTATATCTAAAATAATGGCAACCAAGGTGTCGATATCTCCAGTAGAGGATTTTTGTAAATGTACTTCTACCGGATAGGTAGAACCATCTTTACGCCTATGCAATGTGTTAAATTTCAGCTTATTTAAAGAACCCTTAATCAAGGGTTCAATCTTTTCCATAAATTCTTTCCTGCTATAATCTGGTTTGATATCGACGGGCGTCATTCTTCTAAGTTCCTCTATATTGTATCCTATATTTGATAACGCTCCTTTATTTACATTAATAAAAAAAAGCGTCTGTGCATCAAAAATAAAGATCTCATTAAGAGATTCATTAAATATATTGGCCCAATGTTTTAATTCTTGCTCCGCTTTTTTTCGAATCGAAATATCAATGACCAATGCCATTACGTAGTCATTTTCATAAACTGAAAAAGGATTAAGCCCTGCCTCAACGGGAAATTGTGAACCATCTTTACGACGACCATATAAATCCCGACCGTGACCCATCTGACGTTTACCACTATCTTTCATAAAACCTTTCACATGTTTGTGGTGGCCACTATGGTACTTTTTAGGGATCAAGATATCTAAATGCTGCCCAAGAAGCTCTTCTTCATCATAACCAAAAAGTAAATTCGCTGCCATATTTGTTGCTACTATTGTCTGCGTAGTATTAACAATGACGATTCCTTCAGAAATAGCTTCTGATAGAATTTTAAACACATTACTCCCTTTTTTAAAAACCTCCATACTTCAAAAATACCAAATATATATTTGAATTCTAACTGATAAATATCATAGTCTAGCCCATGTCTCAAATGTATTTTTACAATATAAATAATATAGTACGATGAATAAAATAAATACCCCCGAAATAGTATTCTACCAGAAATTAGGTGAATTATTCTACGCAGTAGCCGCGGCAGACAGGGTAGTGCGTGAAGCAGAATACAAAGTTTTAAGCACACTAGTAGAAGAGGAATGGAAGCAAATGGATGACTATCAAGACCAATTTGGGGCAGATGCAGTATACCAAATAGCTATTGTGTTTGAGTGGTTTGATTATGAACGTATGGATGCCGAAGACTGTCTCACGGGTTTTAGCAATTATTATAAAAAACACAAAAAATTATTTTCAGTAAAAAGAAAACAACTCATTTTAAGAACCATAGATAAAATCGCGAATTCGTTTCGAGGTACCAACAAAAGTGAGCTTATTATGATTACAAAACTTAAAATGCTTTTTAATACCAACTAATTCCCCAACTATGAAATATCTTGTTTTATCACTTATTACGATGGTACTCTTCTCTTGTAACGATGCTAAAGAACACACCAAAGGAGCTATAAAAAAAGCACCTCAAACGATTGACAAAGGTGTGGAGTCTTTTGAAGAAGTATTACCCTTCGATTCTATCTATAATACTCATAACGATACTGAATTAAGAAAGACTAAATCTATTGTGATAAAAAGACAAAATCTTATCGATAAAAAAGATGATAAATTAGAATTAGAAACGTTGGTCATACAAAAGACTTTTAATAAAGAAGAAGATTTATATTTAATTGATTTTACCTATCCTTATCTAAACGAAAACCTCAAAGAATCGTATCACAACTTCAATGAATATCTGGAGAAAACCTATATGGATATTGCTGGTGTAGAAGCTAGTATTCTAGAAGATAAAGAACTCATTTGTGATACACTGCACATTAATAGGTTTAAAGAAAAGCGTTTTGTTGATTATAAAATTTACAATCGAAATGAAAAACTTATTAGTGTGCTGTTTTACAAAGAGAATTATTACGCTGGAACTTTGCATCCATCATACACATTCGATTGTTTGAACTTTGATTTAGAGCGCTCCGTATTTATGAATTATGAAGACTTTTTTAATAAGGGCACTGAAGAAGAAATGACTACCATATTAAATGAAGTGCTTACCGAAAAAATTAATAGCGGCGATATCTATTACGATTGCTGGGAAATCTCTTTTGAAGATTTTTTTGAATACAAAGACAATTTTGTAATAGATGATTTAAAAGTGGAATATTATTTTGATGATTGTATAATGTGTCCGTCCTACACAGGCACCTTTTCAATCGAGATTCCTTTAGAGCGCTTGTTGCCAGTACTTAGAAAGTATAAATTAAACCCGCTTATTCTTTGAAAAGAGAGGGTATGCTAGCCTACACTATATACATTACATTTATGTATAGAAAACAGTAACTATATGGAGGAAACATCTGAAACATTAGACACGTACTTAGACAACCATTACATACACCGAAGTAATTGGTTAAGAGCTGCGGTGCTTGGAGCTAATGATGGTATTTTATCTACTGCAAGTATTGCGATAGGTGTTGCGGCGGCAACCGACGTAAGAGATCCTATTATTTTAGCAACGTTGGCAGGGCTAGTTGCTGGTGCATTATCGATGGCAGCTGGAGAGTATGTTTCGGTGAGTTCACAAACTGATGTAGAGCAGGCAGATATTGAAAGAGAAAAAATAGAATTAGAAGAAATGCCAGAAATTGAATTACAACGACTAGCAGAAATTTATGAAAAAAGAGGTCTTAAAAAAGAAACCGCTCTCATGGTTGCTAAAGAATTAACGGAACATGATGTTCTTGGTGCCCACGTGAGAGATGAGTTGGGAATTAATGAGCTAAGTCAAGCAAAACCTATACAAGCAGCCTTAGCTTCGGGAGCGGCATTTACTTTAGGCGGAGTGCTTCCTTTACTAGTAGCACTATTTCTTCCTTTAAAAAATATTGAATATTTCCTTTATGGCTCTGCACTCATATTTCTTATAATCTTAGGAATTGTGGCTGCTAAAACTGGAGGTTCAGGAATTGGAAAAGCTATTGTAAGAATAACTTTTTGGGGAACAGCAGCAATGGGATTGACTGCGTTAGTTGGGTATTTATTTAATGTTATTTAAGAGGGAACTATTGTAATAATTTAAAAAAAATAGTCCTTCATTAAAGGATGCCGTCACGAAAACACGATTACGAATGCTATTTTAATTTTAAAAACTGAAGGATGAGACTGTACGCCAAAATATATGTTTTTGCCTATGTGCTACTCGTAGTTACCATGTTCGTACTACCCTTATTTTCTTTTAACGGGTACTCATTAACTCAAAATACAATTAGTGAATTGGGCGCACAGAAAGTACCTGGCAATTGGCTGGCGAACACCACAATTATAGTCCTTAGCCTTGCTATTGTAGTTTTGGCCACAAAACAAATAGTAACCTACTGGAAACAGCTAACGGCACTGTATTTTTTTTGTACCACTTTGTTATTTACTGGCGTTTATCAACTTGCGGGATTAGATGCACATCAGCATATTTTCAATTATACAAGCGATGCTTTGCATTCCCTTTTTTCTATGCTTACTGGTTTTGCCTTTGGTCTATTTTGTATCTTACTTATCTTTATACTTAAAAAAAGGAAACACCAATGGCAAACTTTTGGTGTCTTCTGTCTGGCATTTATCGTTCCTCTACTCATGTGGCAATACCCGGAATATAGAGGTATTTATGAACGCATCTTATTTTTGGTTTCTTTTGGATGGTTATTTTATGCTCTAACTACCTATCAATTTAAGAATAGAAAGATGTCTGGCTCAAGAACAAAACATTATAATGCATTAAAAAAACATTTACATACAGATGAAAAGTAACTTTCAAACTATTATCAATTCTGAAATACCAGTACTCGTTGACTTTTTCGCGGAGTGGTGTGGTCCTTGTAAAGCACTTGCCCCTATTCTAATTCAAGTTAAAGAAGAATTAGGAGCTGCTGTTAAAATCGTAAAAATTGATGTCGATAAAAATCAGTCATTGGCCGCCCAATATCAGGTTCGCGGAGTTCCTACGATGCTATTATTCAAAAATGGTGAGCAAGTATGGCGACAATCTGGAGTGCTTCAGAAAAATGAAATTATAACCATTATCAACTCGAAGTAACCAGAGTAATGTATATAGGATAGTAGCGAAATAATTAAATTTTATGAGGTTTGCTAAACAGGTAGTACGTTTATCTAGCATCGAAATTCATATATATGTTTTTAACAGCACTAATTGATAAATAAAATTTGAGATGTTTTTCGGAAACCAGAAGCTTCGTGAAGTATACTATCAAAAAAAACAGACAATCTATGTATGTTAGATGCTGACCGGTTACAAACTCGAAAACAGCAACAAAAGATGCCTCCCAATGAACGTGAAAACAGCTTTTTCTATACTGATTGAGATTGCTTTAAACACCCTTATAAATAATAGATAATGATTTATACTTCCTTCTGTACGCATAGCATAGTCCCATTATAAAGAACTTAATACACAACGTTATGATAAAGACCTTAGATACTAAAGAAAAAATGTTATTGCTTAGCTCAAATTATATTGGTAGTCTGGGCTATATATTTCAAAATAAATCTTTTGTCGTGCCAATCACCTACTTCTATAACAAAGAACAAGATAACATTATATGCTACTCAGCAAACGGACATAAGATTACTGCTCTGCGAAAAAATAACGCAGTTGCATTATCTGTAACTACTATAAATTCGATGAACGATTGGAAATCGATTATGGTTCAAGGCACTTATAAAGAAATGAAAGGTGTTACTGCGAAAGCTTTATTACATCAATTCTCATTAGGTGTAAAAGACCTTATTTTACGAAAAGAATTACAGGACATGGATTTTATAAGTCAGTTTTCCAGTAAAATCTATAAAGATGACACACCTATTGTATTCACCATCAATATTGAAGAAATTACCGGAAGAATGCGGAAATTTTTAAATTAAAAACTGTTATCTCACGAATCTACTTTTCTTAGAAACCAGACCTCAACAGCTACACTTTAAAGGTCATAATAGGAAGATCGCTATGATTTACAATCGCTTCGCCAACATTTTCAGAAAAGTAATGTGCCAAACCTCGTCTGCCGTGTGTAGGAATCACAACCAAATCTGCTTCAACCTCGTTGCTGAAGTTGTAAATCCCATTCTCTAATCTATAGTCGCAATAATATGCTGTAGTATCATAAACATCGGTAGTATCAATGCCGCTATGCAACATAAATGCAAAGGCACGTTCCTGCATTTGTTGGTTACTTAGGAATTTTTCTGGCGTATTGATAAAAACTACTTGAAACTCCGCTCCAATTTTTTTAAAGAAATTCCAGGCATTTTTAAATGGTTCAACAAAATCCATATTGAAGTCACACGCAAACACAACCTTTTCCATTTTAAAATTATTCGTTCTATTCTTAACCACTAGTACAGGTATTTCGGAAGTACGAACTACTTTTTCGGTATTGGAACCTACAAATACTTCTTTTAAGCCTGTGGCGCCGTGAGAACCCATTACAATCAAGTCGGTATCAAAATCTTTAGCCACTCTCTGTATCTCATGAAATTCTTTATAGTTCTGAACCGTAGTTTCAACATGAATATTTTTCAAATAGTCTTTGTCTAAAAATTCACTAAATCGTTTTTCGGCTAACTTCATATAGTAAATAGCTTCAAACATTTCTTGGGATTCATCTTTGGTCAAAACAGCTTCAGAAAGCCCCATCATATGTAGGACGACTAAAGAAGCCTTATGTTTTCTAGCTATGGTGGCTGCCACTTGTAGGGCATATTCTGAATGTTCAGAAAAATCGATGGGTATCAGTATTTTTTTCATCTAAGAGGATATATTTTGGTTCGTAAATTTTGCTTTTCGCTTTTTTAGTTGTGTTTCAATATCTTTTATGGTTTCCTTGACCGCCATCTCAAAATTATTTTCGTTGGAAGTAGCAAAAATCTTAGGTCCGGGAAGGCTCACTTCCATTTCGCAGATATGTCCTTTTTCCGTTGGATCATTTTCCATTTTAAAGTACACTTCGGTACGAATAACCCATTGATATTTTTTTGAAATCTTCTGAAGCATTTTTGTTACATATGCGGACATACTCTCACTGGTCTTCATTTTAACGTACTGGATGTTTAGCATCATAATTAAATAGTAATAATGAACATCAAATATATTGTGAAGTGCTCAGGATAACTATGATATTTATCAGTCTTAAAACTTATGACCACCAACTATCTACCTAGCTTTATTTTAAAAAAGTAAACATCTCAATGATAGCATTCACTCGCATTTAACCAGACATACATGCCACCACCGTAACCCTTTCCATGACGTTTTATTGGAAACTATAGGCAACATGGTAGGTGATAAAAATTTACGGGCTATGCAGCATTATGCGAAAATCGCAGACCGAAAGGTGAATGAGGACATGAAACTATCACAAGAAAAAATGACGGCCGATATAAAAGATGAGGATACAAAGAATTGTAAAAAGTAGTCGAATTATGGCTTATAAAATATTCGTTATTTATTTCTTGATTTACTAACTAAGTATTACTGTGCACATTAAAAGGAATCACTTCGGTGATAATAATCTAAAATTCTTACTCTAAGTTCATATTCATACTTTGCGTTAGCAATATTTACTTGTGCATTTTCTAAGTTATTCTTACTTATTATATACTCAACGCTATTAGAAACTCCGTTTTCAAAACGTATTTCATTAATTCTAAAAGACTCTGCATATGCCGTAACTTGCTTTTCCAGTACTTTGTATCGCTCATATGCAGCTAGCATAGTATTATGAGACTGTTCGATAGCCTGTTTAATTTCTAGTTGTGTTCTTTCCAAAGCAACTTGTGCTTCTTTTTTCTTGATTTTTTCCAAGGCTATAGTATTCTTTACCTGAAACCCATTAAAAATGGGGATACTTACGGCCATACCAAAAGCTGAGTTCACATTATTTTCAAATTGGTCCTGATATGAGATATCTTCAGCGATAAAATTTGTCTGATTGGTAAAAACTGGAATGTTGGTAGCATCGACGGTTACAAAATCTCCTGTTTCCAGAATTGAACTGCCTGTTTCTGTAAATAGACGAGCAGCACTGGAATAATTAGTACTCACATTTGCGAAAACACTTACTTGAGGTATGTATTGTGCTCTTGCCACCGCTATTCCTTTCTCGGCTGCTTCAAGTCTTAACGTACGCGCTTTAAAAGTTGGTAAGTTTTCAAGTGCATCGTTATAAACTTCTTCTGCGGAAGCTTTATAGGGTTCAAAATTAATTAAGATTTCTAGTTGCTTAGCAGTAATCTTTTGGCTCGTGTTCAATAATTGATTCAGGTTTAATTCGGCAGTTTTTAGACTGTTTGTTACTGTAATAAGTGTAGCTTTATCATTAGAAATCTGTCCCTGTAAGTCGCGAAATTCTGCTGGATTCCCACTTTCTTCATCAAACAAGACTTTAAGTCGTTTTAGTTGCTCGTTTGTACTTTCCAGTCTTGTTTCTGTAAGTAAAACTACATCCCTAGCATTAAGCACCTGAAGAAAGGCAAGGGTAACATCAATAGCGAGATTTTGTTTTGCTTCTGCCACTTCCATTTCACTTGCTGCTCTATTCAGCTTAGATTGCTTAAGACTATTTAATAATCTAAACCCATTAAAAATTACTGCATCCAAACTTAGGCGTGCATTGGAAAAGGTGAGTTGTTCATTTACAAAATCGTTCGTAAAAGGATCTATACTACGTCCTTGAGACACACCTAGATTATAATCTCCGTTAATACTTGGTAATAAAGTATTACGATTTTGTTTAAAATTAATCTGAGCCGTTTCATAAGATAACTTTGCCAACTGCTGGTCATAATTATTTTCGAATGCAATGTCTATGCAATCTTCGAGGGTATAGGTTTCACTTTGTGCGAAACTTTGAATCGATCCAGAAAAGACCAAAAACATTAAGATTTTAAAAGTCATTATGATTTATTTTGATTGATGATGTGTTCTTAGGCCTTACTTCGATCCCTCATGCCATCCAGCAGATGAATTGTACTTGTGCCATAGGAAGCATTCGCTTCAGAATGTGTTGCCTGAATTATGGTAACTCCTTCTTTATTGAGTTCGGCAAAGAGTTCCATAATTTCTTTGCTTTGTTGTGAGTTCAAATTTCCCGTAGGTTCATCTGCTAGGATGAGCTTGGGTTTTGCCACCAGGGCTCTTGCAATGCCTACAAGTTGTTGTTGCCCGCCACTTAGCTGACTAGGAAACAAATCTTTTTTTCCTACAATGTTAAATCGGTCCAGCATATCTGCCACTAGTGCTTTGCGTTCGGAACTTTTTACATTTTTGTACAGTAATGGCGTTTCAATATTCTCGTACACAGTAAGCTCATCGATTAAATGATATTGCTGAAACACAAATCCGATATATTCCTTATACAATTTGGATCTATTTTTCTCTTTCATACTGTGTACAGATTCTTCAAGAAAATTATATTCACCATCTTGAAACCCGTCCAGCATTCCTATTACATTCAGCAACGTAGATTTTCCAGAACCCGAAGGCCCCATGATGGAAATAAACTCACCTTCCTCTACTTGGAGATTGAGATTTTTTAAAAGAAAAATTCTTTGGCCTCCTTGAGAGACCCACTTGTTGATATTTTTTAGTTCTAGTATCATAATTTATTTTTGGTGCGTTTGTAAAAACGTTAACTCACAGCTACTCTGTTTTTAGACTCTTTACCGGGTTTTTCATTGCTGTTGACATTGTACGAATACTCATTATAATGAGAGAAATAAAAACCATCGAAATACCGCTTAGGATAAATACCCACCAACTCATTTCTGTTTTATAGGCAAAATCCTGTAACCAATTTCTGAGACCCCAATAGGATAAGGGCACGGCTATTATAAATGAAAGCCCAACAAGTACTAAAAATTCTTTGCATAATAGCACATTGAGTTCTGCTAAAGACGCACCAAGTACTTTACGAATGCCTATTTCTTTAGTTCTCCGCTCTGTAGTATGTATTACCAATCCCAACAATCCCAAACAGCTTATAAGTACAGAAAGACCTGTTGCCCAGTTAAGCAACGTGGAAATACGCTGCTCTTGGGTATAGAAGTTTGCAATAGTCTCGTCTATAAAAGTCACTTTAAAATCATTCTGGGGATATACTTTTTTAAATTCCTGTTCAACGTCTGAAAGCGTCTCTTTCCAATTTGCTGTAGATCCTGCTAATAGGATATGTGCATATCTAAAATTAGTTCGACGGCTTCTACCCCTATCGCCAGTAAACATAAGAGGGACAATCTCAGTTTTAAGTGACCGTTGATTAAAATCTGCCATGACACCTACTATGAGTTTTTCTTTACCGTTTATTTGTAAGTATTGATCCACAGCATCTTCTGGACTTTTAAAGCGAAAAGCACTTAGACTTGCTTGATTTATGACATACTCATCTATGGTGTCATTAAGTATGGTTCTACCCGCGAGTAATGGGATATTATAAATATCCAAATAGTTAGTATCACCATTTAAGACCTGTACATTTTTAACAATTTCCGTTTTATCTGTATTGTAAACAACTCTTCTTGTAGCCATATTTTGAGATGCGGGCGGCATTCCTCCAAGGCTTACTTTACCAATTTTAGATATTCCCTGAATACCCGTTTTTAAAAGTATTCTACTATCAGCAGAAATATCGCTCCATGGGGTTTCTATGTAAGCAATCGCGTCTGTTTTAAAACCTAAATCTTTATGCATTAAAAAATAAATCTGCTTCCCAACAAGTAGCGTGGCAATAATAAAAATCTGTGCGATCGAAAATTGGAAAACAGTAAGCACTTTACGCATCCCACTGCTTTTATTTGAAATGGTTTGGTCTCCTTTTAAAACTTTGGCTGGTTTAAAACTTGACAATACAAGACTAGGATAAATACCAGAAAGTAGCGCGACTGCAATAAATATAGTAACTATAAGCCCTATAATTTGAGGCTGCAGTATCATTGAGGCTGTAAGTCCGCTAGGGACAAATTCATCAAAAACACTAAGCATCCAGATGGACAGCACTACTGATACGATTGCGGCAATGCCAGTAATAACAAACGTCTCTGTTAAAAATTGAGTAATCAACTGCCTGCGAGAACCTCCTAAAGTTTTTCGCACGCCTATTTCTTTTGCCCTTTGGGTTGCTTGTGCTGTATTCAGGTTAATGAAATTAATACTTCCCAGAAGTAGTAAAAAAAGTCCTACCAAAGCAAGTCCTATTAAAATATCCTTACTTGCTTGATCTTCCTCATAACCATATATTCCATAATCGGTATTTAAGTGAAGCTCAGATAATGGTTGTAATACAAAATCCCTCGTTTGTCCAAATTTTATACGGTATTCATCTGTATGTAGCACAGCTAGTTTTTTTAGTTGTCTATTAATTGAAGTAAGTGCTGTTTTATCTGTAATTTTTACAAATAGTTGACTGGCAGAATTTGTGTTTCCCCAACTCTCTGTAAATATTTGCTCACCATCTTCTGTCTGTTTTGCAGTTTCTAAGGATACAAATTCTTGAAAAACCAGGTCTGTACGACCCTTTAGGTTTGCGACAACTCCTTTCACCACGGCAGTAATCGTTTCGTTGTATATTATTTGTTTTCCAACAATCGCTGCTGGAGAGAGTGATGGAAAATATGTTTTTGCGCGGTCTTCGGTGAGAATAACCTCATTTGGTTTATTTAAAATATCGTGGTTTGAGCCCGCAAGCCATTGATAAG
Source organism: Rasiella sp. SM2506 (assembly GCF_050859505.1). Classification (GTDB taxonomy): domain Bacteria; phylum Bacteroidota; class Bacteroidia; order Flavobacteriales; family Flavobacteriaceae; genus Marinirhabdus. Next base: position 1,928,838 of record NZ_CP193934.1, on the reverse strand, counting down.
AAAACATATCAAAATAATCCTGATTGGTAAAAATAATATGTTCAGGATCTCTGTAAATTTGATCGGAAATTGCTGTTTTAGACTGGTTCACCCACCAAATATTAAAGAAGGCAGATTGCTCAATACCCGTCATATTTTCTTTTACCTCCAGACGTAAAGGGGTGGTTACGCCATCATACTTTTCTAAACCTTCAGCAGTTTCTACATCTGTCACGATTCTATATATACGATCCCCATCCTTATGGAATTCATCAAATGTAAAATCATAGTACACCATCATCCCAATCACAAAAGCTGCACTGAGTCCAATAGAAAGACTAATGATATTAATCATAGAAAAAACCTTGTTCTTCCACAGATTTCTAAATGCTATTTTTAAATAATTTTTAAGCATACTTATTTTTTTAACCGTTACTCAGTTTTCAAACTCTTTATGGGGTTCACACTCGCTGCCTGTATACCTTTTATGCCTACTGTAAGAAATGCGATAAACATGGTTATAAGAGCCGAGGACACAAAAACCCAAGGACTAAGATCTATACGGTATGCAAAATCCTGTAACCAGTTTTTCATTATATAGTAGGCCAATGGAAATGCAATAATGAATGCAATCATGACGAGTTTCAGAAATTCTTTAGATAATAATGTTACGATTTGAGAGACCGAAGAGCCTAAGACTTTACGTATCCCTATCTCCTTTATTCTGCGTTCTGCGGTATAGGTAACCAGACCAAATAAGCCAAGGCAGGCTACAAAAATGGTGAGACCGGCAAATAAGGTGAGCGTATACCCCATTTTTCGTTCCGATACATACGTTTCATTAAATGCATCATCCAAAATGAAATAGTCAAAAACTTCTTTCGCATTGTAATGCAACCACGTAGTATTTGCCATCTCGATAAGCCCAGACATGTCTTTACTTCTTACTTTTACAATAAGACCTCCATACGGATTATTAAGCATTATAAGCGGTTCTACCTCTTGCTTTAATGACTTGAAGTGAAAATCTTTTACTACCCCGATAATAGTGAGTTCTTTTTTACCGTCATTGGTATCCCTTACAAACACCTCACCTACAGCATCATTCCCAAAACCGAGCGCTTTTCTAGCAGTCTCATTAATAATCACCTTATCATCTTCAATACCGAAGTCTTTAGAAAAATTACGACCAGAGACAAGTTCCATATTCATCGTGGGGATATATTGATCATCAATATCATAGGTAAACATTCTACGCAGGAACTGATCGTTTAGAAATATACCAGACATACTCACATCCGAATTTCCTGCGGGAGTATAAGCAGATTGTGTTATTTGAGAAACTCTCGCATCTGCCAATAACTCGTTCCTTAAAGCGTCAATATCGTTACCCAGTAAATAGGCATCTCTCAAAACAAGTAATTGGTCTTTGTCATAACCTAAATCCTTTTGTTGTATAAATTGCATCTGTTGCTCAACCACGAGTGTCGCTACAATCAATAAAGCTGAAATGATAAATTGAAAAATCACCAAACCACTGCGCAGGTTATTATTTCCAGAGCCACTAAATTTGCTTTTTATCGCTTTAATGGGTTTAAAAGAAGAAAGAAAAAATGCCGGATAGCCACCTGCTAAAAATGGTATGAAAATTAAAAAACCTACCAAAATTAAAATAATCTGTGGTTTCAGTAAATACGCAATATTTAAACGCTCCCCAGCAAGTTCATTAAATATAGGGAAGGCTATCATAAATATTCCAATAGCCAGCACTACTGCAATTACTGTTGCCATGAATGCTTCAACCATAAACTGGATGATAAGTCGTTTTCTAGTAGAGCCTAATACCTTACGTATGCCAACTTCCTTTGCTCTTTTTGAAGCAGATGCGGTTGAGAGATTCATAAAATTAATGCAGGCTATAAGCAGCATAAAAATTGCGATTGCCGTAAAAATATAAACCGTTTTAATATCTCCTCCTTGTTCAATTTGGGAGGTAGCTGTAAAATTGGATTTTAAATGTATGTCTGTAAGGGGTTGTAGCACTAAATTAACTTTGTTCTTTGAAGTAAATTCTGCATATGAAATACCTATTTCTGTTTTGATTTGTGGTCCCATGTATTTTTCTATCAGAGCTGGAACCTTCTTTTGAACAGCTGCGAGGTCCGTTCCTTCTTTTAGAACGAGATAGTTAAAGAATCCTGAATCTGTCCAAGATGTACTCTTAGCTGGTGCATATCCTTCTGTAGAGGCAAAAATGTTAAAGTGAAAATGAGAGTTAGACGGCACTTCATCAATTAACGCCGTGACAGTAAATCTATGGTCACCGTTCCGTTCAAGAACGAGCTGCTTACCTATGGGGTCTTCATTTCCAAAATACTTTTCGGCTTCTTTAGTAGTAATAACGATAGTATTAGGCTTCGCTAACGGCGTAAGGGCATCTCCTTTTACAATAGGTAATGTAAAGACTTCGAAAAAGTTAGGATCTACATAGGCAAATTTGCTATTTCTATAGCTGGTGTTATTATACGTGAGCTTAGGGTTATATAATTTATCAATACGCGTTCCGTCCAGTACTTCCGGAATATCTTCTATAAACGCGGCGCTCACGGGTGCCATTGTTACGGCTTCTTTCATCTGCTCGCCATTGATTGTTGCATTAAACACCACCCGTACCATACGATCTGCTTTTTCGTTATAACGATCGTAACTAAGTTCGTCGAAAACAAATAAGCTTATAAGCAGGCACGTAGCAATACCAAAGGATAGACCAATAATATTAATTGCAAACATTCCTTTGTTCTTATGAATGTTACGCCAGGCTATTTTGAGATTGGTTTTGAACATATTGTTTCTTATTTATTTACAGCTGCATAACGACGACAACAAAGTATAAATCCCATTAGTCCTAGTGTCATTGATGCTTACTATTTTCTGTTTTTTACTCCGTCTTTAAACTGTCCACAGGGTTTGCCATAGCTGCTCCTATAGTTCTTGTTCCTATTGTTATGGCAGCTATAGCTAAAGCAATGAAACCTGAGACTAAAAACACACCAATGTTTAAATCGATACGATAGGTATAGCCCTGCAGCCATTGTGAGGAGGCCCACCATGAGATTGGAGCTGCTATTACAAAAGCAACACACACTAATTTTAAAAAATCTTTTGTGAGTAATACTGCAATAGATTGTACACTCGCACCCACAACTTTTCTGATTCCTATTTCCTTTCGGCGCTGTGCAACAACCAATAATGAAATTGCAAAAAGACCGATACAACTTAATACGATGGCTAGGATGGAACCACTAGAAATCATGGTAGACATCTTACGCTCTTTTCGTAGCGTACGGTCTATATTTTCATCTAGATATGATCCTAAGAATTCGCGATCTGGCTCGACGATATTCCAAGCTTTCTCTATCTCTTTATAAGACTGCTCAAGGTTATCTGGAGTAACACGTATGTATGCATAGCGCACGCGACTGTTCTTATTCATAAATAAAGAAAGCGGTTCAATGCTTTTATCTAAATTTTGAAAGTTAAAATCTTTTAGAACTCCTATCACTTTATATGCTCCTAATTCATCAAGATTCATTACAATATCCAGTGGATTTTCTTCTGTAAACTGCGCTGCCATTGCTTCATTGATTATAACTGACAAAGTATCTGTTGCATAATTTCGGCTAAAAGTTCTTCCTGTGACGAGTTCCATATCTAGTGTCTCAGGATACTCATAATCTACCATAAGGATATTCGTCTTCACCTCACGCCCTTGATGTTCAAAACCTGTGACGCTGGTACTCGATGATTCATCCCGACCATATCCTAAAATATTACTCGAAGCAGATACACTTACGATGTCTGGTTTCGTTGAAAGCTCATTACGGAGTAATCTCAAGGTTTTTGAACCATCTTCCACACTATTCATAGGAATAGAAATAACCTGCTCTTTATTAAATCCAAGATCTTTAGTACGCATAAATTCCAACTGATTCCAAAGTACCAGCGTACCGCTTATGAGTACAATGGCTATACTAAACTGAATCACCATCAATACGTTGCGCACCCTGTTTTTACTATGTATTTCTATTGTACCTTTAAGTGCTTGTAGTGTACTAAGCTTGCTCATCAAATATGCAGGATAGCCTCCAGCAATAAACGTGATGGCTAAAAAGCTTAGGATTAGACCAATAATTAACGTAGGATTTGCTATGCTAGCAAAGGATGCTTTTGTTCTAAATAATTCTTGAAAAGGTTTAAGTAGTAGCACAGCGACTAGCCCCCCTAAAGAAACTGACACTAGAAACACAAATAAGCTCTCTCCCCAAAATTGAAGGAATAATTGCCCTTTATTAGCACCTAACGTTTTGCGCATTCCTATTTCGCGCAAGCGTTGTGCACCTTTTGCAATGCTCATATTTATAAAGTTGACGCTCGCAATAAATAAAATAAGTAAAGCAATCCCAAGGATAAGATATTCTAAAGTTTTACTCACAGTAAGCACTTTGTTTTCAATACTTACAAAGTTGCGATCTGTGAGCGGTAGAAGATTTATTTGACGGTAGTCACCGTTTACGTTCTTCTGTGCACCGTCTCTTTTTACTCTAGCGATATTATCAGCAAAATGTAGCTCAGAAAATGGTTTTGTCGCCGTTTCAAACTGAGCTGTGGTCACACCTTCTTCAAGCTGTATAAATACTTCATGGTTATGATTACTCCAGTCATCTAAATTTTGTGTGTACCAGTTTGCAGGGGCATTTGTAAAATTAAAAATAGCATCGGGCTTCAAAGAGCTCGTTAGTGGATACTCGGCTAAAATGGCTGTAATGACAACGGGTTTTAACGTTCCGTTATCTGGTAAATTAATAATTTTTCCTACGGGGTTTTCATCACCAAAAAGACGCTTTGCCGTTTCAAAAGACAGCACAGCAGATGCCTTATTGCTAAGTGGATTTTTTTCATCCCCTAAAGCTACTGGAAACGTAAACATCTTAAAAAAACTAGGGTCTGCCCAGATCATTCCTATATAGTGTTTTTTATTCCCTATAATCACCTCGACACCCCCATTTCTATATCGTGTTGTATATTTTATACCTGGAACTTCCTCCTGTAAAGCAGAAGCAAAAGGAACTGGGTTTGACAATGCAGATTCCGTTCCTTTTGGTCTTTCTTCGTTTGTATACACTTGAAAAATGGAATCTTTATTTGTATGAAACGTATCTGTAGATAGTTCAAAAAGCGCATACATACTCAATAAAAAGGCAACACCAAAAGCAGCCGTCAAGCCTATAATATTGAGCGCAGTAAACGTACGTTCCTTCCATAAATTCCTAAATGCTATTTTAATGTAGTTCCTAATCATAATTGATTTGTTTTTGAATGATGAAGTCTCTTCGTTATTCGATTTAATTTGTTATCAGTCCTTCGGTTATCGCTCAGGATAAACTACAGCGGATATCTAGTCCACCCGAGATCCTTATATTTTGTACTTTCGCGAAAGCTCAATTCCTATTAGACTTGTTAGGTTTCAAAAAATATGACAGATCTAAATTCCATCACTCCGTTTTCAAACTCTTCACTGGATTTGCCGTAGCTGCTTTAATGCTTTGATAACTTACTGTTAACGCAGCTATAATGGTTACCAGCAATACTGCTCCAACCAAAACTTCCCAACCTATAGTGGTGCGATACGAAAAATCTTGTAGCCAAGTGTGCATCGCGTACCAACCCAAGGGTAGTGCAATGACCGTGGCTATAGATACTAGTTTTAAAAAATCTATGGTAAGTCCAACTGTAATCTGACTCACGCTGGCACCTAAGACTTTACGCACACCTATCTCTTTAAAACGTCGTTGTGCATTAAAGGTAGCCAGTCCAAATAATCCAAGACAAGCAATAAAAATAGACAGTCCCGTGAAGATGAGAAGTATACTACTTATACGGCGATCCTTGCTATAGGTCTCCTCAAAATCTTCATCCATAAAACTATAATCAAAGGGCTGTCCAGGTGCTTGCTTTTTCCAAAGGTTTTCAATAAGTACTATGGTAGCCGTATAATCTTGAGATTGCATCTTTACAGCCATCATTCCGTTAGACTTATCAATAAATAGCGCTAGTGCACCTACTTTCTCACGCATCGATTCATAATGGAAGTTTTTAATTACTCCTATAACCGTATAATTTGGTGGATTATCTCCTTCATTAACCTCAGAAATTCGAGTACCTAAGGCTTCGTTTGCACTTAACCCCAAGGTGAGTAAGCTCGCTTCATTAATGATTACTGCTTCCGCATCTGTAGTGATATTTTTATCAAAGTCTCTACCTGCAACAAATTGTATCCCCAAGGTGTTGACATAATCATAGTCTATTTTCCATTCTTGTAACTGTAGTGCATCGCCAGGGTTTGTTTTCCCTTCTAAAAAATATGTACTGTTAGACCTATTAGATGGTGTGGGCATTTGGCTACTTATAGTTACACTCTTAACAGCTCCTATTTTTTTCACTTCAGCTTTAAAAGCGTCGAGTTGATTCCCCGCAGAGAACACATTGTCGATAAGTAAAACCTGTTCTTTGTCAAACCCCAAATCTTTATTCTGTATGAATTTGAGCTGTTTAAAAACGACTAGTGTGCCTATAATAAGCACGACCGCCACCGTAAATTGAAATATGACCAAACCACTGCGCACCACACCGCCGCCTATTTTACCTTTAATCTCTCCTTTTAAAGTTTCTACGGGCTTAAAGCGAGACATAAAAAAAGCAGGATAACTCCCGGAAATAAATCCTAATAATAAGGTAACTATCAATATCACCAACCAAAACAATGGATTTTCGAGAGGAATTCTAATGTCTTTTTGAGCAAGTTTATTAAAGTATGGCAACACTAAAAGTGATACCCCAAAAGCGATGACCATCGCAACAACTGCTACCAGTTGTGACTCGCTTATAAATTGCCATATCAACGTACTCTTACTAGACCCGAGTGTCTTGCGTATGCCTATCTCTCTAGCACGTCGCAAGGATTGTGCTGTCGAAAGGTTCATAAAATTAACACAAGCAAGAAATACTAAAAAAAAACCGATTATTCCCAAAATATAAACATCTTGAATACTCCCGGTCTCACTCATCTCTGTCGCACGATCTGAGTGCAGATAAATATCTTTAAAGGATGTAGTGTGATAATCAATATAATCTCCAGAGGCAGAAAAGGCCTCAGGAGTCATTGTTGGGAACACTGTTTTTGCCCAGGGTAGCATATAGGTTTCTAGCATACCCGCTACTTTTTTATCAAAGGTCTCAACGTCAGTTTCTGGTTTTAGTTTTACGTAGGTGTAATAGTTCATACTTCCCCACAAGTCTCCTTTTGAGTCTGGATGACCGTCCATCGCCATAAAAATACCGTGGTCTTTAAGAAAAGAATTCTTAGGAAGATCCTCTACAACGCCAGTAACTTTATAAGTGGTTTTGTTGCTTAGTAACACTGTTTTTCCTACTACATCTGTGGTGTTAAAAACTCTCTGCGCGACAGATTCACTAAGCACTAGCGTATTTGCATTGCTAAGTGCCGTTTCCTCGTTGCCTGCTAAGAGTTGAATGCCGAAAAACTCAAAAAAGCTAGGATCTACATAGGTTGCATCGCTTCCCTTCGTATTTTCCTGCGTTTCAGTACTTCGTATGAGTAACTCCCCTCGGTCACGGAACCGTACCGTACTCTCTACTTCAGGAAAGTCTCTCTTCATAACACCTGCCATAGGTGCAGATGCTTCTGCGGTTTTTATTTCGGCACCACCAAATTTTACATCCGTATCAATACGATGGATGCGATCTGCATCTACAAACATCTTATTGTAGCTTAACTCATCGATGATAAATAGGGTAATGAGCAAGCTCCCCACCATCCCCACAGCGAGTCCAAGAATATTAATACCTGTAAACAGCGGTTGCCGTTTTAAGTTTCTAAATCCTATTTTAATGTAATTCTTGAGCATAACTTATATTTTTTGACTGATGAGGTCTGTTCGTTCTTTGATTGATGTGCTGCTGTCGAAGGTTTCCATATAATTTTAGCTTTCACAAAAATTACTCAACCGCCTTTACTTTGGATTCACTTAATATCCGCGAAAGCGTTTCTTTTGTCCACACAAGAGATATTAATATTTTAACGCTCCTGAATTAAATTCGGAAGATGTTTTCGCAAAAGCGTGTTAAATCTCCACCGATGTATACGCTGAAAGTACATTCTCCGTCACTTTCTGCCCATCCAGCATTCTTATAATACGATGACTGTATTTTGCATCGTGCTCACTGTGGGTAACCATAATGATAGTAGTTCCTGCGGCATTTAGTTCTGTTAATAAATCCATCACCTCGTTACCGTTGCTACTATCCAAATTTCCTGTAGGCTCATCTGCAAGGATTAATTTTGGATTATTTACGACAGCTCTAGCAACGGCCACCCGCTGTTGTTGTCCACCAGAAAGTTGCTGTGGAAAGTGCTTACGACGGTGCATAATCTGCATTTTTTCGAGCACCTCTTCAACACGCTTTTTACGCTCTGCTGCAGGTACTTTTGTGTAGATTAATGGGAGTTCTACATTTTCATATACAGTAAGTTCATCAATAAGATTAAAGCTTTGGAATACGAAACCTATATTGTGTTTGCGTAAATCTGCACGCTTACGTTCGTTAAATCCAGCCACCTCAATGCCGTTAAAGATGAAACTTCCACCATCTGGATCATCCAGTAATCCAAGAATATTCAATAGTGTAGACTTCCCACAACCTGATGGCCCCATAATGGCGACAAACTCACCTTGCTGTACACTAAATGAAAGCTTGTTTAATGCTACTGTACGCACTTCCTCTGTAGCGTAATATTTTTCTAAATCTGTAATCGTAATCATACTCTTATTTATTTATAAATAATTGATTGTTGTGAAGCAGGAAGAGATTTTCTTACTACATTTTGTTGAAACTATTTTGTTATAACCAAACTCAAAAAGAGATCTTTACATCAAAATAACTCCGTATGTTGTTTAGCTTGATTAAAACCTTTGCTCTCTAATTCGCGTAGATCTCGCCTGTTCTTTTGCAAAGGCTTTCGCTTTCCAAACTCGATTTAATCTTAGTGGTTCGTTTAAAGATCTCATAATTATTATTTTTTAATTACTTATTAATTTGAATTGTAATACTTATTCTTTCAAGACTAATTCCTGAACTTCTCCATAGTTGTCATAACTACTCGTAATTACTTTATCTCCTGGCTCAAGCCCTGATACTACTTCGTAATACTCTGTATTCTGAGAACCCAGAGTGATGGCTACTTTATAAGCTGTATTTCCATCTTCACTCACTTTAAAAATCCAGTTACCCCCTGTTTTTTGAAAGAAACCACCTTTTGGAATAAGTAATGCCTGTTTTTCATCACTTAATGCGAGACGAATCTGTAATGTTTGTCCACGACGTATTCCTTCTGCTTCTTTTTGAAACTGCATATCTACTTGAAATCTCCCGTTAGTCACCTGTGTATACACCTTTTTAATCTCCAAGGTGTACAGCTCGTTGTTGTAGGTAAAGCTTCCAGTTTGTCCCGTATAAATTCTGGAAATATAGTGTTCGTCAATATCTGCTCGTACTTTGAAACCACTCAATACATCAATTTGGCCCAAGCGTTCTCCTTTGTTCTTGGATTGACCTATTTCTGCATCTAAGGATGTTAATTGACCATCTACAGGCGCTCGCACTACCAAATCTGCAACCTTACGTCGCATTAACTCTAGTGCATTTTGTGTTCTTTGATAGGAGTTACGTGCCTGCCCTCCTTCAATTTTTACCGAGATAGAATCCTGTGCAAGAATCTGATTACTCAAAGCCATCCGTTCTTTCTGATAGTTGTAGTTATTTTCAGCTTGAATAAGATCTTGACGCGCTATAGCGTCTTTATCGTACAGCTTTTTATTAAGATCATAGACACGCTTTGCTTCTATAAGACTATTTTCTACATCTGTAAATTGATTTACACGGTTAATCGTATTTTGACGTGCAGCATTCTGGGATATTTGCATTTGAGTGAGCAAATTATACACCTGCGTTTCTTGATTTACGAGACTCAATTCAAGATCTGTATTTGAAAGTCTAAGGATGGGATCTCCTTTTTTCATTATCGCCCCGTCTTCTACAAATTTTTCTTCAACGCGGCCACCTTCTAGTGCATCAAGGTAAATTGTGGTTATGGGAAGTATAATTCCATTCACAGGAATATTTTCTTGAAAAACGCCTAGGGTAGCACTATTAATACTAATTCGTTCTTTTTCTACATTAAGCTTTGACCCTCCCATGCTTGAGATAAGCACAAATACGATTAACCCCAAGATAGCAACACCTCCAAGGAGGTAGCCTATTTTTTTTGCGTTAAAACGTTTTTTTTCTAAAGGTATGTCCATTGGTATAATATGTTCAGTATTTTAAATCTACTAATCCTACTAGAAAGAATGTGCCATAAATTTAAAAATCTTATAACCAGATACTTACATGGTTTTATAACTATAAAAGTGTTCGGTTTTGATACACAGGGTGTGCGATGGCGATACAGTTTTAAAAGGTTGCAAAATTCTTTATTCCGGTTTTGCAGAAACGTGTAGTAAATTTGTACTATTGTAGAGATGAAACTTAAAAATGCAACTATATTAATCATAGACGACGATGAAGATGTACTCATTGCCTTACGCCTATTGTTGAAATCGAAAGTGAATGAAGTTGTCACCAATAAAAATCCGAATGCTATAATAGGGTTGCTCGATAAACAAGTTTTCGATATTGTTATTCTCGATATGAACTTCAACGGACTTGTAAATACAGGGAACGAAGGTATTTTTTGGCTCAACAAAATAAAAGTTCACAGTCCTAAAATGGACGTAATATTAATTACTGCCTATGCAGATATTAATCTTGCCATACGGTCATTAAAGGAGGGCGCATCTGATTTTATTGTGAAGCCTTGGAAAAATGATAAACTGGTCGATACGCTATCTGAATTACTTCAAAAAAGAGGTAGAACTAGCAGTGTTCCATCTTCAGAAAAAGTTTCATTAACCGATGGGATAATTATAGGCGAGAGTACTTCCATGCAAGATGTCTTTGTAAAACTTAAAAAAGTTGCTCCAACAGATGCCAATATTCTACTATTGGGAGAAAATGGAACAGGTAAGGATCTTATAGCAAGGGCAATGCACGAGCACTCACTTCGTAAAGACAAACCTTTTGTAAAAGTAGATGTGGGTGCATTAACAGATTCGCTTTTTGAAAGTGAACTTTTCGGCTATAAGAAAGGAGCATTTACCGATGCCCGAGAAGACCGCCAAGGACGTTTTGAAACAGCAAATGGGGGAACTCTGTTTCTAGATGAAATAGGAAACATTTCATTGGCACAACAAGCCAGATTGCTTACTGTACTTCAGAACAGAAGAGTAACACCACTTGGTTCTAACCAATCGATACCTATAGACATTCGTTTAATATGTGCTACTAATATCAACATCACTCAACTGGCAGATGAATCTCGTTTTCGAAAAGATTTAATGTACCGTATCAACACGGTAGACTTTACAGTACCACCACTACGCTATCGTGAAACAGATATTACCTTACTTGCGCACCATTTCGTAGCGTTCTATTGTGAGAAATACGGAAAAGAAAAACGTTCCCTTACCCCAGATTTTTTACAGAAGTTAAAAAGCCATAGCTTCCCTGGTAACGTACGAGAACTTCAATATACTTTGGAACGTGCTGTTATTATGGCAGATGGTGATGCACTTTTAGCAAGCGATTTAACCTTCTCTACTATGGAACAAAAAAACACTTCAAAATCCGTAAAATCAACTAATCTAGAAGAGGTTGAGAAACTCACAATCCTCAACGTAATTGAAAAGAACAACGGCAATATTTCTAAAAGTGCAAAGGAACTAGGTCTTACCCGAACTGCACTCTACCGAAGACTGAATAAGTATGACCTATAGAAGCTACACAATTGCATTGCTCCTTCGAGTACTACTCTTGCTGGCAGCACTAGTTGCTCTGGCGTATGGTATTGTGATTAAACATACCTATGCTCTGTTTCTTGGCGGATTTTCGTCTGTTGTGGTATTTATAAATTTATATCGTTTCGTTATAAAGAGATTTATTGCGATGGACGACTTTTTTGAATCGGTGAAATATCGGGACTTTTCAAGATGGTTTAGTGAAAAGCACGGTTCGCAAGATATACGCCAATTGCACAAAGGTTTTAATCTGGTTCATAAAACAATAAAATCTATAAATAATGAGCGGCAGGCGCAGTTTGTGTATCTCCAGAAAATTCTCGAAATGGTAGATGTGGGTATTGTTGCATATAATGTTGAAACTGGAGAAGTGCTTTGGACGAATGATAGTTTCTTAAAAATTTTAGACTTCCCCTCTTTTAAGAATGTTGGATTTGTGGAGCAGAGACAACCTCTTATATATAAAGAACTCTTCGAGACATACCATCCAAATACAGCCTCTACAACACTTAAAACGAAGCAGGAATCGCTCAAGGTACTTATCTCCGATACGGTTTTTGAGGTAGATGAAGAATCTTTCAAACTCGTGGTGGTTCAAAATATAGACGACACACTCAATCAGAACGAGAGTGAAGCCTGGAAAAAATTATTGAGTGTAATGACACATGAAATAATGAACAGCATAGCCCCTATTTCTTCACTTGCTGAAACACTCCAAAGCCATATAAAAAATGTGCAAGAATCTCCCAATGATACCTTTTTAGAGCTTGACGACCTCTACTCAGGAATTTCAAGCATACAGAAACGTAGTGAAGGGTTGATGAAGTTTGCTAAAACGTATCGCAGTTTAAATAAAGTGACTAGCGTACATCGTACAAAAATTACTGCCGCAGCATTATTTCAAAATATAGAAAACTTGATGCGTCCAACCATTGCAGAAAAAAATATTAAACTCAATTTTGGGTATGAGAAGGAAACTCTTGAACTTGAAATTGACACTTATCTCATTGAACAAGTGCTAATTAACCTTCTTCTCAATGCACTAGATGCCACTTCAGAAACTAATACTCCAGAAATTTCAGTTTTTGCTAAGATGAACCTAAAAGGAAACGTACAAGTAACCATTACCGATAATGGAAAAGGAATTCCAGAAGAAGTTCTAGATAGTATTTTTATTCCATTTTTCACGACCAAAGCAACAGGCAGTGGTATAGGCTTAAGTCTCTGCAAACAAATTATGATGCTACATCAAGGGAAAATAAGCGTAAAAAGCGAAATCAATACAGGCACTGAATTTTCATTAATCTTTTGAATCGGCACCCTTATTATCTAATTCTCATTTCAGTTCCAATCAACCTTAATTCTACATTTTACAGGTATCTATAGAAGATTTAAATTAAACTCTCTTTATAAATAATTTTACGGTTCGTCTTCCAATATATTTAATGAGGGTATCTCTATCCAAAACCTTACAACAAATGAAAGCCCGGATTAAAAATAACAATTACGAAAAAGTAGATTTTATATAGCCCGAAAGGAATTGAAGTTAAGTTAAAAAAAACAGGATTGTGAAAGCAATTCGGTTTCCTAGGTTACTACTAGCTATCCCGAGTAATTCATTCTTAAACCGAAGTTCAGAAACTTTTACGTTCAACACATTAGTATCCTTATATACATGATAGTAAATTACCTTAGACATTGTGGTTCTAATACGTTTTAAAGAATGCAATTTTGGCAATGTTGCTGGATACGTAATAGAGTGCTGTGATACTCTAACAAACTGAAAGTTTAAAATAGACTTTAGCAACTGGAGGTTTCATTATTCTTTTGTTTTCTCCGAAGCTTTTCTAATATGCTCACTATTCAAATGTTTATCATATTCTACAATCCCTCTTTTAAAATCTTCATTTAAGACTTTTTCCTGCTGCTCTAATTCTTTTCGCGCTAAAAAAATATAACTCTCGTTTCCTCGTTTAGGCTCCTTTGCCAAACGTCTTAATATCTCTTCATCATATTTAATAAAATTTTCAACTTGTGTAGTTAAGGTATGTTTTCTGAAGCCCATTTTGCTTAACACATCTTTTGCCAGGGTTAACGATGTTTCCAGCGATTCGCGATATATATTCTCCATCCCTAAATTCAATAGATCGTAAGCTTCATATCTGTTTTTTGCACGAATCAGAAGTTCTACATGTGGATATTTATCCTTGACCATTTTAGTAATTTGTTTTGTGGCATTAATGTTATCAACAGCACAAATAAGGATTTTGGCTTGCGCGATACCGGCAGATTCTAATAGATCTAATCGTGTGGCATCTCCATAATACACTTCAAATCCCATTTTACGTAGAAAATCGACTCGATTAGAATCTTGATCTAAAATAGTTGCCTCTACCCCATGTGATCTTAAAAAACGTCCAACAGTACTCCCAAAATGTCCAAAACCAACCAGGATTATTTTTTGTGATTTAGCAATATGATCCATAGGTCGTTGTACAGATTCCTTGGTGCCGATTCTAGGAAGGATCAATCGTTCATTAAGAATGCTTATAATGGGTGTGAGAGACATAGTAAGTGCTGTTATTACCAGCATCATATCCATTTGTTCCTGATCTAAAATATTCAAACCAAAGGCAAATGATAACAATACAAATGCAAATTCTCCAATTTGTGCCAAACCAAACGTTAGCAATAATTTTTGATCTAATTTCAATTTAAAAACATGACCTGTAACAAATAATACAATCGCCTTTAATGCGACTATAGCCAGTAATATTCCACCAATTGTCAAGGGGCTTTTCGCAATAACAATAAAATTGATGGAGGCACCTACGGCCATAAAAAACAAACCTAATAGTAAGTTCTTGAAAGGTTCCAAGGTGCTTTCAAGTTCGTGTTTAAATTCACTATTTGATAGTACTACTCCCCCTAAAAATGCACCCAAAGCTGGGCTTAAACCTACATATTCCATTACAAAAGAAATAGCAAACACAATTAAAAAAGCTGCTGCGATCAATAACTCTCGCACACCAGTTTTAGCTACTTTACGCAACATTGGTACAATTAGGTATTTACCGGCAACAATGATTAAAACTACAGATAAAATAATGGCCAATGTCTGAAAACCCATTGGCAAATTGTCTAATAAATTGACATGTTCTTTAGGATGATCTGCGGAAGAAACAACTTCTGAATTAGCCAACAACGGCAATGCACCAAGCATCACAATAACAATAAGATCTTGAAATAATAAAATTGAAAATGATGACGTTCCAAAAGTAGTATCCATTAGTCCTTTTTCCTTAATGGTCTGCATCGCAATGGCAGTAGACGATAATGCGACAGCCATAGAAATAACGAGCGCTACTTTCCAATCAAAACCTAACCATATAAATAATAGGTAAGAGAGCAAGAGTGTGCCCGCTACTTGTAAGCCGCCCATTCCAAGAATGGTTTTCCGCATGTTCCAGAAATTTTTAGGTTCAATTTCTAAACCAATTAAGAATAACATCACTACGACACCAAATTCTGCAAAATGAAGAATATCCTCCCCTTCTGTCCCTATAAAACCTAAAACATAAGGGCCAATTAAAACACCTGCTAACAAATAACCAATAACAGAACTTAAACCCAGACGTTTGGCAATAGATACGCAAATAATCGCTCCTGCTAAAAATACGATGGCTTCAAAAAGTATACTTCCAGTCATATTTTAATCAATGTCTAGTTCTACGATATTTTAAAAAAATCTTGGGGCTAACTTTAAGTTACTCTTGTTCAAACAAATTAATCAAATTTTCCATTAAAAGAAATCAAAAGAAATTTTTATTCCTTCTATAATCATACCCGTACCTATAATGGCTATGATCAAACCCATTATCTTCCCAATAACTGAAATCACATTATTACCCAGTTTCCGTACTATTAAATCACTCATCCGAAACGTCAGAAAGGTTAAAATACACATTAAGCCGAAAATTAGAACTACTAAGGCAGTTTTAATAGTACTTACGTTCGAAGAGAAATTCATGGCAGTTACAATAGTTCCCGGCCCTGCAATAATGGGTATCGCCAATGGTGAAACGGCAATATTTTCGTCTATATCAACCTCTTTAATGTGTTTGACATTAGATTTTTTGGACTGTAACATTTCAAACCCAACATAGAACACTAAAATACCTCCAGTGATTTTAAAGGCAGGAATGCTTATTTGAAACATTTCAAAAATAAACTGACCCAAAAGCACAAAAACACTCACAATAATAAAAGCAATTATTGATGCTCTTTTATTGATGCTATGTTTTGTCTTTTTATTGGCACCGTCGGTCAAAGAAACAAAGACCGTCATATTTGAAATCGGGTTTGTTATGGCGAAAAACCCGGTAAATACTGTTAGCGCAAAGCTTAGTGTGCTATCCATTTATTATTTTACTTTGTTAGACTATTTAAAGAAACAAACTTTTTTTGACTTTTGTATAACAGATTCTTAATACATCGTGTTAAGATTCTTGGAACTACCTGGTATTTGTTGAATAGCATCCCAATGTTCTACTATTTTGCCGTTAGCATCAAACCTGAAAAAATCCATCGTGATATATTGGTCGTTCCCTGGCCACGTTTGATGGGTGTGTAAGGCAACCAAATCTCCTTCGGCAATACTGCGAACAAAGTTAATCGACTTTTTGGGATACTCATCCTGCATACGTTCAAAATAAGCTATAAATCCTTCTGTACCATCAGCAACACCTGGATTATGCTGCATATATTCTGCCCCTACATATTTATCAATGGCGGTTTTGGGATTCCCCTCGTAGGCCATTTTGTAAAAGGCTATCGCATTTTTTTTGTTGTCTTGCGTGTTCATTGCTGCTCTTTTAACAGGGTTTAAAATGCTACTTTTCTACTTCAAACAAAATAAATTGATTTAGTTGAGGGCCATATTGGCTAAAGTTATTATCCGCTACCACTACTAAAGAGCGATTCCCATTATTAAAATCTGGACCAAAAGTTAGCCCTTCCATATTATCTACAATACCGTTAGTAAGCTCTTTTCTTATGTTCTCAAAATTAAACAAAAGCTTTTTTGTTACTTTGGTATAACTAGCTCCTTTTAAACTTTTAATACTGCTCACATCAGTTGCTTTACTAGCATCTATATCATATATTTTAACCGTATTACCTCCATCATCGTAGCCCATAGAATACGAACGTTCTAAAACAAAAAATCTATTTGTATCGTATTCTATTAAATCTACAATACCGTTAAGTTCAAAAGTAGTTCCGTTAATTGCTGGACGTGCCACTTTATCTAACTCATAAACAATTTCCTTTTCAAAACGCCCTGTTTCTTTATTTACAAAAGCAATTCTTACGGGAGAATTTGCAACATTTAGAGTAGTTTCAACTCCATCTTCTTTTAAAGGTAACTCCATTGCTACCCAATATCCTTGTTTGTCCAGACTTAGCGCTAAGCCTTCAAAAACACCATTATGACGAGGTCCTAAACTTGGATCAGTGTTAGGTAAATAGCGATTTGTTAGCGTCATTTCATTCACAAATCTTCCGTTTGTATCTGCAATACGCACAAAAGGTTTTAATCCATCATTTATATTCCCTTCACTAGTCCAGACTATCGTCTCGTTATCGTATCTAATAGCCTCAGGATCCACAATGCCGTTAGGCAATAGATTACCATCTGCATCTTTAAATTTTATAACCGAATTTATCTCAATTGATTTAAACCCTTCTATATTATAAGATACAGAAGCTTTATAGAATCTCGGGGAGTTACTATCATCACTAATAGCATACCAATTACCATTTGCATAATCAATACCTGATAAGCCTCCTATGCTAGTTTCTCCAAATGTTAAATCGTCTGGTAAAACATATTCATCAACAAAACGTAATTTAGTAGTAGACTCCGTTGCTTTAACGTTATTTTTAGTCGCACAAGAAAGCACAGACATTATTATTGTACATACAAATAGCGTTTTCTTTACTTTAGTCATTTTATTAGTTTTTAAAGCCAAAATAAGTGCCGGTAAAAGTACTCTTAATTCAATAATGAAAATATCATAAATTTTAAACGAGTGCAGTAGTCCAAGAAATCAATTTTGAAATCTTAGCTTCATCATAAGCATCTTGATGCGCTGGTGAAAAATAGCCTTTTTCTTCCCCTTTGTCATTATCAAAATATTTTCCTGAATCATTTTTATACGCTTCTGAAAGTGCCAGATCATACAAGATATTCACGCCTTTCTCTGCTGGTGACCAATGTTCTCCGTAGGCTTCTTTTACCATTTTAGTATTTAATAACGACCCTGGATTTACGGCTATAACGGAAATAGCAGGTACTTGTTTCGCCAAATGAAAACTCCACATTGTTAAAGCTAATTTACTTTGCGCATAGGTATTATTTTCCGAATCTTGCTTTGCTCCTGTTAAAACAGCTTCCGAAACCGGGGATTGGGCTGCTGAACTCAAATTGATAATTCGGGGTGCTTCAGATTTTTTTAGAATCGGAAGAATAGCATTCGTAAGTACATAAGGTGCCAGGTAATTAACCACCATTCGAATATCCAGTCCGTTTTTATTCTGACTAACCTTACTTTTGAAAATACCCGCATTATTGATTAATACATCAATTTTAGGTACTTCAGTAGTAATCTGTTCTGCCATTCTTGAAACCGCTTCTAAATCTGAAAAATCTGCAACAAAACCTTTAATGTTATTATTGTTTGAAGCTTCTTTTATTTCAGAAATAACGCTCTGTAATTTGGTATCATTTCTCCCGTGCACATAAATAGTATGTCCTTCTTTGGCTAATTTTAAAGCTGTAAGTTTCCCTATTCCGTCTGTACTTCCTGTAATTAATATTGTTTTTTTCATGATGTAATTTAGTCTATTTTGTTTGGATGATTTTTGAATTAAAATCCTTCTAATACGATCTTACCTTTTGCTTTGCCTGTTTCTAAAAAAGCGTGGGCTTTACGCATGTTTTCTGCGTTTATGGTTCCGAAATTTTCGCCTAGAGTAGTTTTAATGGTTCCGTTGTCTATAAGTGTAGACACTTCATTTAAAAGGGTATGTTGCTCTTGCATATCTTCTGTTTGAAACATAGATCTGGTAAACATAAACTCTATATGCGTAGACACCGCTTTATGTTTAAAAGGCATAACATTTACCGATTTTGGATCGTCTATAAAACCAAATTTCCCTTGTGGTTTTATTAATTTAACAATCTCGTCTAAGTGCTGCTCGGTACCATTTAAACTTACTACGTAATCTGGTGCAGGAAGTTGATATTTCTCAAACTCATCACTTAATTTATGTCTATGGTTAATAACCTTATCTGCCCCCAATTCTTTCAGCCAAGAGGTGGTTTCTTCTCTGGAAGCAGTGCCAATAATGTTTAGCTTTGTTAGCTTTTTAGCCAATTGAACCAAAATTGAACCTACACCACCAGCAGCACCAATCACTAAAATAGATTTAGTAGCATCTTCTTTAGCCACTTGTAGTCTGTCAAACAATAGTTCCCAGGCGGTAATTGCTGTCAATGGTAGCGCAGCAGCTTCAGCAAATGATATACTTGATGGTTTTTTACCTACAATTCGTTCATCTACTATTTGGTATTGAGCATAACTGCCTTGACGCGTAAAATCGCCAGCATACCAAACTTCATCTCCTACTTTAAATAAGCTAACATCTTCGCCAACTTCTTTTACAATTCCTACAGCATCCCAACCAATAACTTTCCAGCCATCACCTTCAACGGGCATTCCAGCGCGAACTTTATAATCTGCTGGGTTTACTGAAATTGCTTTTATCTCAACTAATATGTCTCTACCTTTTGCTTTTGGGGTATCTAATGTTATGTCTTGTAACGATTCAATATTTTCTATTGGAAGGTTTTTTTTGTATCCTATTGCTTTCATACTATTATTTGTTTTAATTATACTACAAAGATATACGGTGTTCATAAAGCAAACGATGTATCTAAATTGGGTATTTATGTACTTTTAAAGGTTTTACCTGTATTTTAATTGCTGAAACTTCATTATTTATCTAGTTTTGCATCATAAATAGTCAATTATGCAAGTATTAGAAGCCTATAAACCTTTTGAAATACAAGAAATAGAACTTTCAGAATGGAAACAACGTCCCGTTAAAAACAATTTTTTCGAATTGGTTTTGATCCTTGATGGGGAAGGCACTCAATGTATTAACTACAACGAATACCCTTATGGCAAAGGAAGTATCTTTTTGTTACCGCCATTAAAATGTCATTCCTTTACTATTGAAAAACCGTCAAAATTTGTATTCTTAAAATTTAATGATTCGTTTTTTAAAACCATCAATCGAAATACTATAGACAGAAATGAATGGTTCAAGGAAGCCGCTTATATCCTTTCAAACTACAACCAATTGCCTGGTGATATCATTAAAAAAGAAGCTGACAGACAACATATCGAAAGGCTAATAGATATGATTTTACAGGAATCCAGAGGATTTGGCGAAGAATCTATTTCACTTATCACAAGTTTAATGACAAGTGTTTTGGAAATTCTTATACGAAATGTAAAAAGAGGTAGTCATTACGAAGTTTTGCAAAACAACGCTGATGAAAGAATTACTAAAATGCTGACCTACATTAATGAAAACATCAATAAAACAGAACTTCTCAAGATCGAAAACCTGGCAGAGGTTTTTAGAATGTCGTCTACCTATGTGAGTGAATTTTTCAAAAAACAAGTCAATATGCCGCTCCGGGAGTATATTATTAAAGCGAAGCTGAAACTGGTAGAAATCCGATTACTAAATTCCGATTTCACGCTTACCGAAATTGCCGATGAATTAAGCTTTACCGATGTAAGTCATCTCTCAAAGACTTTTAAGCGTTATACTGGTACTTCAATTCGTGAGTTTAAAAGTAACGGTGAGTATATGTTATTAAAGCGAAGTGCTTGTGCAGTTTGATTTTTAGTAATTTCAGTATCAATAAAGTGCCTGACTTTTGCTTAATTATTTTTTACCGCTTTAATCATTTCAACTGGTAGTTTGTGTGGCCTTCCCGACGCCTCTTCATAATCTGAACGTATATCGTTCGCGCCTGATTGAATCCCTTCGTAAATACCAGCTATTACGGTTCCAATAAAATCGCCCAACGCTGCTTTTCTTTCTGTTGCATAGGCTTCAACTGAAACCGGATTATAAACAAGGCGGGTGTTATAAACTTGGTTAATATAATCTGCAAGCTGGGTCTGGGTAATAGGCTCGCCTACAAGATTGTAAATTTGTCCATTATGTTTTTCTTCTAATAGCATTTTGGCGTACGCAACTCCCAATTCTGCTCTGCTGGTGTAGGTGCATTTTCCATCACCCGCACAATTTCTAATTTCACCTTCTTTTATATACGTAGCTATATACTCTAAATCTGGTTCAATGTAAATCCCGTTTCTTCCAATGCACCAATCGAGACCTGAATTTTGGATATCTTTTTCTGTTTGGCGATTAGATTGCACAACAGGACTAAATGCGTTTTTCTCTGCGTCCCCAACAATACTGGTATAGACTATTTTTTTTACGCCATTGCTTTTTGCTGCTTCAATAACATTTCTGTGTTGCTGAATTCTTTTTTGAGGTTCCGCCATACCCGAAACCAAAAGAACAGTATCAATTCCTTGTAACGCTTTGTCAAAGTCCTGACGATTGTCGTAATCTGCTTTTCTGATTTCAATGCCCAGATGTTTTGCATTTTCAGGTGTGCGCGCTATGCCTATGACGTTGTCTTTCCCGATTTGCTCTATCAACTCTTTTACGATCGCTGACCCCAACTGTCCACTTGCCGATGTTACTGCTATTTTCATAATTTTAGTCCTTTGTGTATGTTTAGTTACCCTCTTTAATTTGATTGATAAGCTCAATTAAATGAGGAATGACAAGCTCGGTATTCTTATAAGAAATCTCGTGTCCTTTTTCTGAAATAGAAATCACTTCTATCTGCTGAAATTTTTCTTTGCTATAGTTTATGTTTTCATAAGGAACGATATCGTCGATGTCTCCATGAATATGTAAAACGGGAACAGTAAGGTGCTGCCAATCTTCTTCCATCAATGCAAGTTCCTTTGCGTGCGCTGATTTTTCATCCCCCGCAACACGGTAGGCTGTTGGAACTAACCATCGTGTTACTTTCCATTGGGTAAGTCGTGATGCCCAAATATCCTTCTCATTATTTGGATCGATTGCAGGTGAAATCATCACCACCGCTTTAACGTTAGCGTTTAAAAAACCAACTCTTGCCGCTATAGGACCACCGTAGGAGGAACCAATTGCAATTACATTTTCTAATTTCTTATCGTTGATGATAGCATTCATGAGTTGAGCCTGAGCATCAATAGATGTTATTGCAGTGCCAAAATTTGAATAGCCATAACCCGGTCTGTCTATGGCATACATGTTTGTAGTTGCTACAAGCGTAGAATCCATCATGTATCCTTCCCAAGTGGAAAGGGAACTCGGTGCTCCGTGAATGAATACGAGATTCACATTTTTACCTTCAGATTGAATTTCTTGAATTCGAATATTTAAATCCAGGCTATCTACTTTAAAATAGGATATTTCACTTTCGATTTCTACGTCTTTAAATTTCTGTTGAATACCCTGGTCAGACTTTCGCCATTGTAGCACCGTACAGGAAGTACTGCACAAACAAAAAAGCAGTAGGGTAAATAGAAAATAATAGTATTTCATAATGGTATTCAATTCTATAGTTAGATAGGTTTTTCCTTATACGCTAGCTATTCTTCAAAATCACTTATTTGGTTGTTATCAAAGAATTTCAGAACGTTACAATTGAGGACTGTAAGTAAATATCCATTATCATTAGGCTTGCATGCTCTAATCACAGGTAGTAGCTAAATTGGTTAAAACTTGTAACGCTCTTTTTGAATCTTTTTTATCGACAAAAATATGGTCGTGATAATATGCTGCAACAACATTACAACTAATATCATTTTCGGATAATGCATTTGAAAACGCGGCTGTTAAACCAACTGCTTCTAAAGCAGAATGCACTGTAAGTGTAATCCAGGACGCAATAAAAGAATAGTTTAAATTTAGTTTGTCTGCGACTTCCTTTTCCAAAATAATGGTCACGCTTTCTTCTTCTTTAAACGTCATTATGACTTGGCTCAAATTAAGTTGCTCCAAATTTTCTGTTGTACAAAATACAAATTCGCCTACATTGTGTTTAGGTTTCATTGATTTTAAAAGTACCTCTAAATTTTTTTCTCCTTTCATCTATTCAACACTTTTAATTAGTCTTTGTAACCCATGTAAGGTAGCCTTACCAACACTATGAGCAGGTTGTGGGTTTTGCCAGTGATTAACCTTTGGTCTTTAATTACCTGGGAAGTAAAGGGCGCTGACTTTTCGAAAATAGCGCCACGATCTGTTAACGTATCTTCTCGTAACTACAAATTATATTTTTTTTTATTCTTTCGTTTCTGTTTTTACGGTTAACATATCTCACTATTTTTTTAAATAAGGTTTTAGATTATTCCTATTTCTGAAAAGGTAAAAACAATTTTACTACCGATAATAGAGAATAACGCTATAGTACAAAAGTCCTAAACATTTGGGAGAAACTCTTTAACAAATGATAAAAACGAAATTTATTTTATCGGTTTCCGTAAATTCATCTTAATAAGGATGAATTGGTTTCGATTTAAAATAGGGCAATCTGTTTTCAGCAAAACGAAACACCACTAATTCTGGTCCTGGTTCTTCAAAAATCTGACTCCTGCGAGTAGCTCCACGATCACTCAACAAAGATTTTTTCATAAAATTAAACCCACAAAAAAACCCGTCTCTTTCGAGACAGGTTTTGTTATTGTTTAACTGGTGATTAAACCAACTGAACGCGTACGGCTGTGATACCTTTACGGCCCATTTCTTCTTCGTATTGCACGGTGTCATCTTCTCTAATCTCATCGATTAGGTTTGTTGTGTGCACAAATACATCGTCTCCACCATCTGCTGGCTTAATAAATCCGAATCCTTTTGAGTTGTTAAAGAATTTTACTGTTCCTTCTTTCATTTTGGTACTCTTTTAAAATTAATTGTTACTTAAATTTCTATTTCATAATTGAAACAAAAACCGCAATATACTTTGCTGAAATACTCAGGCAAAAATCATACATCACTAACTGTACAAAGCAAATATCATAGAATATGATTATTACTTTTATAGCTTCGGAAAAAAAAGAAAGGAATGGATTAATTACTCTAGAAGGGTACTAATAATACAAGCGAACTCACTTTTTAACATTGCAAATATACGTTGAATAAATGACCTACTACTCTATTTGGCTTATTATTGGGAAAATAGCGAACATGAAAAAAACCACTCTAATGAGAGTGGTTGTATTGTACTTTGTTTATTAAAAAACTCTATTAAGCGCTTACAGGCATTGCGCTGTTTTCTTCAACTCTACTGTAATGAAACAACATTGTTTTGTAAAAACGGGTTTGCATGTCACCTTTTTCTAAGCATCCTTTGAGTGTCTCTTCTAAGTTACTATAGGAAATTTTTGTTGCTACAGCCTCATTAATATCATAGAGGTTATAATCTTTTGGTGTTCTTGGTTTTGAATTCCAGAGTAAGATAGTTTCTTTATCAAAATCTATGACAACATCTATTGCTCCAAAGTAAAACTTTATAAGCGACTTCTGAAAACCATAATAATCTTTGCTTAGATTCTCTGTAAACTGGCAACTTCTTTTAATAAGCTTTCTCATTTCTTCCTGGATAATCTGATCTTGATCTTTCATAGGGGTTATGAATTTGATTTATATAAATGTATAAACCACTATGTGAAGATTGCGTTAATTGAAGTTCCTTTAGCTTCAATTTAACTTCAATAAAATCAATGTGTTAAGGAATTTAAGAAGTTTTAGTTATTTGTTTCCAGTCCATCTTCTTCCCAAGCCGTGATACCCCCTTCTAAATCATATATCTTAGTGAAACCCATTTCAGCAAGTATTTTTGCTGCTCTTGCACTTCTACCTCCAGATTTACAATACACATACACCGGTTCGTCTTTATGTAAGTTTTTTACTTTTTCCTGAAAATCATCTTCAGTCACACAAATATTTTGAGCATCTTTTAAATGGGATACTCCATATTCTTCTGCGGTTCTTACGTCTACTACTTGCAATGAAGAATTGCTTTTATTATACACTGCATCATACACTTCTTGCGGACTCACAGTTTGAACTTCTTTACTGGGTTGAGAACAAGACGTTGCTATACCTATTGCAATTAAAAAGAGAAATAAGAATTTTTTCATTATAAATTGGTTTTATCACCGGTCCATTCGCTAAATCCTCCTAATAAGTTATATGTATTTTCAAAACCCATTGACTCTAAAATCATACATGCCTGGGCGCTTCTTCCGCCAGAACGACAATATACATAATAGTTTTTAGCTTTATCCAACTCTTGAGCACCCGCCATAAAAGATGGTGCATTCTGAATATCTAAGTGCTGTGCGTTGGGGATAATACCTTCGTCAACCTCGTGTGGGGTACGTACATCGAGAATAACTCCAGTGGCATCTTCAATAATTTTCTTGTGCCACTGCTCTTGTGTTAGGTCTTGCATAATAAATTAAATTTCAACAAATGTAAAAAATCCGCCACAGATATGTACTGTAGCGGATTGTTTTGTTAAAAATATTATAAACTAAGCCTTCTTCTGCTTTACAGAACAGCCAATAGCCTTGGTTTCTGTTACCGAAACTTGTTTGCCAGATAACAGCTCATCGATAGCTTTAGCCAAAAATTGATCTTTAACGGCATCTCCGTCACGTACATTATCATCTATAGCTCCTATATACTTAACCACATTGCCTTTGTCTTCCTTTTTCAACAAATATACATGTGGTGTCTTGGTTGCGCCGTAACTTGCATACACCGAGTTTGAAGTATCATACAGATATGGAAATGTAAATCCTTTATCCTTTGCCTTTGCTTGCATCAACTCAAATGTGTCGTCTGGCTGTAATTCTGGATCGTTAGGATTAATGGCAATTACTGGATACCCTTTTTCTTTGTATTTTTTATCCAACGCAATAATTCTATCCTCACTCGCTACAGCAAATGGGCAGGTATTACATGTAAAGATTACAACAAAACCTTTGGCATCTTTATAATCGCTAAGCGATACCATTTTGCCAGTTACATCTTTCAGTTTAAAGTCTGTAGCTACATCGCCTATGCCGTATCCCTTCGTAGCAATATCTTCTTCTGTGCCTATCATGGCTACTTCCTTACCAGGAGCTGTTTCAACTATGGTAGCTATTTCTTTCTCTTTGGTTTCCTGGCAGGCTACAAAAAGGGCTGTAACTGCAACAAAGGTTGCGAATTTTAAAAAAATTGTTTTCATAATATTAATTATAAAATTGTTTTTAATTCAGTTTCTAATTCGGTGTAAGTAAAAGATGTTTCAAAAAACTTTTGTTTATCCCCCTTTACAAATAGGGTTGCTGGAATAGCACCACTCCACATATCGCTCACTTTAGGGATCCAAGTGTTTGCATCCGGATCGTCTAGCAGTATAATCTCACTTTTCAAATTGTGTTTTTTTATAAAAGGGATTACCTGCTTTTCTACCTGCTTCGGAAAATCTAAACTCACCAAAACTACTTTCACATGTTTGTCTTTGTAGTTCTTATTCAATTCTTCAAAGTAGGGTAATTCTTTTATACAAGGTTTGCACCACGTAGCCCAAAAATTAATCACATAGGTTGTTTCTGAAGACGGTTGCTGAAGGTATCTCGCTTCAAATTCAGTAAAATTCATGAGTTCTAATTCGTCATAAGTAGCATTTTCGGTTCCTTCAGTGGTATGGGTTGTAGCCTTTGTGATGGTTTTCACAACAGCATCGGCTTTTAATAGATCCTTTTCGGTATTGTTTCCGCAGGATACTAACAAAATTGCTAATAGTACGCTCAGTAATAGTTTCATACGATAAAAATATGCATAAGATCGATTGCCAATTTTGATAACACGTTAAATAAATGATAAAATAAATCTTGAATCAAAATTTACACTACATTTGTATGTACAAATATTGTAACAACAACTATGAAAATTGAAGAAGCTATAAAAGCTACTGGTAAGATGGAAATAACCGCCAAAACGGTTATAAACATTACTTTTACAAGTCGCGTACTGGAAGAATCTTTCCAGGGTATTTTAAAAGAGTACGACTTATCTTCACAACAATTTAATGTCCTTCGCATCCTTAGAGGCCAACGCGGAAAGCCAGCAAATCTTTCTACATTACAGGAACGAATGATAGATAAGAATAGTAATACGACACGTTTGGTCGATAAACTTTTAAAAAAAGGATGGGTACTCCGCCAGGTATGCGCAAAAAACCGAAGAAAAATTGAAATTTTTATTACTGAAGATGGCCTCCAGCTATTAAGCACGCTGGATCCTATAGTAGTAGAAAATAACAAGAAAAATGTAAGTAACCTTACCCATACAGAATTAGAAATATTAAACAATTTATTAGATAAACTAAGATCATAAACTCAAAAACAAAAAATCATGAAAACAATTAAATCTTTATTAATAATTGCTGTCGTTGTAGCAGCTTCAGCATTTACAAATCCTATAAATATGAAAAAGAAAATAAATATTAAAGAAAGCCAGATTGAATGGAAAGGAAAGAAAATCCTTGGTTCTCACACGGGTACCATTCAATTAAAAGACGGCTTCCTGGAAATGGACGGCGACAACTTAGTGGGCGGAATGTTCACAGTAGATATGACCACTATTAACGTAACAGACCTTGAAGGAGAAAACAAAGGAAAATTGGAAGGACACCTCAAAAGTGGCGATTTCTTTGGAGTAGAAAATCATCCTACTTCCGTGCTAGTAATTAACAGTGCTACCAAAGACGGTAACACTTATGCCGTAAAAGCCAATATTACTATTAAAGGACATACAGAGGCCGTAGCTTTTGATCTTGAAATGGGAGAAAGCGCTGCACAAGCCAGTTTCAAAATTGACCGTACAAAATTCGACATCCGTTACGGATCTGGAAGTTTTGCAGACAATTTGGGTGATAACGCCATTAGTGATAACTTCACTCTAGACGTTTTGCTGAAATTTTAAGATTTTGTTGCTTGTAGTTTAAAATTACATTTCTATATTTGAAACTGAATTATGAAAAACACAAATACACATTCTTGGTGGTGGAATCCCTTACGTAAAACGTCGTGAGCTATCCCAAGTATGTACTATCATATAAAGGCTTATCTTCACGATAAGCCTTTTTTTATTTATTAAAATAACGCTGGAAATACCTGGTTAAGCGCCATCGAAACCTAATGAACAGCTAGAGTTTTTAAAATCAGGAGTTCAAACTTTTATGAAATATACCTTAACAACCCATTCCAAAAAATTATTAGCAGATACGCTTACACCCGTTTCTGTTTACTTACGTCTGCGCGATAAATTCCCTAATAGCTTGTTATTAGAAAGTAGTGATTATCATGCCAACGATAATAGTTTTAGCTACATCTGTTGTAATCCAATCGCTTCTTTTAAAGTTGAAAATGAAGTAATAACCCAAACCTTTCCCGATGGCACAACAACTTCTGCGCACATCCCCCCTTCGGGGGGAACGAGGGGGGAAAACGTTGTGAAATCACTAGAAGCATTTTCAAATTCCTTCGATTCTAAATCTGACAAAACGTACAAATTCATCAATAATGGGATCTTTGGTTTTACAGCCTATGATGCCGTTCGTTATTTTGAAAATATTGAAGTGGACAAATCAAAGGCATCGCTTAACATTCCAGATATGTATTACGCGGTGTACCAAAACATCATCGCCATTAACCACTTTAATAACGAAGCCTATATTTTTTCACATAACTATGAATCTGAAAGTAATATTTCAGAAATAGAACAACTCTTAAAGTCTAAAGATTTTGCCGAGTATCCTTTCAAAAGAAACGGCGAACCCACCACCAACCTTGAAGATGAAGATTTCAAAATCTTAGTAGAAAAATGCAAACAACATTGCGCTCGTGGCGATGTATTCCAAATTGTACCCAGCAAACGCTTTACGCAAGGTTTTACGGGAGACGAATTTAATGTATATCGTGCCTTACGCAGTATAAATCCATCACCTTATTTGTTTTATTTTGACTACGGAAATTTTAAAATTTTCGGAAGTTCGCCAGAAGCTCAGCTAGTAGTTAAAGATGGAATTGCTGAAATCCATCCTATAGCGGGCACCTTTAAGAGAACTGGAAATGACGAACAAGACGCCATCCTGGCAAAACAATTATCTGAAGACGACAAAGAAAATAGCGAACACGTAATGCTGGTAGATTTGGCCAGAAACGATTTGAGCCGCCATGGGAGTGGCGTAAAAGTGGAAACGTACAGAGAGGTTCAGTTTTTTAGTCACGTAATTCATTTAGTGAGCAAAGTGACGGCAAAAATACACCAAGGTACGAGCACCATGCAAGTAGTCGCAGATACTTTTCCGGCAGGAACCTTAAGTGGCGCACCCAAGCACAAGGCGATGCAATTGTTGGAAAAATACGAAAACACCAATCGTGAATTTTACGGAGGAGCCATTGGTTTTATGGATTTTAAAGGCAATTATAACCACGCCATTATCATACGGTCTTTTGTGAGTAAAAATCATTCGCTCAATTATCAGGCAGGCGCGGGAATTGTTTCTGGAAGCAATCCAGAAAGTGAATTACAAGAAGTATACAACAAACTAGGAGCCCTAACAAAAGCGCTAGAATTAGCCGAAGAAATAGCCCCTTAAAAGGGGAATTAAATTCTAATGAGACCGAATGGTTAATAAAAAATCCCGCATATGTAGCGGAGTCAAAATATGAAAATACTAGTAATAGATAACTACGACAGCTTTGTTTACAATCTCGTCCACTATTTAGAGGAACTAGATTGTGATGTAACTGTGATACGTAACGATCAATTTCATCTGGATGAACTAGCTGCATACGATAAAATTATGCTTTCACCCGGGCCGGGAATTCCAGACGAAGCTGGTTTATTAAAAGATGTTATCAAAAAGTACGCAGGTATAAAACCAATTTTTGGTGTTTGCCTAGGACAACAAGCTATTGGGGAAGTTTTTGGTGGTTCCCTTACTAATTTAAGTAAAGTCTTTCACGGCGTAGCTACGAAGGCCGAAATTTTAGTGAATGACGAACCGTTATTCAAGGATTTAGGAAACGAAATAGAAATTGGCCGCTACCACTCCTGGGTTGTTTCCAAAGAAAATTTCCCCGATAGTTTGGAAATCACCTCCATAGACGAAAACGGACAAATCATGTCCCTTCGCCATAGAGAGTTAGACATAAGAGGGGTACAATTTCATCCCGAAAGTGTCTTAACTCCAAAAGGGAAGCAAATAATTAAAAACTGGGTAGAGTCCCCACCTAGCCTCCCCAGAGGGGAGGAACTTTAAACTCTCCCTCCGGGAGAGTCGAACTTTTCAAGGTCGCAGACCGTAGATAAAGTTCGGTGAGGGACTAAACGCATAAACATATAAACTTTAAACATTGAAACAAGTACTCAACAGATTAATAAACCACGAGCAACTCACCAAAGAGGAGGCGCGCGATGTGTTGGTAAACATAAGCGAAGGCAAGTATAACAACAGCCAGATAGCAGCATTCCTAACCGTGTATATGATGCGAAGTGTTTCAATTGAAGAATTGGAAGGCTTCCGTGATGCGCTATTGGATTTGTGCCTCAAGGTAGATGTGAGCGATTATAATACCATAGACTTATGTGGTACGGGTGGTGATGGAAAAAACACCTTCAACATTTCAACTTTGGCGAGTTTTGTAACGGCTGGCGCTGGAGTTAAAGTGACCAAACACGGTAATTATGGCGTTTCTTCTATTAGCGGAAGTAGTAATGTTATGGAGCAATTAGGAATTAAATTCAGTACCGATTCCAGTTTTTTACTCCGTTGCCTGGAAGAAGCTAATATCTGTATTTTACACGCGCCCCTCTTCCACCCTGCTATGAAAAATGTAGCACCCATGAGGCGGGAGTTAGGGGTAAAAACATTTTTCAACATGCTGGGCCCCATGGTAAATCCGGCATTTCCGAAAAATCAGTTAGTGGGTGTTTTCAATTTAGAATTAGCCAGAAAATATGGCTACCTCTATCAAAAAGGCACAAAAAATTACGCGATACTTCATGCTATGGATGGGTATGACGAAGTTGCTTTAACGGGTCCCGTAAAAATAATTTCAAATAGCACCGAAAGCATCTTAACTCCAGAAACGTTTGGCGTTCCACAAATTAAGCAATCCGATATTTATGGTGGTGAAACGGTGGAAGCTTCTGCAAAGATATTTACTGAAATTTTAGAAGGAAAAGGAACCCAAGCACATAACAACGTGGTGTGCGCCAATGCCGCTTTAGCCATTGCAACCGTTGAAAAATGTAGCATTGTAACTGGATTTGAAAAAGCGAAGGAAAGCCTGGCGTCCGGGAAAGCATTGGAAAGCTTGCGGGTGCTTCAACAACTCTCAGACTAAAGTACGAATAACGAGTGACGAGGTATGAGGTATGAGGTACAAGGTACAAGGTACAAGGTACAAGGTATAAGGTATAAGGTATAAGGTATAAGGTATAAATAACAAAAGTAAAAATCGTTTCCTAATTATCTTGAAATCGTTTTTTATTAATAACTAAATAAAGAACTCTCCCTCCGGGAGAGTCGAAACTTGCAATCCGCCGCGGCGGAGCAGCAAGTTTCGGTGAGGGACAAATTATGACTATTCTAGAAAAAATAACCACCTACAAGCAAAAGGAAGTTTCAGCAAAAAAAGAAGCCTTCCCAGTTTCGCTATTGGAGCAATCAAAATGGTTTGAAAAAGAGACCTACTCACTTGCTACTGCATTGAGAAATACACATACAGGCATTATTGCAGAACACAAACGCAGGTCGCCCAGCAAACCTAGTATCAATAATAACGTGCAAGTACAAGACGTTGCAAGAGGCTATGAAATGGCTGGTGTAAATGGAATGTCGGTCCTTACAGACACCAACTTTTTTGGTGGATCGCTAGACGATTTGGTATTGGCAAGAAAAGCTACTACGTTTCCGTTGCTACGAAAAGAATTTATCATAGATCCCTACCAAATCTACGAAGCCAAGGCCTACGGAGCCGATGCTATTTTGCTTATAGCTGCCTGTTTAACTGAAATCCAATTAAAAGAATTTTCAGCACTCGCAAAATCGTTGCAATTAGATGTCTTGTTGGAAGTCCACAACGAAGACGAACTACGTAAATCTTTACACGAAACCGTAGATATGCTAGGCGTAAACAACCGAAATCTAAAAACATTTGAAACCTCTCTGGAAATCAGTAAGCAACTGGCTCCCTTAATCCCCAACGAGTTTGTAAAAGTTTCAGAAAGCGGGATTAGTACGGTGGAAGCAATTTCAGAATTACAACAATACGGCTACCAAGGGTTTTTAATTGGTGAAAATTTTATGAAAACCGAAAACCCCGGGGAAGCTGCCAAACAATTTATTAAAAAGCTAT
The DNA here is from genome assembly GCF_050859505.1 of Rasiella sp. SM2506. Classification (GTDB taxonomy): domain Bacteria; phylum Bacteroidota; class Bacteroidia; order Flavobacteriales; family Flavobacteriaceae; genus Marinirhabdus. The sequence goes on along the minus strand of NZ_CP193934.1, from coordinate 1,896,191 downwards.
TCAATGAATAGTTTAGTGTATACATACGCTCCCGCTCCTTCGGGGAGGGTTGGGGTGGGGATTAAAGTCTGCGGAATGAACTCCAATACTGCCGAGGTCGCTGCCCTGCAACCCGATTATCTTGGCTTTATATTTTATGAAAGCAGCAAGCGCAATTATACTGGCAAAATTCCTACGCTATTAAAAAGCATCAAAAAAGTGGGGGTTTTTGTAGACGCTCCCTTAGATTTTGTAATTGAAAAAGTTACAAATTTTAAATTGGATGTCATTCAGCTACACGGCAATGAAAGTCCTGAATATTGCATGGAAATAAAACAACAGTTAAAAGCCCTCCCTTCTGGGGAGGGTTTGGGAGGGGACTTGCACATCTGGAAAGTGTTTCCTATAAAAAATACTTTCAATTTTGAAACACTAAAACCCTACGAAGATGTAGTAGACGCCTTCCTCTTCGACACCAAAGGAAAAGAAAAAGGAGGCAACGGATACACTTTTAATTGGGATGTTTTAAAAGAGTACCCCTCTCAAAAACCATTCGTTTTAAGCGGTGGGATTGGTTTGGAGGAAATTTCAGCTGTAAAAGAAATCCTAGAAACCAACCTTCCCATTATGGCGATAGATGTAAACAGCAAATTTGAAGTAAAACCAGGATTAAAAAAAATAAAAACTTTACAGGATTTTATAAATTCTATTAAAAACTCCTGATAACTCTCCCTTCGGGAGAGTCGAAATTTTCAAGTCCACGGGACACAGAAAATTTCGGAGAGGGACTAAATATTTAACTATGTACAACGTAAACGAAAAAGGATATTATGGCGATTTTGGAGGTGCATACATTCCAGAAATGCTCTACCCTAATGTAGAAGAATTGCGTCAAAATTACATCAAAGTGATGCAGGAAGACGACTTTATTAATGAGTTTAATTCGTTATTAAAAGAATACGTAGGACGCCCTACGCCGCTTTATTTTGCCAAACGCCTTTCTGCAAAATACAACACAAAAATATATCTTAAACGGGAAGATCTTTGCCATACGGGTGCGCATAAAGTGAACAACACCATTGGCCAGATCCTTATGGCGAAACGCCTTGGTAAAACCCGAATCATTGCCGAAACCGGCGCAGGACAACACGGTGTTGCCACCGCAACCGTTTGCGCATTGATGGGATTGGAATGTATTGTGTACATGGGTTCCGTAGATATTGAGCGCCAGGCCCCCAACGTAGCACGCATGAAAATGCTGGGAGCCACCGTTGTCCCAGCTACCAGCGGAAGCAAAACGCTTAAAGATGCCACCAATGAAGCTATTAGAGATTGGATTAACAACCCTACGGACACCCACTATATTATTGGCAGCGTAGTAGGCCCTCACCCCTATCCGGATATGGTGGCGCGATTTCAAAGCGTGATATCTCAGGAAATTAAAATTCAATTACAGGAAAAAGAAAACAGAGAGGCGCCAGATTATGTGGTGGCATGTGTGGGCGGTGGCAGTAATGCCGCGGGTGCTTACTATCATTATTTGGATACTCCAGCTGTGGGAATTATTGCCGTGGAAGCTGCCGGAAAAGGGGTGCACAGTGGGGAGAGTGCAGCAACATCGGCTTTGGGGAAAATTGGGATTATTCACGGGAGCAAAACCTTGTTGATGCAAACCCCAGACGGACAAATAACCGAACCCTATAGTATTTCGGCAGGTTTAGATTATCCAGGCGTTGGCCCAATGCACGCACATTTGTATGCGAGCGGTAGAGGCGAATTTATTTCGGTGACTGATGATGACGCTATGAAAGCAGGTCTGGAATTATGTAAACTGGAAGGCATCATTCCCGCCATTGAAACCAGCCATGCCTTAGCCATTTTTGAAACCCGAAAATTTAAACCCAATGATATTGTGGTGGTTAATTTAAGTGGTCGTGGGGATAAAGATTTGAATACTTACATTGACTATTTTAAACTATAATTTTTTCATTTCCGCGAAGGCGGAAATCTCAAGCACTGAGTATGTCTGATGAAATTACAGAAGAGTTATTTTACATTTATATTCTTTCAAATGAAAAGAATACAATTTTATACGTTGGATTTACTAAAAATCTGAAACGACGTGTGCTACAACACAAAAGTAAAAGTTCGAAAGGTTTTACATCTCAATACAAATGCACAAAACTCGTTTATTTTGAAAGTACCATCTATGTATTAAATGCTATAAAAAGAGAAAAACAAATTAAAAAATGGAATAGAGAATGGAAAGAAAATTTAATTAATGATATGAATCCAGATTGGAATGATTTGTATTGGATGATTTCATAACTAATTAAAATAATTCACTCTGTTGACACCTATAGATTTCCGCCTTCGCGGAAATGACAAAACTCAATATATGACTAGAATACATACTAAATTACAAGAAGACAAAAAGCTATTATCCATATACTTCACAGCAGGATATCCAAATCTGGAAGACACAGTTCCTATTCTGGAAGCATTAGAAGCCAACGGAGTTGATATGGTAGAAATTGGTTTGCCTTTTAGCGACCCGCTGGCAGATGGTCCAACTATTCAGGCCAGCTCCACCCAAGCATTAAAAAACGGAATGACCACTCAAAAGCTTTTTGAGCAATTAGAGGGCATTCGTGAAAAAATTTCTATTCCATTAATTTTAATGGGATACTTCAATCCTGTCTTACAATATGGTGTTGAAGCATTTTGCAAAAAATGTCAGGAAATAGGTATCGACGGTTTAATCCTTCCCGATCTGCCATTAGCGGAATACCAAGAACACTACCAGGCTACTTTTGAAAAATATGGCTTGGCAAATGTATTTCTTATCACACCGCAAACTTCCGAAGAACGCATTAGAGAGCTGGACAACGCCAGCAACGGATTTATATATATGGTAAGCAGTGCCTCCGTCACAGGTTCAAAAGAAGGCTTTGGAGATGCTCAAACCACCTATTTCAATCGTATTGCTGCCATGAATTTAAAGAACCCGCAGATAGTCGGTTTTGGTATTAGTAATGCAGAGACATTTAAAACCGCCACACAACATTCAAAAGGAGCTATTATTGGGAGTGCCTTTATTAAAATGATTACAGAAAAAGGTATTTCGGGTATACCTTATTTCATTGAAGGCATACGATAGTTTAACCCTAGTTTAGCAACCCTTTAGGTAAAATTTGCATTTTGTAATTGTATTTTTAATGAAACAAAAAAATAAAAGTTATGGAACGTAAATTTGAAAGAAAGACAGAACAGAAAACGCCTACCAATCCAGAACCAAAAACAAAACTGGATACTAACACTTTTGATATAGATAAGAAAACTATCAAAGAGCAACAAAATAAGAAATAGCTAACATATAGCTATTATAAGCAAAAACCCCTTCCAGCAATGGAAGGGGTTTTCTTTTGGTTGGTTAAAACCTTTAGGATTACTCCTTAATCAAACGTTTTACAACGCTTGCATTTTCACTTTCTATCTGTACAATGTACACCCCAGAAGCCAATTTAGAAATATCAATTGTTTTCTCTGTGGTCATACTTGTAAGGTCTACAGTGTTCACTAACTTTCCGTTTACATCGTACATAGTTGCTTTGTTAAGCAGGATGTTAGAGGTATTAGACAGCGTCACCTGACTTTGTGCAGGGTTAGGATATAAAGTTATTCCTGTCTCCAGGGTATTGTCGTTAACACCCAGGATGCTTTCGATGGTAAGCTCGAAGGTACATTCACCTACATTGCCAAACGCATCGGTCGCGCTCAAGGTAACTGTATATACACCGTCGCCAATAAAAGATCCTGCTGCTGGATCCTGTGCGAATACCGTCAATGGATCTGTACAGTTGTCTACCGCTGAAGCAAGTCCGTCTGCGAAGTAATCTGGTACTTCATACAACTGGTTGCCTGCTCCTGGATCTATAGTCATATCTGCCGGGCAGGTCACTACAGGTTCCAATAGGTCTACAACGGTTACAGTAGCGACACAAGAAGCAAGGTTCCCACTAGGGTCACTTACAAACAAGGTTACCATTTGTGGAGTGCCTATGTCGTCACAACTAAAGTCGTCCATATCTACTCCTGCTACAGAGATTCCACAAGCTTCAACAGTAAGATTCATATCTATAAGGTCCATAGGATCTAGCATTGCTGTTCCGTCTGCACCTAATTCTAGTGTAAAGTCTTTACATACGAGCATAGGAGCTATGTTGTCTATTACATTTATAGTTGCTGTACACATAGAAGTGTTTCCAGAGGCATCGGTAACTGTTACTTCAACAGTCTTCTCTCCTACGTCTTCACAATCTACCATAAAACTCGTCACTGGACCTGGTGTAGCAGATTCAACTAGATAGTTAATACTTCCATTCCAGATTCTAGGAGAGAACGCTGTACCAGCAAATGGCGCAGACGATGAAGCTCCTAAATTAAGGGTTACGTCTGCATTGCTATACATTAACATTCCTGGAGAAGGATCTCCTCCTGTTCCTGAATAGGAATGACCGTGCGTTGCATCCATTACTAGGGCAACACCGTAGGTAGTTCCTGCTGTTAATGTTACAGAAGCATCAAGTACTGCATTACTAGGTACGTCTACCGTTCCTGAAGCAGTACCAGCACCTGTAGCAGTAAGTGTCCAGTTTGTAGGATCTGTTTCATTTCCTACGTAAGTACCTACAAGGGTATACATTTCTACCGTAAAGGCTCCTGGATCACCTGTATTAAGATCTAAATCTGTAATCTCAATATCATTAGTCCCTACAGTAACATCAAAGTATACAGCACTACCACCACCAAGACCGTTGTTAGAGTCAAATACAGTTGTAATAGAAGCCATAGCAGGAGTTCCTACCTCACCTTCTGTAGTTGCTGTTACAGTACCACAGTTATCTGTTGCACTTACTAATAGATCGGCAACATTTACAGTAGCCATGCCATTCACATCTAATATCACATCCAATGGTGCAGAAGCTACAGCATCATAAGTGTAATTTAGGCTCCAGGCGTTCAAGGTACCGGTATCACCACCACCATTGTCACTCACATTTAAGGTCCAGGTACCTAAGGTACTTATACCATCAAAAACAGAGAGTGCCTCATTGGGTATAAAAGAACCTGCAATTGTTGGTACACCTCCACCACATTCGTCTTCCACAGCAGTAGCCGCTTCGTCGTCAAGGGTTGCCAGTATATCATTACCAGAGCATCCAAAAGTACCTGTTGCCGGAGCACCAGGACGGTCAACGATGGTTGCTGAAGTGGTTCCATCTGGAGCCGTAAGGGTAACAATTATATCACCTACCCACGTATGGCTAATGTCCAGATCTACATCAAGGTCTGTAATGTTAAAATCGTCTGTAATATCCAGAGTCGTTGTCAATCCAGCTGGATTACTGTCTGGAATTGCTGTTCCTGGGGTAGTGGTAGCAGTACCTGCACCAGAAGGTGGTGCACCAACACAAAGTATTTCTGGAGCTTCATCGTCGGTTACTGTTACATTCATAGTACAGTCCACGCTATTTCCTCCACCATCTGTATAGGTCCAGGTTACGATAGTAGTTCCCACTGGGTATACGTCTGTGGCATCTGCTGTGCCATTGTAATCGTTTACCAGGCCAGCTGGATCGGTAGGACAGTTGTCTGCTACCGTAGGTTGTGGCACGGTTACTAATGCTTCACAAAGACCTGCATCGTTAGTTTGAGTAATGTCTGCAGGGCAGGTTAGTACAGCCACCTGGTTGTCCACAACGGTTATGGTGAACTGACACGTAGTGGTCTCGTTGGGAGCATCGTCGTTGGTTGCTGTAAATTCAATAGTGGTAACGCCTACAGGATACGGTCCTGGAGAAGGAGCTCCCATAGTTTGAGTTACGGTTACCGAGCCTCCATTAGGATCTAATGCTGTAGGGGTTGCAAAACCAAAAGGGGCTTCACATTCTCCCGGGTTCGCATTCACTATTTGATCGCCTGGGCAGTTTATGATGGGATCATCTACTCCCGCTACCACATACGTAACACGCAATTCTGGAATAAAAAAGGTTCCAGTATCACCACCTCCAGTATCTTCTACTGTAAAAGTCCAGTTTCCATTGGGGTCTAATCCAGAAGCGTTAATTGCGGCAGCAAAATCTCCAAAACTTGGAGATTGGGGAAGTGATACTATACTAGTATTTGGAAAATAGTCACATCTACCATCGTCTTGGCAGATAAGACCTGAACTAGGTATAGTATTACCCATTGTTTCTGGGTTATCGGTAGCAGTATCGTCAAAAGTTAATGGTGAAGTCGAAATAAAATCACTGCTATCGCCAGCAAAAGTGTCGGTTCCAGGTTTGTTGAATAAACCTACAACATCTCCAGTGGGAGCAGTTAAAGTTACAATAAGATCTCCTGCCCAGGTGTGGGTTATAGCAATGTCCACACTCACATCAGTAATATCCGCACCGGGAGGGATCCCAGCAATACCCACATTGAGGCCTATACCTCCAGGAGTATCGTCAGGGATGGTTGTTACAGTCAGATTACTACCAGTTACCGTTTGTGCATTTCCTATCCAGGTGCAACAGGTTAAAAGTAATAAAACATAAAAAAAAGTAGTTTTTTTCATAATTATATGTATTAAAAGTTAAGAGGGTATTAATATACCAAAAATAATGTTAAAATTGCAAAGACTACACAATAAATATATAAACACATTTTAAGCTGCTTTGGTAATTTCAATTTCAAAAATAAGAACCGTTAAATCAATGTCATGTTTTTATATATTTGTTTCAGTCTAAACAATCTAGCAATGAAAAAATTAGTTTTACTATTCAGCTTAGGATCCTTATTTATAACAAGTTGTACAGATTCTGGCACAGAAAAGAGCAGAGACGGAAAATATACAGATAATGCGGAAAAATTATTTACGAAAGTCACTTCAGATCAAAGTAACCTAACGTTCACCAATACTATTAGAGAAGATCTGGAATTCAACTTCCTCAACTATCCCTATTTGTATGCTGGGGCTGGAATAGCTATTGGCGATGTTGATAAAGACGGCTTAGAAGATGTATTTATTGTTTCAACCTTTGGAGCCAATAAGTTGTATAAAAATAATGGAGATTTTGTGTTTGAAGATATCTCTAAAGCTGCTTTAGTAGAAGATGTATCTGGCTTTACAACCGGAGCGAGTATGATAGATATTAATAACGACGGCTGGTTAGATATTTATGTTTGCAAAGCAGGATCGCTTAATGATGATGCTGCGCGGAGAAATAAACTGTATGTAAATCAGCAAAATGGCACCTTTAAAGAAATGGCCAAGCAATACGGATTAGACGATCCAGGGTACACCACACAGATATATCAACTGGATTATGATAAAGATGGAGATTTAGATATTTATGTGGTTAATTACAGATACGATTTTAAAAACAACAGCAGAATTAGCAGTAAAATACAATCGGAGATTGAAGAAACTACAAGCGACCAACTATACCGTAACGATGGGAAAACCTTTACCAAAGTAACTGGTGAAGCAGGAGTCTATAATAAAGCCTGGGGATTGGCAGGTACTGTTGGAGATTTTAACAACGATGGTTGGGACGATATTTATATTTCAAACGATTTTCTGGAACCGGATATGCTTTATATAAATCAGCAAAACGGAACTTTTAAAGAACAATTAAAAGACTACTTTAATCATATTTCTTTTAATAGTATGGGAGCAGATTATGCAGATTTGAATAACGATATGTATCCAGATCTCATAACGGTAGATATGCTGGCCGAAAATTATGCCCGCAGCAAAGAAAATATGGCTTCCATGAGTACCGAAAACTTTATGAATATGGTGAAAGTGGGCTACCACCATGCGTATATGGCAAATATGCTTCACATCAACTCAGGAAACGGAAGATTTATAGAAACCAGCCAAATGAGCGGTGTTGTAAAAACAGATTGGAGTTGGGCACCCCTTATAGCAGATTTTGACAATGACGGCCTAAAAGATATTTTTGTCTCTAACGGGGTTTATAAAGATTATCACAACCAGGATTTTAGGAATCAACTAAAAGCTATCAATGAAAAAGGAGAGTCTATGACCTTAGAAGCTGTAGTAGCGATGATGCCTGCTGAAAAATTAGACAATTATATCTATAAAAATAATGGCGACCTTACCTTCACTAAAAAAATTGAAGAATGGGGCCTTAAAGACCCTAGTTTCTCCAATGGGGCTGCCTATGCAGATTTTGATAATGACGGCGATCTGGATCTTATTGTAAATAATATAAAAGACGAAATAGGTCTTTATAGAAATAATAGCAATCAAAACTATATCAAAATTCAATTAGAAGGCCCTGCTACAAACACACAAGGGATAGGAGCCGAAGTGTTTGTCCGTACAACCAAAGACACCCAGTATCAACAATTATATGTAGCGCGAGGCTTTGAATCTTCGGTAGCTCATACGTTAAACTTTGGTCTTGGCGATAACAAGAGCATCGAAGAAATTATAGTACAATGGCGAAACGGAACTGTATCTACCCTAAAAAATCCAAAGGCAAACCAACGTATCACTATAACACAAGCCAATGCGGTAGCTTCTACAGTAGACATTAAAAACAAAAAAGGGATAAAGAAAAACACAGACCCTAGCGCTATGGCTCTTAACTACAGGCACATAGAGAATTATGTAAACGATTTTGACACTCAGTTATTACTGCCACAAAAACAATCTACCAAAGGAACCGGTATTGTAAAAGCAGATGTAAATGGGGATGGCCTGGAAGATATGTTTATAGGGAATGCGGCGGGTGCTTCGGCAGCACTATTTCTTCAAAAGGCAGATGGCACCTTTACCGAAAACAATACAGCGCTTTGGAAAGCAGATGCTAGCTACGAAGATGCCAATGCTCTATTTTTTGACGCAGATGGCGATGGTGACCAGGATTTATATGTAGTGAGTGCGGGGTATAATTTAAAAGAAAATGACCCACTGTTGCAGGATCGTTTGTATATAAATGATGGAAAAGGAAATTTCAGTAAAAAAGCAAATGCACTGCCTACCTTACGCATCTCAGGAAAAGCGATTGCAGCGGCAGATATAGATGGCGACGGAGATTTAGATGTATTTGTGGGCGGTAATGTAGTCCCTGGTAAATATCCCTTAGCACCCAATTCGTATTTGCTTCAGAATAACAACGGCATTTTTAAAGATATTACACCCAACAATAAAGACCTTACAAACCCGGGAATGATCTCTGAAGCGTTGTTTACAGATTATGATGGTGATAAAGACGTAGATCTTTTACTGGTTGGCGAATGGATGGCGCCTACTTTTTATAAAAACAACAAGGGTTCTTTCACTAAAACCGAAACTGAAGCGTTCAAAAACAAAGAAGGCTGGTGGTTTAGCGCTACCCAAAAAGATATGGATGGCGATGGCGATATGGATTACTTCTTCGGAAATATGGGAATGAATAATAAATTTCATCCTTCAGAAAAAAAGCCTCTTTTTATAAATGCCAAAGATTTTGATGACAACGGAAGTTTCGATGTAGCCATGAGCAAAATAAGCGATGGAAAAATAGTGCCGGTAAGAGGAAAAGAATGCAGTAGCCAGCAAAATCCTTTTCTGCTGGAAAAAATAGGTACGTATAAAGAGTTTGCGAGTCTGGAGTTTGAAGAAATCTACGGAAAAGAAAAGTTAGACGATGCATTTAAATTAACCGTCCACACCTTTGAGTCTATGTATGCTCAAAACAATGGCGACGGTACCTTCACGGTAACCCATTTACCCAATATGGCACAGTTGGGTCCTACACTATCCTTTTTGACCAAAGATTTTAACAACGATGGAAATCTGGACCTCATGGGAGTAGGTGGTATATACGATGCCGAAGTAGAAACGATACGGTATGACAGTAATTACGGCTATGTATTGCTAGGCGATGGAAAAGGCGGTTTTGAATATTCAAAAAAATACGATCCTTACTTAACTACAGACGTCAAGGACATTACCGAAATAAGCATTAAAGGAAATTCATATTATGTTGTGGTAAGCAACAATGCACCATTGGAAGTTTTTACATTCCAACCCTAGTTAGAAGAATTCCTGATATTGCAAGACCCTAAAATCAATAGTAGTGAAGTTAGGGTCTTTCTTTTTGAGAGCTTTGTATAAGGAAATACTCCCCACTGCCCTGTTTGCGGCACCGCTTGGAGCCGTTAATGAGATAGTGCGGATACTTCGATTGCTTTTTGGAAGTTGAAAGGTATGGATGCGAGGCACTATAGCCGAAACGACATCAAGAGAGAGCTGGTATGTTTTTAAATGTCTTCGGAAAAAATACTCAGGCCCGTTTTTACTGTTTCCGCCTGTAAAAAGCAAGGTAGTTACGGAAGGATTATTTTCTAGTACTGAAACCAAATCACGCAATTCAACGTCTTGCATCCCCAGATCGCTGGCATCCACTTTTTCACGTTTTGCAGAAGCGACTATATCGCAAATACCAATTCGCTTTGCTTTTAAAAAGTCTTTACGTTGTTGGATGGCAGCTTGCGTGGTCTTATAGTTTAAATTGATCTTGAAAATGCTATCCAGGATAGGCCACAGGTATCCATCGCGACTTCCGTAACAAAAATTCACATCATTCTCTTTCAGCTCACCGGTAGTGAATCTGGGGGGCGGCAACGTACCTACAATAAGCTTGGTGGCTCCTTCTGGAATAAAAGGAGGATATGGGTGGGTATGATGGAACATGGTCTTAATGTAATCACTTCCAGATTAAGGACATTAAAACATACACCAGCAGTATCACAGGAATCGCAATAAACTGAAGCAACACTATAGCGATTAAACAAATAAGCAAAAACACATAGCGCAGCACATTAGAGCTCACATCCCACGTCTTAAATTTTAGCGCGAACAGCGGTAATTCGGCATTCATCAAAATACAACCAAGAAGGGTGATGCCAATTAAAAACCAGGGATTTAAAATAATAGTCTCCGTCAATGCCGAAGGCTGAAAAGCCAGTATTAATGGCAAACTAAGAATGAGTAAGGTATTTGCTGGTGTTGGCAATCCAATAAAACTAGTGGTCTGGCGGGTATCTACATTAAATTTTGCCAATCGGTAGGCAGATCCTACTGCAATGAGCAATCCAATAAAAGGAACATATTGATTCCAGCCAGCATTCCATCCTTCCGAAGAAAAATTATCGGTAATAGAAATGGGGGCGCCTAAAATGCTTTCAGAAAGCAATTGCACCATAACTACTGCTGGGGCTACGCCACTGGTTACCATATCTGCCAGAGAATCCAGTTGTAAACCCACATCACTATGAGCGTTCAACATCCTAGCTGCAAGCCCATCAAAAAAATCGAAAAAGATCCCTGTAAACACAAAGTAAGACGCCGTCACCAGGTCACCGGAAATAGCAAAAAAAATGGCTACACAGCCACATAATAAATTGAGGGAGGTGATAAGGTTGGGAATCTGTTTCAGCATATGTATGGTCCGCCGCGGCGCACAACTTTTAAAGCATTTTACAAAGTAGGTGTAAAAATAAGAAACTATTTTCGTCTAAGCCCCATACCGCACAATATCTAACCGAAATAATAGTTTAGTATTCTGTAAAATAATGAGATATTTGCCCAAAATTAACAGCTTGAGACAGCACTTTTTTTTCTTTTTAGTACTCACCACCTGTATGGCTACTTCGCAAACGGTTAGAAAATATTCTAACGAGTTTATGAATATTGGCGTAGATGCAGCTGCTTTTGGCATGTCCAATGCTGTAGTAGCTTCCACAAACGATGTAAACAGCGGGTATTGGAATCCAGCAGGATTGGTAGGCCTGGAAGATAAGCAGCTCTCTCTTATGCACGCCTCTTATTTTGCAAACATAGCCAATTATGATTATGCAGGATTTGCAATGCCGTTAGACAACCAGAGTGTTGTGGCACTCTCTATTATACGATTTGGTGTGGACGATATTTTAAACACTACGCAACTTATAGACGAGCAGGGTAATATAGATTACAACCGTATTAGTTTATTTTCTACAGCAGATTATGGCGTTACTTTTTCTTACGCCCGGGAATTGCCCTTAGACGGATTAAATATTGGTGTAAATGCCAAAGTAATTCGAAGAATAATAGGAGACTTTGCCTCTTCGTGGGGTTTTGGTATGGATGTAGGAATACAATTTAATAGTGAAAACTGGAACTTCGGTGTCATGGCACGCGATATTACCACTACGTTTAACGCCTGGGCTATAGACGAAGAACAATTTGCAACTATTTCTGGTGCCGTGGAAGGACAAAATCAAGAACTTCCGGAAACTACTGAGATTACGATTCCAAAATTACAATTGGGAGCTGCTAGAAAATTTGTTTTTCATTACGATTTTGAATTGCTGGCCGAAGTAGACCTCAATTTCCGTTTTGCTGAAACGAACGATATTATATCCACCTCTTTTGCAAGTGTAGATCCTGCCTTGGGTTTACAGTTTAAATACATCGATATGATTTTTGTACGTGCCGGGATGGGTAACTTCCAGAACATTCAGCAATTGGACGGTAGTGAATCGGTTGGTTTTCAGCCCAACATAGGTGTTGGTTTTAAATACAAAGGCATCCAGATAGATTACGCTCTAACCGATATTGGTGACCAAAGTGCTGCCCTCTACTCCAACGTATTCTCCATAAAATTGGATTGGAGTATATTTAGGTAAAAGCGACTACTTTTCAGCTGAAAAGGTATAAGATTTAGTATTTTGCACTCTTAAAATTAACACGTCTTGCTTCAGAAAATAGCCCTTCTTTCTTTCTTCTTTGTACTGAATTTTACAGCAGTAGCTCAATACATTCCCCTATCACCAAGTGCCGAAGTAAGCATCCTTACCATTGGCCCAGGAGATAATTTATATGATAAATTTGGCCACAGTGCTTTTTACATACAAGACCCGGAAAGAGGCATAGAAGCTATCTATAACTATGGTGTGTACGACTGGGATACGCCTAACTTTTATTTAAAATTTGCCCAAGGGAAACTTCTTTATAAACTAGAAGGAGTACAAGCACAAGCCTTTTTAGAGAGTTATATAGAACAGAACCGTTGGATACAACAACAAACACTTAACCTCTCGTATACCGAAAAACAAGCCGTTTTCACCTTTTTAAATAACAACCTGAAGCCTGAAAACAAATATTACAAATATGATTTTTTCTACGACAATTGCGCTACCAGAATTAGGGATGTTTTGGTTTCTGTTTTAGGAAGCAATCTTCAGTACACAGACGATTTTATTGCTGAAAATAAATCGTTTAGAGATCTCATTCAGCAAAATGTACATTGGAACACTTGGGGAAGTTTAGGAATGGACGCCGCCATTGGTGCCGTAACCGATGTAAAAGCAGATTCGTGGCAATATCAGTTTTTGCCAGACTATGTATTTGATGCAGCTGCTACCGCCACCATTACAAATGGCGAGCGCATACCGCTGGTAAAAAATACCAAAACGCTATTTGAAAGCTCCAGAAAAGCACAGGCACCCAATTTCATAACATCGCCCCTTTTTGTGTTCTTACTGTTAGGACTTCTTATAATAGGCATTACAATTAAGGATCGTAAACGCAACAAACGTAGTAGAGGCTTAGATGTAGCGATCTTTGCTAGTACGGGTAGTATTGGTGTTTTTCTTTGCTTATTGTGGTTTGCCACAGACCATAGTGCAACGGTTAACAACTACAATTTGCTTTGGGCATTTCCTTTTTCGATATTGATTGCTTTTGCCATTGGAAAGAAAAAACCCAAACTATGGGTACGTAGGTATGTTATTTTCCTGCTACTCTTACTCGTTTTAATAACCATACATTGGTTCACTGGCGTACAAGAATTCGCCTATGGGTTTATTCCTTTATTTATTGCACTAGCTGTACGGTATTTGTATTTGCTGAAGGCGTTGAAGTGACACAATTAGGACATCCCTACCCTCGTTCTAGAGAGTTTTGCGGTGGGAAATTGATTAAACTTAAAAGATTGCCACTGCAACTGCCTATTAAAGCCTTGCCATTTAGTCTAATTTCCTTATTCTAATTTCTACTTTAAATAATTCGTAACACCTCCCAACGCTCACCCTCTTTCCCTAAAGGGAGCCATTGCGCTTAGTGAGTTAAAAACTTAAAGTAGCTTACTACAAGCTGAAACTACCTACTAATTCACTACTTCCCTACTTCCCTATTTCACTATTTCACTAATCCCCTAATTCGTAAAACCGCCCAACGCTCACCCTCTTTCCCTAAAAGGAGCCATTGCGATTAGTGAGCTAAAAATTTAAAGTGCTTACTACAAGCTGCAACTGCCTACTAATTCCCAAATTTCCTATTTCACTAATTCACTACTTCCCTATTTCACTAATTCCCTATTTCACTAATTCCCTAAATCACTGTCCTCTAAAAAAGATTATAGTACTCAGGGTCTTTATCACAATACTTATATCCAGAAAAAAGCTCCTTCTTTTAATATAATAGAGATCGTATTGCAGTTTTTCCAGAGCATCTTCCTGGGTCATTCCGTATTTTGCATTTACTTGTGCCCAACCGGTAACCCCGGGTTTAACCAGATGGCGGACTTCATAAAAGGGTATTTTTTTTGAAAGTTCCTTAATAAAAATAGGCCTTTCAGGGCGTGGACCTATCACACTCATATCGCCTTTTATCACATTAATAAACTGCGGAATTTCATCAAAACGAGACCGACGTAAAAATCGGCCAAATTTTGTCACCCGGGCATCTTTCTTTGAAGCAAACTGGGCGCCGTCTTTTTCGGCATTGGTGACCATACTTCGTAATTTATATATTTTAAAATGGGTTCCGTTTTTACCCACTCGGGTTTGTGTATAAAATACAGGCCCACGATTTCCTATAAGGTTCCCTAGTAGAATACAGGGAAAAATAGCTAGTCCGAATACCAGCCCAATACAGGAGAATAAAAGATCTAAAATACGATGAAAGAATAAGTACAATTTGTTTTGATTACTTCGGCTAAAAGGGAAATACCTATAAAAATCCTGTTCTACATGCTGCACAGGGATTCTATGTGTAAGTTCTTCATACACCTGGGTATACTCACGAATAGGAACCCCCTTTTCCAGTAAAGAGAGAAGCTGACTGTTTACTTCTACCGTCATGCCTTGCGCTTGAGGAGTGGCTACCACAATTTCAGAAATAGATAATTCGGTTACTATGGTGGCAAGGTCTTCAGTAGAAAAAAGGAGTAAATCTTCCGGTAATTCTAGCGCAACATTGTCTCGGTCCATATTTACAAAACCTACAATCTTATAATTAGGATCCGATTTCTGTAGTGCCTCTAAAATTGGCAATACCGATGCAGAATCTGTAAGTAATAACACCTTCTTAAAAAATCGGGGTGCCGAAATAAGGGTGATATAGGCATACCGCCAGAGGAATAAAGCTACATTTATAGAGAGGAAAAAATAGACAATCTGCATTCGGTTTGTGGGAAGCAAAGGCGTATAAAATGGCGTAAGTAAGTAAAAGAGTACTGTTACCGAAGAGGTGAGGATGATGTTTTGCACTACCGTTTCAAACTTGGCGGCTTTTTGCAGGTTGTACAATTCAAAAATAGTAGCAAAAACAGTTAGGTATAACGCCAACACAATAGACCAAACCCAGCGGGTAGCATCAATTCTAAAATAATCGAATTTAAACACGAGCCCAACCACGTAGAGCAATGCGAGCACACAGCCAATGTCCAATAAACGCAAAAGGATTTTACGTTCAGAAATATCAAAATGAATATTCGATTTCTGTGACATTAGGATGGTTAATTTGGTTGGTTAAAAGTAGGTATTTATTTATTGCGACAAAAGCGAAATCCATTGATGTTTCACCACTTCCCAATCAAATTGCTCCACTTTTTTCCGTGCGGCAAGTGCCATAGCTTCAGATTCTTGGGGGCTTGACAACAAGCGCTCAATGGCTGCAGTAAAGGAGACGGCATCTTCTGGAACTACCAATAAGCCATCGGTTTCATTTTCAATTAAATAAGGCAATCCCCCAACGTTGGTAGAAACCACAGGCAATCCCAACGCCATCGCTTCCATGACACTCACGGGTGTATTGTCAAAATTGGTTGTATTTATAAAAATATCATGTTGGATAGCTAAGGCAATCCAGGCTTCTTTGGTAAGCATTCCTGTAAATGTGACGGGCAGGTTTTGGGCTTCAGCACGTGTTTTGCAGGCATCAAAACTACCGTCTTTAGCGTGCCCCACCATGGTAAGGCTAGCATCATACCCATTTTTTCTCAACAAGGCTAAAACATCCAACGCCAATAACGGATTATAAATCTCTGCAAAAGAACGCACCCATAGCAGTTTGGGTCGTAGGTTTTTCCGTAGTAGGAAAGGATAGTTGCCAATCTCTAGGGTATTAGGAATATGCAAGAGGTTCGTAAATCCCTGTTTCTTAAACGCCTCCATCAAATAAAAAGAGGGCGCAACATTTATGCTAGCCCCTTCAAACAGGGCTTTACTTTTTTTGGGGCTGTTTTGGAGTCTTGTGGGGAGGTTGCCGCCGTGTAAAATAGGGATATAGGCTATATTTAGGCGTCGGCATAATTTTGCTATTGTATAGGCATAGTAAAAATTCAGGGTACTATAAGTGTCAATAAGAACAAGGCTTGTGGTTTTTCTATGCTTCCAAACAGTGTGTAGCATATCCAGCATACGTTGCGCTTTTATTTGTTTGTCGGAAACTGAAACAACCTCAAAACCCTCTTCCACAAATTTAGGTGCGAGCACATCAATAGCAGTGGCCGTATGGCCTTTAAGTTTCAATTTGTTCCCTACGTACAGGAGTTTCTTTTTTTCCATAATCAATATTTAACAAAGATAATCCATAAATAAAGGCTGGAGCGGCTATGCGCATGGAGGAGTGAGCAATGGTTAATAGCCAAAAGATAAGGAAGGGATAAAAATAAATGTTTTTTCTTCCTGTGAATTTAGATGCTAATGGAGCTAGTATTAAAACCAGCAATGCTAAGATACCAAAAAATCCATGTTCTGAAAACATTCGTGATATTTCATTATGGCTAGGTATTTCAATATTTAGTTCCTCTTCATAAAATTTTGTAGAGCGTCCAACTCCTAAGCCAAAAACTGGATATTTACTAAACGCTTCAAAATCTGCACTTATTAAATCAAGCCTACCAGTAGTTACATCTTCCTTTTCTCTTCCTAAAGCATCTTTGTTGGCATATCTGTTGGCAATAAGCCCTCCTGTTTGTAATACAGAAAATGTCCATATTGCAAGACAAGCTCCTGCAACAGCTACAATTCTAGAAGTTATTACAAATTTGGTTCTTAATCGTGAAATAAGATAGTAAATAATGGTGAATACAACCACCATGATTGCTCCAACAAAAACACCGCCCCTTGAAAAAGTAATAATGGCTCTATGTGCAAAGGCAAGTAACATAAACATCATCACTAAATGAACCATTTTATTTTTGTATGGTATTAAAAATCGACTGAATAAAATAAAAGTTCCAAGTCCTAAAACAGTAGCAACCTGATTGGGACCGTAACCACCTGAAGTCTCGGATGTTGAAGCAGTACCAGTTATTACCTCTCTAATGTTAATATTGAAAAAGTAAATATAAAGCGTCATTGAAATAAGTGGGTATATCATAAAATTTAAACAAGTAAAAAGCTCTTGTAGTTTTAATGATCTACCATAACAATACATAGCCGCAGCAGTAAGGCAAAGTGGGCCGCTTAAATTGAACAGAATTGTTTGACGAAAGCTGTTATCTAATTCTTGATTTAGAAATGAAATATAAACACCTGGCAGTAATAATAAAAAATAAATAAAATAGGTGAGCGAACTACGTTTAAATCCTTGGTAAAACATACCTATCAATAGAAAAAGAATCACCATATACTTACCCGTTTCATAGAGAAAATAGGCTTTGGTCATTCTAAAAAACACCTCTGCACCTACCATATAGGAAGCCGCAATAAGCACTTCTCTTTGTTTGTTAGGAAGGACAAAAATTCTATATAAAAAATAGACTACGACTACTAAAAAATAAATTAGCATAGCGGGTCTATAAGCCGTAGCAAGCAGGCCAATCCCTACGTGAAAAAACACGAAGAATAAAGGGTGATTTGCTATTTTAGTCGTTACGGAAATGGTGCTTTATTTTAATGATAAAATATCCTGCTCAATACGCCTGTTGTAATGGGCAAAGGTAAACTTTGAAGCTGTCGCATACCCTTGGGTAGCCTTCTTTTTAAATACTTGCGAGGTTTCTTTCTCAATTTCCTGAAAAATTCCAGCTATTCCTTCTGCTGATGGTGATACTACGTATCCATTATTAGCATTAACATATTGCCCTATACTGGATACGTTAGAGACAATAGGAATACATCCAAAATTCATTCCTTCAGCAATTACCTTAGGAAACCCTTCAGATGCGGTACTGGGAAGCAAGAGAAAGCTGGATGCGCGATATATCTCAAATACCTTGTCTCTTGGTAGAAACCCGTGAAATATAGCTGGCAGTCCAAGCGCTGTACATTGTTCTTTATACGTCTCCATTTTATCCCCATTCCCTATAAAATGTATTGTTTTTACAAATTTGAAATCTAATAGTGAAAAGCCATCGATAATACGCTGTACACCTTTCGCATCATCTAACCTCCCTACAAAACAAAACGTAAAAGGCGCTTCATACGTTTTTTGTTGAATCACTTTAACACCTTCATTTCTCTCTTCTAGAGTCAAACAAGGATTTTCAAAGGTAAAACAGTGCTTCGGTTGTTCTGGCCATGTTCCATTTATAGTTACTTTTCTGGATTGTTTTTTCAACAAACTACGCTGCCATCTATAGCCTAAAGGAGCATTTGCCTGATTCCAGTTGCCTGCATATTTATACCAACCTCGCTTCTTACTGAAATAGGTAAGATACGGGATAAGGTACACTCCTATTCCCGTAGGAACCCGTAGTTGAAAGGCATCTGCCTTTTTCAAGGTTTTCTCCACCACAGCGATTGTTTTTGGCGCCTGCCCAAGTATTTTTAATTTACTAAGCGCTGTTGTTCCGCCAGAAGGAGGCAACGGTACAAAAATTATATTGGAATGCAGATAGGGCAAAGAACTGGGTGGAGCTTCACTCGTGTGCAGCATAGCTACATGATAAATAGTGTCAAAATGCTCGGCCAGATGATTGAGTTCACTTACCGTAGGGCCCCAACCCACTATCCTGCCCTGGGCATCTTTGTAATGTTCGGTATGTGAAATAATCGCGAGTTTCATGACTGTAAAACCTTTATATATTTTTGAACAATAACGTCCCAGGTAAATTTATAGGACCAGGTAATCGCCCCTTGCGAATAGGCTTCATACTTCTGCAAGATAGCTTCTAAACCATTTACTATGGCATCGGGAGCATTATACGCAACCAATTTGCCTGAAACATCTTGAGAAATTGCATCTTCTATACCACAGTTAGTGGCTCCAATAGCTGGTAAACCTAGTGCATTTGCCTCCAAAACAGCTATTCCAAAGCCTTCTACATCACCTTGTGCAGTGGCTTGGCTTAACATAACAAAAACCGTAGCCTGCTGTAAAAGTTCGATCTTTTTTGCTTCAGAAACTTTTCCGTGAAAAATTACTGATGCTGCTACTCCCATTTCTTTCGCCAATTGCAACGCAGCTTCCTTTTCAGTAGGAATCCCGACCACATGATAGATAGCACCGGGAAACCTTTTAAGAATAGCTGGCATAGCACGTATCACGTTCTGTTGTCCTTTACGCTCAGTAACATTGCCAACAGTTATAAGTTGAATAGCTTCTGTATGTTTAACCACAGCCGAAACAGGAGCTACTATCGCAAACCCATTAGGAATAACTTCAACACGCTTTAATCCCCAAGTTTCAATGAGTGACTTGGTATATGTAGATACGGCAATCACCGAATTAAGTCGTCTTACGCACCACCCGGTAAACGTTTTTCTGAAAGAAGAAGGCATAGCCACTTCGGAACCATGAACAACACCAACTATTTTTTTTGAAGTGACCAGGCTAAGTACCCCGCCAACCCAAAGTGAAAATTTACCTGAAACCAGCACCGTATCGTTTTTCTTAACCAGCGTTAAAGCACTGTGAATTCGCTTTAAATAAGTGAACAGTATAAAGTTTTTACGAGGAATCCTTTTTACCTGATACGCTTGCTCGCTATCAAAAATAATCTCTTCTTCTCCTAATGCAGAACGACAATCTGTCAATACCGTAACAGCATAGTTATTTTTGGTCAAAGATGCTGCTAAGTGATGCGCATGAATTCCTATACCACCTGGTTGGGGCGGAAATTCAGAGGCTATGAGCAGGAGTTTAGTCAAGTGTTTGTATTAAGGGACCTTCGTGTAACTTTTTACTTGCCTTTCGCCAGGAAATCGCTACTTGTATACAAATAATAGGCATCAAGAAGATAGAGACAAAGATACCCAAAAGCAATAGTTTTCGGTTCTTTTTAAAGCGATAGGGAATTATAGAGGGTGGCACCGATTTCAGCAAGGCAAAAACAGCGCGCTTGTCTCCAAAATAGCGTCTAAAAAAACAGAGAACACTGGGTATAGGTCGAGGGGCAAAAATTTTGTTTGTCCTAAAGGCATCCCAACTCCCCATCTGTCTTAAACCACCTGTCCCTACTTTTAAATGGACTCTAGAAGCAAAAGGATTGCTAATGTTGGTAAAACCATTTATATACATGCGCATTCCAAACTCTCCATCACCCATGCGTTGTTTTTCAAACTGCCTATCATAAAGACCGATTTCTTTAAAGACCGATTTCTTTACTAACACATTTCCTGTATCCAATTGGTCTGCAACCCTGAAATAAGAATAATGCTCTGGAATAGCATCTCCAACAGTAGAAAGCGAAACACCTGAAGAACCATCTGCCTGAAAGTAGTCAAGACATTTAAGGTGTTGAAATATCCAATCCTCTTTCACCCTGCTGTCATCGTCAAAAAACAGTAAGAGATCAGCCTTTGAAACTTCAATAGCCGTATTCCGTGCCAACCAAAGTGCTTTTTCTTTTTGATGGATAAGCTTAATTTTTAGATTGAATTCCTCATAAAATTTGGTCGAAAAATCATCGGACTGATCTACGACTATAACCTCAAAATAAGGATAGGTCTGTTTTTCTAAATCTTTTAAAACATCTCTTAAATATTCATATCTATTTAATGTGGGAATAATAATCGAAACTAAGGGTTTTGAGGTAACTAAACGGCTCTCAAAACTAGTAAAATTGCTATGCATCAAGGCCTTATTAGCAAGTTGTTGTTTTTGGACTCGTTGGGCGTATCTAAATCCGTTAACTTCTGCAATGGGATGCTTAAAACTGAACAAACGTATTAAAAGCACATACCAAGACCAAACAGCACTAAAATAAGATCGAATAAACACATATTCGTCTTTTATGGGAAGTTTTTCAAAATGTGTGTAAAACGTATCACCCCCAACAAATCCAGCATGAACTGCCTGCCATACTACATCATACTCCCGTGCATTTTTTGAAGTATAACTAGCATCAGGTGTAAACCTTTGCAACAGTTCTTTTGGCACACTGGTTATACTCGGGTAAATATAGGTTCCATCCAGCCTAGGAATAGAGAAATAGCGAACAGGTTGGAGGTAAAGCAAAAATCTAAAAGGCATATACGAAGGTACTGTTTAGTGTGCTTCTGAAAAATAGGTTTCTATAAATATTTCGGTAAAGTGTTCGGCTCCTTCGTTATTTAAATGAACTGGATCACTAAAATAAGATTGTTGCTGAAGGCTATCTGCAAAGTTTGTGTAATTGGGCAATACTAAATGCAACTCTTTTAAATCGTCTCTTAAACGATAATACGGGCTTGTAAAAAAATAAACCGATATATCGTTCTTTTTACAAAGCTGGATAAATTTAGTATAAAGTTTGTTTTCTTCAGTTATCGTACTTTCAGGAACAAACTCTTCATCTTGCTGCAGCATACCTTTTAACGGCATGTATCCCATAGAATCAGGATACTCATACCCGCTACCTGTAGCCGATGAAACAACTTCCCGAAAGCCCAATCTGCCAGCGAATTTCTGGTATCGGTAAAAAGGAACATATCTGTAATAGGTGTAAGAATTGCTATACTGACTAAAGTACTTATATACCGCTTCTTCATGAATATAGGGTATCCAGGCCACTTCGCCTATAGGGTCTGGCATTTCATTTATATACTGTACATCTACTTGGACGTACACTACTTTCGTTGTATTGTATTTCAGGAACTCTTCAAACAATGCAATGGTTTCAACAATATTGGTAGCATTCATTCCCAAATTATATCCTTTCTTACCCGTTTTAACTTCAATAAGATTCGGTTTTATGGAATAATTTACACGTGAAGACCCCAATAGAACATAATCTAACGTAATGTTATCCATATCCCGCACCCACATTAACTTATTCCTATAAGCTCCAGTATTATATACTGTGGTATACACTATATCCAGCACCACCATAGTAATAAGGATGAAGCCGAGTAAAATTGATATATATTTTAAAAAAACTTTCATTAAAATCTAAAATAATAGAACTGTTTCACATCTTCAAAATTACCGAATACAACAATAAGTAAAATCACAACCATTGTTTTAAGCAGCTCTGGCTTAACTGAAAATAAAGGGAATTCTTTATTTCGGTTATACCATTCCCACCAAAATAATATGAGTATGAGGGGGATAAGCTCAAAAGCATACCTGTAAATTCCTAAATAATCAATTTTAAAAGTAAATGCCGCTACCTGTTTAAAATAAGATATGGCCTCTGCCAAACTTGTAGTTCTAAAAAATACCCTTGTAAAAGCCATACTGGAAAACACCAAGCCCATTTCAAAAAAAGCCCGGACAGAAGGTAACCTGTTTGGATTTATAGTATCGAAAGAATGTTTCTTTTTACTTTTTAAACTGAACAAAACATACAAAACACCACAAACTAGTCCCCACATAGCAAAGTTCCAAGATGCTCCGTGCCAAAAACCACTTAGGAGAAAGACGATCATTACATTTCTAATAGTGGTAAATCTACCTTCCCTACTTCCACCTAATGGGATAAAAACATAATCCCGAAACCAGCTCGATAAAGAAATATGCCACCTACGCCAATAGTCGGCAATATTTCTTGAGAAAAAGGGATATCTAAAGTTCACACTCAGTTTAAAATCAAATAGTCGTGCTGTACCAATAGCAATATCACTATACCCAGAAAAATCTCCATAAATGCGCACAGCAAAATAAAACACTCCCAAAACCAAGGTCGCACTGCTATATTCCTGATAGTGGTCGAAAATTTCATCGGAATAGAGCGCACAGGTATCGGCAATAACCAGTTTTTTAAACAATCCCCAGATAATTTGCTTTATTCCAATAATGGCTTCTTCTTTCTGAAATACTCTTTTCCTAAAAAACTGTGGTAAAAAATTTGTCGCACGCTCAATGGGTCCAGCAACCAATTGTGGGAAAAACGAGATAAACGCCGTAAAAGCAATAAAATCTTTGGTAGGTGTTAACTTCTTTCGATATACATCTATGGTGTAGCTTAATGTCTGGAAGGTGTAAAATGAAATCCCCACAGGCAGGATAATTTCAATAGAAGTAGTTGAAACCTGTGTTCCGAAAAAAGAAAAAGCTTGAACAAAGCTATCTAAAAAGAAGTTGAAATACTTAAAAAAGCCCAAAAGACCCAGGTTTACCACGACACTAACCCCCAGTAATACTTTGCGCATTCGCAGGTTCTCCTGTTTTTGCAAAGCCAGCCCGATGGAATAATCTACTAGAGTGCTAAACAATATCAAAAAAAGAAAACGCCAGTCCCACCAACTGTAAAAAACATAACTTGCTAGCACCAACAGCAAGTTTTGAAGCCTGATGGTTTTATTACAAACAAACCAATACAGTACAAATACTATAGGTAAGAAGACTGCAAAATCTAATGAGTTAAATAGCATAATAGCGTGTTAGGAGTTAAAACACCACACTACGTGATTTTTGCTTAAACCAAATTTATCTAGGTCTTTAAGAGTGTAATTATTTAATGTTTTAGTTTTAAAACCAACTTCTTCAAATCGTTTGTAATAGTCTAATCCACAACTCCTACAATGGTCATCATGTCCATGGATTTTCTCGTAGTTTTCGTATTTAATGCTGCTATCTTCATAAGTTTTTGGGCTACCAATTGGGTAAATGGGAACACTCATTAATAAAGAACCGCCCGGTTTTAAAATTCTATAAATTTCGGCTGCGGCTTTTCTATCTTCCACTATATGTTCCAGCACATGCCAAACTATAACCAGATCATAGGAGCCATTAATTAAATTAGTATTGGTAATGTCTTGCACCAAATTAATATGTGGTACGGGTCTAATATTTAATCTATCATATTGCTTAATATGCTCAAAGTTATTTTTCACATAGTTGTATTCGTTACGATTAGGAGCGATATGTAAAATAGTCAGGTTTTTTTTTACCAACCCGAAATGACGAAGTGAAAATGGGACAAGACGCGTTCTAGGAAGGCTATTGCATTTAGGACACTTTCCATTATAAAATCGTGCTCCATCCCACTCACAAATTTCACAATGTACAAGCTCGCCTGTATTAAAATAGGTATGCCAAAGATTTGTAGATTTGCGAATAGCTTCCTGAAAATACGGCTTAGGATTTTTAACTAATTTTACAAAATTCATACTTTTAAATGCTTATTTAAATTGAAGTTGGCAAACTCATGCCCTGTTCAACTCCTTTTAAGTAGTCTGGATACTCCTTTTCCTTAGGTAATAATAGAATATGACATTTCCCTCGATGTTTTACTGAATTTGCTGTTGTTAATAACGCTCCTGTTTTTAAGTACCAAACGTTATAGTTTGCCTCTTTTGCCCATAAAATCATTTTAGTGATACCTTCCTCCATGGAGATATCTTCAACATGATGCATTTCTATAAAAAATGAACATTGTGTTTCTTTTGCAACGGTATGTGCGCCATCCATAACTAAAGTTTCTGCACCCTCTACATCAATTTTAATAAGATCTGGTTTTAGTCCATAAAATTTATAAAGGTATGCTAATGAAACTGTTGGTACTTCTTGAAAAGAGTTTACTGCAGACGCAGATTGCGCGTGGCTAGCATGCATACTTCCTGCGGCACCAGAACCAAGAGTGTAAAACTTTACAACCTCATTATTTTTATCGCTTACAAATGCTGGATAATATAAGGCTTTAGCACCTAGTTTATTTTGCAACAAATTACCTTGCGCCCTTTGTAGTGCTAGAGG
The DNA here is from genome assembly GCF_050859505.1 of Rasiella sp. SM2506. Classification (GTDB taxonomy): domain Bacteria; phylum Bacteroidota; class Bacteroidia; order Flavobacteriales; family Flavobacteriaceae; genus Marinirhabdus. The sequence goes on along the minus strand of NZ_CP193934.1, from coordinate 1,870,813 downwards.
ATTTGGATCTACCAAAACATAGTTTCTATTGGGGTCTTGTATCATAGCCAATAGTGCTGTATAGCCTACATTGGCTCCTATATCGTAAATGAGCTTATGATTTTTGGCTAAATAATAAAACCAAGCATCGTCTTGATCTGGAGTCGATCTTATAGTCCCTTCGTAGGTTTTTAAAGGAACTCCACATAACTTAGTAGGTTTTAATTTATAGTCTTCTTTCTTTAAAGAATAATATACACCCGTTAACCACTTTTTAAAATTCATTCAAAAACGTTTTAAAGAAACCATTCAAGGTAAGTTTTTCTTTCCAAAGGGCTCTGTTTGCGTGTTGTAAAGCTATAAAATCCTCTTGAGACAGCGTTGCGTGAAACTCTTTTACTTTTTCTGCTACTGTACTTCTCTCGGAGTATTCCACCCAAACCGCATGTTTTTTCCAATTAACAGCTTTATTAAAAGGGAGAGAACAATCTGTATTTATAAATACTGGGATTCTTCCCATTGCCAAGGTTTCATAAAATCGAACCGAGAAATTTCCCGCACCTCTCACACATACTACATAATCTGATTCTTTCAAATTATTGTAAAATTCGTAAGTAGAACTATGACTATCCTTGTTTTCTGAAACACCCGCCCTATATTTTTTTCGAAGTATAAAATTAGCACGAACAAGTGTCGATTTTTGCAAGATAGTAAGTACGGTCGCTCTTAAATATGAAGTTGAAATAACTTGCTGAACTTCATTTTTTGAAATTCCTGAATAAGTTTTCATATTTCGCGCCCACGTTTTAAAAACTTCTCCTAAGGCATTTATTTGAGAATTATTCGCCTGCCCACAGAACCCCACAGTAGGTGTAGTGGTATAGTCCCTAACAACTATTTGATTGCTATCAAAATACTTGTTCAACGGGTCTTCAATAAAAACTGGAAGCGAATACTCATTTTCACGCAACTTAGTAGCATACCCACTGGGGCGCAACACTACCAAATTCTTTAAATCAGGAGTCTTTACGCCAAAATCGCCCATATTAAAGGCAATCACTTTTTTATCTAGCAATGCACATTCTTGTACAAATGAAATGGCAATCGCGGTTTGGTTGGTTCGCTCATAGTAATTCCAGCTCATGGGTAGTAGTACAAAATCTGCTGCTGCTATGGTTTCGGTAATATTAAAATCGGCTTCAGAAACGCCGTAATGTGCTATTCGTTCTACGTCTGTATACCTTTCACTTTTTATAAAAGGTTTCAATAACGGAAACACCCAACCTCGGTATCCTTTATTGTAGTGCGTTATGGGATAATACAGTTTCAATTATTTTGGTTTTTAATTATCAGTTCTTCCGAATAAAATGAAACAAATTTTGCTTGTTGGTTTTCTATATTGAATTCATCACGCACCCTTTGTATAGCTGTTTTTGAAATGTTGTTTTTGTCAGTTTCTGACAATCCCAAAATTATTTCTATTTTTTTCACCAAAAACTCTGGACTGCTACTTTCAAAAAGCCAACCCGTCTTGGTATCTATTATATTTTCAGGTAATCCTCCTACTCGCGAGGCAAGCGTAAGTTTCCCTAAAGCTTGCGCTTCCAACACCGCATTGCAAAATCCTTCGTTCAAGCTGGGTTGCACATATATGTCTGTAGTATTTAGATAGGTAAGTGTTTCCTCATGCGATAGCTTACCTTGAAAAATAACCACATCCTCCAATCCCATTTCATACACCATAAATTTGTACCGTTCCCTATAATTCTTATCTCCATCCCCTATAATGGTGTACGTACATTGCACGCCGGTATCTTTTAGTATCTTCATGGCTGCAATGGCTACATCCAAGCCTTTTATCCACGTGAGTCTGGCGATAGTTGTTATTTTTAAATGCGCCGTGGTAGAAGTAGCAGCAGGTTTTGGTAATGAATGCAACTGTACAGCTGGAGTAATAATAGCAAAAGGGGTTTCTACAGGAAGCCCCATATCCATTGCCTTGTTTAAAAGATATTGTGAAATACTATGGACCTTGTCAATATGGGGCCATAACTTAGTATAACACCCTGGATTTTTTATTGGATATACATTCACATCAAACCCCCGCAAACTCACCGCTAACTTTGCTCCAATTGCTTTGGCAACAGTTTCGCTGCCCAGCGCCTGCGTAGCAAAACCAAAATGCAACCAATCTAGTTTTGCTTTTAACAAGTGCGCATTCAGGTACGTATTCTTAGCTATTTGACTAATTCCTACCCCTTCATTTCGCTCTAATTTGAAATAACGAAGAACAACAGGTATGTAAGGCAACAGCATCAAAAATTCCTTAAGAAAATACCAGGCTTGTAAAAATAGATTATGAGTTACTTTTGGACCTTCAACAACTGGACATAACGTAAAGTTGTCTTTTTTTGATTGGCAGTATACGTGTACTTCTATTCCATTATCCTGTAACCCTTTAATTTTAGAATTAAAAAAAGTTTCGGAATAACCAGGAGTTTGAGGAATAACGAGGCCAATACGCATAGTTCATTTCTAATTTACTAGTTCAGAATACAATTTTTGATGTGCTTTAATAAAGAGGGTATCATTAAAATTTTCAACAACATATCTCCTAAGCTCATTTCCTAATTCGTCTCTCTTATGTGATGTTAACATTTGCATTTCTAGAATTTTTTTAGCTAGAACAGCTGTCGCACCTGCTTCAAATAAAAGATTTTTGAAATCTTTTAACACATAATTAATCCCAGAAATATCTGATCCAAAAACTGGAACTCCCATACTCATCGCTTCTACTAATGCCATGGGCATTCCTTCTTTTCTTCCTTCATTCAAGGTAGGTATCACGTATAAATCTGAAGCTGCAATAAAAGGACGAACATCTTGTCGCTTTCCTAAGAATGTCACTTGATTTTCTAGATGTAACTCTTTGGTTAAAGTTTGTAAAAAACATCCGTAATCATTTTTATTATCTCCCAAGACGGTTAGGTTTATTGTTTTATCGTCTAACTTTTTAACTGCCCTAATTAAAGTCTCTACACCCTTAACTGGAACCAAATTGGCTACTGTAATGATGTGAAAGGTATTTTTTTTCACTCTTTCCTTTGTAAATAATTCTGGCGAATAATAGTTGGTATCTATCCCTAACGGAATTAATTTTTGCTTTTTCTTATAAGAAAAATAATCCCGCATTTCTTCATTTATGGTAATGATAAAATTTGCCAGATAACTTCTAATTTTCCAATGCCTATTACCCCAACTCATTGCCTTTTTTGTATATACCCATTTGGCGCCAGCAAATCTCGCAGCAAGTACCTCTGTCCAATCACTGCTCCAATGCCAAGAATGGATAATATCGTAGTTGTTTGTTTTAAAAAATAGAATAGTAGGCTTTAATCGTGAGAAAAGAGAATTATAGGGCCTATATGGAGTTGTGGTGGCACGTATATGAATTACAATCCCTAGCTTTTCTACTTCCTTAAAAAAAGCACCTTTGTTACTAGAACAGGCAATTTCTACTTCAAACTTATTTTTATCGAGTCCCTTTACAAGGTCATACACCACTTTACCGCTACCTGCGGTATCAAAATTAGGGATGGTATAAAGGATTTTAATTTTGGACATGTAAATGACTAGACAGTAAGGACACCTATCCCATATTTACGTTGATCAGGATCTTGGATAAACTCCACATATTTATAATCTTCTTTTACTTCATTCCACAGTTTATCCACATAACAATCTAATTTATGATGGTATTCTGTATCTACAATGTCATGAAACCCTATAAGTCCTCCAGGTCTTACTAAGGGTTTGTACATTTCAAAATCGCTTTTCACTCCTTCGTATCTGTGGTCCCCATCAATAAAAAGAAAATCTATTTTTTCTCCATTTAGTATCTTCTTCAATTTTTGAAATGTATCATCACTATGAGAATCTCCTAAAATAATTGATACCTTAGATTTTTTCCTATCTGAAAGAAAATATTTCATAAAAGGAATTTTTTGTTTTGGAAATCCTCCACCATGAATACCTCCGGGCAAATCAACAGAAACAAGATGATTCGGTTTTAAATACCTCGCCCATATAAAAAAAGACCCTCCTTTTTTTGTGCCTATTTCTACTACAACTTTGGGCTCGTGAGACTTTATATAATCTGCAAAAGACTTAAACTCTTCTTCAAATTGATTTAAAGAAATCCTATCATAATAACCACGCCCTACAAAGTTTTGAGCAAAATTATATATGGAGTTGAAATCATTAAACTTAAAAGATTTTCTAAGTTTATATTTCGAATATTGAAACGCAGCGTAATTTAAATAATCTCTTCTTTTCATAAAGGTATCATTTTTTTAAAAAAGCGTTTAAGCCTCTTGTTCATATAGGTTAACCAACGAGCATCTGTTGGGTTATTCAAATAATTAAATATAATTCTTACAAGAAAGCTGAACCCGCCTAGACTAGATAACTCCAATAATTGCTGTGAGGTTAATGCGTATCTATAATCCTTTTTTGAAACTATTTCCGGATATTCATAAGCAAAGCTCCGTATCAATTCCCGTGTTGCGGCAAACTGTTTCTTCTTATTACTAGTTACTGAAGTACGTTCAACTCTTCTATCCAAACGAACTAAAGTTTCCTGTAAACCATATATTTTAGACACTAATGAAAACCGCAAAATATACGTCCAATCCACACTAATACTAGGATAATGTTTTGTAAAATACAAACCATTATCAATATGCACAGATTTCCTGAACATAATACAACTATTTACCACTTTTATTTGGTTGCGATAATTCAATAAAAATAATTCTTTTCCTTCAGGATAGTGCTTACCGCTAACCAAAAGTCCAGGAAATTTTGAAGTAACCTTTTCTCCATCCCAGAATTCGGCAATTCCAGAAACCAACCCAATATCACTTTTGGCATCAAGTAATTCAACCTGTAATTGCAAACGTTGAGGGTAATAATAATCGTCCTGTTCCGCTATTGCTATATAAACTCCGCTAGCATTTGCTACCAACCTATTCATAGTTGGGCCTAACCCCAAATTCTCCTCGTTATACAGAATAATTAAATTCTTAAAAATTTCTTTGTAGCTATTCAAAATAGTTTGAGAGCCGTCTTGAGTGCCATCAATACAAGCCACTACTTCAAAATCTTTAAAAGTTTGGTCTTCAAGACTTTTTAGAGTAGCTGCCAGTGTCTTTTCACCATTATAAATTGGTAAGACAACCGAAACTTTTATGTTATTTATGTGTGTATTCACAATTAGATTCTACGTTTCCATACCGCTAAGGTAAGCAACATACTTAAGGGATGCGAATAGATAACCGCGTCTATATTTTTAAAGTTGTTATAGAATTTAGCAAGTAACGGCTTTGAAATAAAAGGATGCATATTTTCAGAAAAAAGGTAATCCTGTAGTTTTTCATCATTTTCCATGCCCAAAAACTGTAATTCCCAATTACGCTGTATGTAGGTTTTACCCAATCTATTTTTTGCTTCTCGTTTTAGCTTATTGAAAGCTCTGTAAGGTAAATTATGAGGGCTTTTATTTTGCTGAAACGTATACAAATTAAAAGGCTTGTGCTGCTCCCAGGTAATTTTTGCCAACTCAGGATTTCGATGTTTTATATACGCAATCTGAAGTTTTCGATCTGCCAGATACGCTTCCGGGAGTGTACAAATAAACTGGCACATCCTATCCTCAAAATAAGGCAGGCGTATGGGACGTTTTGCCTCAAACACAGCCAAATTAGTTGCCGTCCAGCGAGGTGCCCAGTATAACGACTTAAATGCTCTAATCTTTGCCCCTGTATCTTCTATATCAATTTTCTGTACGAGTGTAGTAACCCGCTTACGCAAATAGGTTTCAAAATCGCCATCCAACTGCCACACCTTCCACAAGCTGGTAGCCAGCTCCATTCCTCCCTTTTTAATTATTTTCTTTAGAAGGTAGTTCAGCTGTTCTTCATCTGAAAGTTGAGCAGACCCAGTCCCATCAAAAAGCACATCTCCCCAATGTCCCAAAGAAAACACGTCTCCCATGGCAGCATATTCATCAAAAATAGCCATTTGCCGTGGGTGTGTAAACTCGCTATAACATTGGTTAATAGCTGCCAAATCCTCCACACAATCCCAAAGATATCCTTTATCAATATGGTATTCAGTAAAATCGAAATCACACACCTTTGCAATCTTTTTAGCGATAGCTGTTTCAGGATAACCGCCTTTAAAATCGTAGCTGTAGGTATTCACGTGTTTTCCTAAATGGGTAAGAGCAGCAGCCTGTGTTCGACTATCCAACCCTCCCGAAAGCGGTAAGATTACTTTTTTGTCGCCAACCTGCTCGTCAATAATGCTTTCAAACAATTGAGCAAACTCCTTTAAAGCCTCTTCAAAAGTAAGCTCGCGAGGGGTTTGGTGCCATTGAAACCAAGGCGTACTCTTCACAAAAAACCCATCCGCATCCAGTTCACAGTCGGAAGCTGGCGGCAACACCTTCAAGTCTTTAAAATAGGTATCCATATCCAAAAAAAAACCAGTCGCCACAAACACACAAATCGCTTCCTTATCAAGTTCATGCGGCGCACGAATTTTGGCAAAGGTTGGTTTTTGAGGAATAATGGGAGTTCTAAGAGTAGGCATGGTAGTTTTTTGTAGAAAGTAAAAGTAAGTATTTATTTTCTTTGTAGCGTGGGAACAAAGAACTCCCCGCCAGCTAAGCTAACACCCTTCTTTTTTCAAAGAGGGGTGCTTGGATTTGGGATTCTTAAGACCACATTGTAAAATTTGAAAGCTACCGAAGATAAAACCGTCCGCCAGCGGACAAAAAAAAGAACTCATCCCTTAGCATAAGGGAGGTGTCAGCCCTTGGGCTGACGGAGGATTTTTTGCACCCCCACAAATTTTAATTACCTTTAAACACCTCTCCCCTCCAAAGCAACCCACCACAATGAGGAAACAAATCCACACCTTAAAACATTTAAAACAATTCAGAAAAGAGCTTCGTGAAAACCTAACCCCGGCAGAGGCCTTCCTATGGTCCAAACTTAAGGCACGCAAATTCGAAGGAATACGCTTTACCAGACAGCACAGTATTGAGAATTTCATTGTAGATTTTTACTGCGCTTCCAAAAAACTAATCATAGAACTGGATGGGCAACATCATTTAAATCCTGAAGTGCAGGAATATGATGCAGCCAGAACCGCACGGCTCAATGAATTAGGATTCACCGTAATACGGTTTGAAAATAAAATGGTGTTTGATGTATTGCCTTCGGTGTTGGCAGAAATTAAAGTGCATTTTACGAAATGAATTGAACTGCAGGAGGGGTTCACTAAACTCCCCGTCCCGCCGTGGGCGGGACACCCCTCTTTTTCAAAGAGGGGAGCGGGTTTTGTCGATTTAAAATACTTGTGTTATAGTTTTAATTGGAGTAAAAGCAAAAAAAATCCTGCCTTAAAAAGAAAAGCGTCCGCCCCGCGGACAAACAAAAAAAAAGAGCTCCTCCCTTAGCACAAGGAAGGTGTCCCGCCCACGAACAAAAAAAAGAGCTCCTCCCTTAGCACAAGGGAGGTGTCCCGCCCACGAACAAAAAAAAGAGCTCCTCCCTTAGCACAAGGGAGGTGTCCCGTCCACGAACAAAAAAAAGAGCTCCTCCCTTAGCACAAGGGAGGTGTCCCGCCCACGAACAAAAAAAAGAGCTCCTCCCTTAGCACAAGGGAGGTGTCCCGCCCACGAACAAAAAAAAGAGCTCCTCCCTTAGCACAAGGGAGGTGTCCCGCCCACGGCGGGACGGAGGGTTCAGTCCACCCCCAAAACAGCATCATACAACCCCATCATCCCATTCACCATCTCCTTCTCACTATGTTGCGCTTCCACTTTTTTTCTTGCTGCGATTCGAACTTGCTTAATTTTTTCTACTGGCAAATTCAAGAAAGCTTCAATAGCATTGGCCATAGCGCTAGGATTTCGAGTAGGCACCACCCAGCCTTCGTTGCCGTTTGTGATAAGTTCTGGTATGCCGCCACAGTTCGTACTAAGTACCGGTAAGCCAATCGCCATTGCTTCTACTACAACATTAGGAATTCCTTCCTCCAGACTGGTCATAAGTAATAGAGAAGCTTCTTTCATTTTCTCAAATACCTGGGGTTGTGGTAAACGATTCTCTAGATAAACACAATCTTGTAGTTCTAAATCATTTATTAAAAATTGTAGTTCCTCATCTTCGGCAACGCCAATAATAGTGTAGCTAAAAGAAATATTCTTTTCCTTCAGCAAGCTACAAGTCTGTAATGCATACGAATACCCTTTTATCCAATGTGTTCTGCCAATAGATAAAAGTTTCAACGGCGTAGTCACTTCATACCCCTCAGAAAAAGAAAAATCGTCCAACGATAGTCCGGTATAAATCACGCTATTCAATTTTGTAGTGGAGTTCCAAATCTTATCTCCGTTTGCAGCCATAGCTTTAGAAACCGAATGAAAACCTGCTATCTTAGGATACCATTTTTGCAAATACTTAAAATTTTCCTTATCAACAAAAGGCCTCACATTATTGTGAAATCCTCTTTGACTTAATACTACTGGAATTTTTTGCTGCTCAAGTATCTCTTCAAACCATGTAATTACAGATGGCCATTGTAAGTGGATAACATCTGGATGAATAGTGTTTAACGCTAATCTTAAGTTCTGTTGCTGTAGCACCTTACGTTCTCCACGAAGCAGCCTAGTGAATGTTGGTATTAATAAGCTGTATTTTTTTGAAATTAAAAGGCGAGAAAAAGTAGTATGCAATAATCGAAATCTATTTTGATTACTCCCTAACGAAACATAATGTACATGCGGAATAGGATGTGCAATAGTTTCATTAAAGCCAAGAATATAAATGGTATGTTGCTTAGAAAGTCCCCTAATTAATCTATTGATAAAGGGGGTGGTTTTAAAACTACCGTCAAAAATGAGTATTGTAAGACTTTTATGCATCAACGTAAGTGAGATTACTTGGTAATAATTATTCTTTTGTCTATCTTAGAAAAATAGCCATCAAAAACTTTATTTTGAATTAATGAATCCATAGTCTTTGATATCATGATTGCGCCTTTATAATTTAAGTGCTCCAAATCTTTAAAGCCATAATCTGGAATTTCAAAATCATTAAAATCAAGTAATGGCAAATCACTAAATTTCGTATAATATACCTTTAAATACTTTTCTTCGTTCTCCCTCATTTTTAATGATGCGTGCTGTGCAGTCCGCACCAATATAATTCTTTTATTCTTTTCTTTACAGAGTGCAATAATTCTTTCTAAATATAAAAGATTGATTGAATTACTCTCATGAACGGGGTGATTCTTTCTTTTTGTTCTTTGAGTTACCTTCGCTGCTTCTACAGAACTTTTATCATAGTAAACATAACCACCAATATGGCCTACATAATTATAATCATTTTTTATAATTCTCATAAAGTTTCGTTTTTGCAAAACTGAAAAACTATTTATTACAGAACCAAAACTCTCTTTACTCAGTAATACATGATCATGAAAATCTACATACGAACCATATTTTGTATAAAATTGTGAAATCGATTTATCACCCCAAATCCATTTATCCATTGCTGAATCTATTTGATTATTAGTAAACTCAATCATTACAGTTTGAACACTATCATTGTCTTTCAACAATTCTTTCAGCTTATAGTAGGTATAGAAATAAGCTTCTCCAGAAGCAGCTATATTCTTGAAATTCCCAATTAAAGAATCGTTATAAGCACATTCAGGATGTGAATGCCCAATCATAAAATAATCGTAATCTTTTGAAAATTTAAAATTGGAATGTGACCTTATTACCCATGTTTGTATACCAAAGACTAGTAAACAAACCATAAATAATAGCAAAAAAAATAAACTTAGTTGTTTTAAAAATTTTCCCATCTCTTAAAATTGAAAATAGATGAACTCTTGTTGCTTTCCGCTAAAAACAATTATGATTAATACTATGAGTATGTAGAAAGACCACCTTAATGCTCTGTTCTTAATAAAATTGAATTGCAAAGGAAATTCATATTTTCTACCTATCCATTCTAGTATTGTAAAGATTAAAATTAATATAAAAAGATCGGTTGGTCTTATAGAAGGAACTTCAAAAAGAGACCTATTTCCTATTCCTTTCACAAATGCAACTGCTTGAGCCATGTTTTCTGCCCTAAAGAAAATCCACGCAAATACTGTTAACAAAAATGTGAATCCTATTTTTAAAAATTCCTTTAAACTAGGCAGGTAACTATTTGCTGCAACAATATCCATATACTGTCTATTCTTCTTGGCAAGCATTGAAGGAATAAAATACAATGCATTTAAAAAACCCCAAAAGACAAAGGTCCAATTGGCCCCATGCCAAAAGCCGCTCACTACAAAAACAATAAAAATATTTCGTATTTGCGAATATTTGGAACCTCTAGAACCTCCTAATGGAATGTATAAATAATCACGAAACCATGTGAATAGAGAAATATGCCATCTGCGCCAAAATTCACCTATGTTCCTAGAAAAATATGGGTAGGCAAAGTTTCGCATGAGTTTAAAACCAAACAATCGCGAAGTTCCAATAGCAATGTCTGAATACCCAGAGAAGTCACCGTAAATCTGAAATGTGAAAAATAGTGCACCTAACAATAGCGTACTACCAGAAAGACCATCAGGACTATCAAAAATCATATTAGCATAATAGGCACAATTATCTGCAATAACCATTTTTTTAAAAAGACCCCATAAAATCTGTTTCAACCCTATAACTGCTTCACTATAATCAAACTTCCGTGCCTTCTTAAATTGAGGGAGTAATCGTGTTGCTCTCTCAATAGGACCAGCTACCAATTGAGGAAAGAAACTTACAAAAGCAGAAAAAGCAATAAAGTCTTTTGTTGCTGGCATATTTCTTCGGTACACATCTATAGAATAACTTAGTGTTTGAAATGTATAGAAACTTATACCTACAGGAAGAATAATGTTTAACGAATTTGCTTGTATATCCATCCCAAAAAAAGAAAACGATGCTACAAAATTGTCCAAGAAAAAATTATAATATTTAAAGAAACCTAAAAACCCTAAGTTAACTAAGATACTTACCCATAGTAATCCTTTTCGTTTATTGGGGTTATTTTCCTTGTCTAATAACACCCCAACCGTAAAATCTACAATTGTACTAAATAGAATTAAAAAAAGAAACCGCCAATCCCACCAGCCATAGAATACATAACTAGCAATAACAATTAAAATATTCTGGACTTTTAAATTTTTATTGCAAACAAACCAGTATAATAAAAATACTACAGGCAAGAACAATGCAAAATCTAAGGAGTTAAAAATCATTTATCTTTTAAAACGTTTTTAATTTTTTAGCAAACATTGACTATAAAAAGTCTGAAGTTCATTCACAACACACTCCCAGTCCATTTCTAAGGCCTCTTTCCTAGACTGCACTCCCATCTCGCACAATCTTTGTAGGTTTTGCATAACTACTGTAGCTTCTTGAACATACCCCTCCTCATTACCAGGTTCAATTAAAAGGTTAATCGTATTTTTTAAATAGATAGCGTTCCCACCTACATTACTTGTAATTATGGGAAGTCCACAAGCCATAGCTTCTAAGATAGAATTGCAAGCCGTGCTATCCAACATAGGCAAATACAATACTGAAGCCTCTTGATACAGCGTTCGTAACATTTCGTCATCTACATTTGTTAGTATATTTAACTGTTCGTGCGTATCAATCTTATGGGCGTAGCTAGGATGAATAACCACAGTAACTTTCAGTTGAGACAAGAGGGTAGCTATTTCTGGAATCGTTGTATTAAAGGTCTTAAAATCTCTAAGGTGCTGTCCTACAAACAACAAACTGTTTTTATTTTTAACTGAAGGGTTTGGGCAGAAAAATTTTGTATCAACGCCATGTGGAATATACACCACGTTTTCCAACTGCAACCAGTCCTTTAAAAATGATACCTGATTAGCCCCAACGGCAATAGCGCCATCTAATTTTTGCAAGGCGGTACTGTTTGTAATTATTTTCTTTAAAACTTCAGGTGGTTTATGAAATGTAGCCACAAAACGGGTATTTGGAAATCGCTTTTTTAAGAAACCTAAATAGCGAATGTCGCGTTCTCCATTTAGAAAATGTACAATAGATGGTTGCCCCTTCTCTTTTTTGAGTAGCTTATACAATTCAATTGTTTTTAAGACACTCCCAACATTATAATTCCCCATTGCCTGGGAATGAAAACCCGCAATAATTTTAGCCAGACGAAATGGAAATTTGGTAGTTCCATAAATCACTTTAGCATCTAGATACGCTAGCAACCTACCATAGCCAGATTTACTGGCGTGATGTGGAGAGCGATGATGGATTAAAAATAGCTTCACGACTTCTCAAGGCTTCTGTTCAACATAAGCTCCAAGATACGTTTTGTATTTTGAACAGGGTGTACGTGGGTTTCAAAATAAGCGCGGGCGTTTTTTGAAAGCTCCTCACCTAGCGCAGGAGTATCCAAAACCAGTTTTATTTTTTCAATCAATTCTGAATCCGTCTTAAAATATAAAAGTTCTTTTCCTTCCGTAAGCGGCACGGGCAGTTCTGCGGTAAGTGGTTCGGCAATAATAATCTTTCCTTGCGATAAATATTCTGCCATTTTCCAAGCGGGCGAATTTGCCAAGCCACGAGTATAAATGACTATTCTGGCTTTTTTCATGGCGTCCAAATATTCCTCTGGTTGGGTGGGTACATTGGTAAGCGCATCTCCATACGTTGTTTTTGCCAACGTGGACGGCACGAAGCCCCCTTCAAATGTATCAGAGAAGTTTTTGCGTAGTAATTTAATGATACGGTAGCGCTGCTGGTGTATTTCTTGTAAATCCTTGTCTTTTTCGTGTAAAAAACACCGGGTCTGAAACATAATCGTGTCTGTTGTAGCATTCTCAAAATTCTCAAAACGCGCAATCGTTCTGGCGGCATTGGTAAAGTTCCAATGGTGTTTTTGAAACCCATAGGATTTTAGTAGCCGTTTTACAGGGTTGCGATCCCATTTTAAGTTCAAGGACAAATTTGTAACAAACAAACCCGTTTTAAACTTTCCCCGGGAACGTCTATTTTCGGATAAAGAACCAAAGACAATCCCAAGTTTTTTGACCTTTGCATTGGCTTCGGCTTTGATTCCCTTTACAAACCTGCTTTCATAGTTTCTTTTAAAATAAAAGTCGCATTCCTTTAAAGCTACACCTGAAAAGTGCGGCGCATGGTCGTACAAATCGGCAGCAAAAGTTATTTTTTTGTTCGTAGTGTGATCTATAAGTGTATAAAAAGAAGTCTTGGAATGGGGCCTTTCCTTTTTTGTAATGATACCATCTTTAGTAACAGTAAGGAAACCCAAGTTCCTTTTAAAGGATAGTTTTACCTTCACTGTAATCACCCCCATGTGCTCCAGCTCAAACAGACCCGTTTGGATATAGGAAGAATGGTTTAGCTCCTGTGGGGTATGAATTAGTACGGTGCAGCTAGGCTTCATGATACAAATTAACTAAAAACAAGGTTCACTGTAGCTTTTAAAGCTACCTCTGTTTGTTTAAGACTCCATTTTTTTTCTACCTCTAGTCTAGATGAAGTTTGAAATTGATGTTGCATTTCTTCAGATTGTATATACTGCAAAATACGCTCCGCATAGGTTTCCTTGGTTGCCAGTATACCAGTAATTTTATCAAGCACAATTTCGTCAGGGCCTCCAGCGTCTTTCAAGGCGGCAACAGGAGTACCACACGCCATAGCCTCCACCATGACCATTCCAAAAGATTCATGCGCACTAGGCAGCAACAGTAAATTTGCATTTTGATAATAAGGCACCAATTCTTTCTGTAATACCGAGCCTGCGAATGTGATATGCGACCCGACTTCCAAACGTGTTGCTAGTGCTTTAAGTTCTTCAAAATAAACAGCATCACTCATGGGTCCAACAATAGCTAAAGAGACATTGGTTACTTTGTTTTCTATTAAATAGGCGAGTGTATAAATACAAAGTTCAATTTGTTTCAATCTGGAAATACGTCCTACGAATAACAATTGGAAGCTCTTCAGGGCTTTATATTTCGGAATAAAAACAGTAGTATCTATCCCTAATGGCATTACTACAATAAGTAGATTTTTAAAAGTATCCGTTTGTTGTAATTGTTGTTTTTGTACTTCGGTATGGACTATAATGTGGTGTGCATTATTAAAATATTGAAAAGTTTTTTTATTTTCAGAAATATGTAATCCACCTACCATGGCAATATAAGGCTTCCCTTTTTTCGCAAGCATCTTAGCCAATTTAAAACAATAGGGGCTCCCGTGGCCAGACATATTGATAATGGTTATATCTGGAGTAGTAAATAAAGAGGCACAATAATGGAAAAATGAATGTTGTTTACGCCAGCCGTGTCTTTTTTTAAGAATTGGTTTGGTTACAGGCCAAAAGCGTTTGGATATACCGTTAACTTGTTTTGTAAATGGAAATAACTTACCTGTAAAATAAGCTATAGAAACCTTATATCCTTCTTTCTGCAATGCAAGCAAGGCCTTTTCATGCGGTTTGCTGTGCGAAAAAAAAAGATCTTGTTCACTTAGGCCTATGGCTTTGGCTGAAAATGGATGGAGTAAGGAAATTGTTTTCAATTACTAAAAATAAATTTATAGAATATTAATATTTAAAAATTCAAATTTTCGATTGTACTTTTCTTATTACCCTTTTTGTTAAGCTTCTTATTCTATGTTTTTTTTTTCTTATAGTCTCATGCATCCAATACCCATCAAATAAATTCTTAAATCCATTTGCTATTTTCGTTATTTTCCAATGTGGCTTATAATGCACCCCAGTATAACTGATGTAAAATTCTGAAGGATGTTCAGGATAATTTATTTTACAATATTTCATTGTTCGCTTCCAATTTATAAAATGAAGATACATCACTTCATGAACAGGTTTTCCATTTTTAAGTTCTAACATTTTACCTTCCATCCATAGCCATTTGTCCAAATAATATTCTTGGTGGGAATCTATACCCCTTTCTTGGTTGCTAAGGATTCTGTCCCATTTTACTCTTATTTTATTTTCTTTTAAAGCTTCTTTTATAATTTCTGAGAAGGTTCCTTCACAAAACCGTTTCATTTTTTGGTCTGTATAAGACTTTTTATACCAATCGTTTTTTCTGTATAATTTATTAATTGAATCATTATTCTTGAAAAGATTAAAATGTCCTGATATCAAGCCCTTCCTTGAAGAAATAATATCAAAGCTCTTTAATACTTCAGGAGTCATTTCTTTTCTAATAGCTCCCCAAATAATATCAACATCTGTAAAACCCCAAAAATCAAAATCTTTTATATCGTCTTGAAAAACGTACCCATAGCTTGGCTTTAGGTCACAGAGTTTATATGGTTCATCAATAGTAATTGAAACACCAATTTTGGACGAAAACAAAACTTCCATATCCTGTAAAGTGCTTTTTACAAATTTACAATTAGGGGGAGGGTCGTTCGGAATTTTACAATCTGTGTAAAATAACCAATGTATTGTTGGGTTTGCTTTTAAAGACAAAAGGTGGGCATCAAACCAAATAGGCCATTTGCCAAAAAATGGTATAATAAATACTATGCTTTTCAAATTAATTTTTCTTTAAGCCTAAGGTGGCACAATAGTTATTGCAATTTATACATATGACGTGAAACAGAAACATAAGCGTACAAAATATTTTATTTAAAAGCATCTTTGGTTCTTAACGAATCGCGCAGTGCAACCATAACTTTTCTTAAATAAGCCAGACTCAGTTTTTTTTCTTTAAAAATTGTATCTCCTATCTTTTTAAGAGCTTTGTTATACTCTTTTCTACGAAGTAACACCAATTCGCTATAGGTATGCCAAGAACCCTCCCATAAATGTACCCCATACGATGCTTCGGTAAGATATTTTTTATACTGATGTATATCATATAGTTTTTGATAGGGCAAGGCATAAAAGTATGCTGGTTTGTATATGGTGAGCCCATCAACACGAATATTTTCTTTAAAATCTTTCTGAGCATTATACGTTTTTAAATACGTATTGGTAACCCGTTTAGGACTGGTGGACAAAACAACCTCCTCTGCATGGTAAGTATTTAGGCATAACTTAATGAAAAGGTTGTGCTTTGTAGCACCAAAAATACAAGAACCAATGCTTAATGAATGTTCGGCTACAAAAAAACATTTGTTGTCAAGAAAATCATCCAATGATTTTAGCAATAACATATCGGTATCCATATAGATACCACCAAAATCATATACAGCTTTAATACGTACATAATCTGCAACAAAAGCCCATTTTTTGGCAGCATACGCAGTCCTTATAAATTCACAATCAAATTCTGTATTAGTTTCATTCCATAATTTAAACGTATAATCTGGTAGCAGTTGCTTCCAGCTTTGTATACAATATTGTAACCGTTTGGGGATAGCTTTATTCCCAAACCAGCAATAATGTATTACTTTAGGAATTGACATTATAGTTTTATTTTTCGCAAGTTAATTCCTATAATATCGAGCCCTTGTAAAAAAACATAATAGCCTTCGTCCTTAAGCTTTCGAGTTATTGCCTTCTTTTCTAAATCAGATAAATTGATATATTCGGCTTTTACCATCTTCGGCTTATAATTTGTAAAATCGAACATATTGATTACCTTAAAATCATACCCTTCGGTATCTATTTGAAAATAGTCGAACGCTGTAAAAGAGGTCTTCGAAACAATATCCATAAGGTGCGCTGCTTCAACTGTTTCTGCGATAATATGAGAAAAATCTATAAACTCAAATTTTGTTAAATGTTCTTTATTAAATGATGCAATACCTTTTACCCAATCTGGATACTGTTCGGTTTCTTTAGAATCAATTCTATAAATAGTAGCTGTGGTTTCGGTTTCATGTACTGCTTTGTTCACGCATACTATATTTGTATACTGCTTATAATTCTCACATAACTCGTGGTAGTATTCTCCTATAGGCTCTATTGCTATACCTGAAATTTTTCTTTGTGTTACAAAACTATATAATGAGTCAAAACTTACCCCATCATTAGCTCCCACTTGCAAAAAACAAAAGTTTGAAGCCACCGGGAAGTTTTTTTCTAAAATCCTACGGGTAGAGAAAAGATTTTTTCTATAATACTTACCCCTTCCTAGTTTTTTAGAAAGAGAAGCAAGGGCTAAATAATAGTAGTTTTTAAATAACATACATTTCTGTTAGGCACTAATTTTATTTAGGTTTTATCACATCAAATCCAGACTTTGTTATAAGATTATAACATATAAAAGCAGAAAAGACTATAATTGATTTGTGATGACATCTTCTAAAAAAATTAAAATTCTTTAAAATGACATCTAGATAATTGTTAAGCATCAAGTCCTTGTAGGTTTTTCTTCCTTGTCGTTCAGATTTTGCTATTATTCCTTCATGATCACTAAACTTCTTGATGTGTAATTTTGACAAATAGATTAGTGATTCTGCTTTACTTTTTTTACCCGCATAGCTCCCTTTAGAAATTGAATCTACGGATTGCCTATAAAAGCTTAACTTCTGGTCTACAAAACAATACTTTAATTTTTGTTCAAATAAACGAGTGAAAAACTCGTATTCCTGGGCTTTGTGCAGGTTTTCATCAAATCGATGGGAACCAATTACCGACCTTCTCACCATCACATCATTGGTAATCACTGGTTTCTTTCCCAAAATATAATCCACATAAAATTCTGCACTTTCAAAAACTTCTACTTTGGGATTCTCGTGTAAGATAATTTGAGCTTCCATAGTATGACTATCTACAACAATGTCAGCCTTTTCAGCAAGTGCATAGTCTATTTTAATCTTAATTTTTTCAGGATGCATGGTATCATCACTATCAAACCATTGGATATAGTCCCCTTTGCTTTTTTCATAGCCGTAATTTCTACAGGCATTGGCGCCTTTTGGTTTGTTAACTGGTCTTGAGATAAATTTAAAACGATTATCCTTTAACGAATACTGTTCTAAAATTCGGAACGTAGCATCAGTACTTCCATCATCTACCACCACACACTCCCAATTTTGGTATATTTGTGCTAAAATAGAGTCTAACGTTTCACCAATTAAATGAGCACGGTTAAAGGTTGGAATAATGATACTTACCAAAGGTGGCATTGGTTTTTGTTTGGCACGAAGATAAGAAAACTTGCTATAGAGGCACTTATTTTTTGCCTCTTGAATAATACATATTAATCATTACACGTAAGTTCTTTTACTATTTTTAGTTGCTTCTTCCCAAACAAATTACGCGTATAAGTGTCTTTTAAGAGCAGTTTCATATAAAAAAATGGTTTTTCCCAACTATTTTTTGACCGTAGATAATTCCTAAAAA
Source organism: Rasiella sp. SM2506 (assembly GCF_050859505.1). Lineage (GTDB taxonomy): Bacteria > Bacteroidota > Bacteroidia > Flavobacteriales > Flavobacteriaceae > Marinirhabdus. The sequence goes on along the minus strand of NZ_CP193934.1, from coordinate 1,852,379 downwards.
AGCGTAACTGAAACCGATTCACAACACGTTTATCTAATGATGCTTGAAGTCCCCAATCTCGTAATACTTTATACTGTTTACTTCTACTAGCGTGAAGTTTGTTTTTATGGATAAATCTATTGTCTGCATGCACGCCACGAACAGCAATTGGCAGCTCGAATTCCCCTGTATATAATTTTAAATGATACGAAGCCTGCCACATAAATACCGTATCTTGATGTAACTGAAGCGATGTATCGAACTCTAATTTCAATTTTATAATAGCATTTCGTTTAATGGTCAATCCATCAATACTAAAATAACCTGTGTAGCCATCTGCGTTATAAATACCTGCTATATATTCAAATAAATGATCTGGAGGCAGGATTTTATTTACAGTTGTAAGCGTCTCTTGATCTAGACCTTTTGCCTCCCAAGCTTTTGCCCCTATAGCATCCAAATACTCCACACCTATGGCTCCATACACCCCATCTGCGTCTGGGTAATTTTCAAAAGTTTCTTTTTCTTTTTTAAAACGTCTGGCTGTGTAAAAATCATCGGCATCCAAAAACGCAATATATTCCTGGGTTGCGTTTGCTATCCCTAAATTTCTGGAGGCTCCCGCTCCTTTGTTTTGCCCATTGGGATGTTGAAATACATGCACATTCGTATTGGCGGCACGCAGTCGCTGGCAAACCTGTAGGGTATCGTCGGTTGAGCCATCTTCCACCAACAGTAATTCCTTCACTTCTGGATGCTGTAAAACACTTTGTACAGCTCTCTCTAGAAAAGCCGCAGCGTTGTATGCGGGAATAATTACAGAAATATTCATTTAATCATTGGTTGTATTAAAACATTATATGGAAATAATAAAAAACCAACGTGTTGACGCCATAAAGTGAAAAAACTCAATACAATCAACCTTTAATGCTTTATTATTGAGACAAATTATTTTTGATGCATTGGTTAATGTATTTAAAAAATAATTATTTAATCTTCAAAAATATTATTTTTTAACTTGTGTGCCCTTCCAAAATACCTTCTTAAAATATAAAATAACGAAGCTTTTAAAATTTCGGTTGGTGAGAATAAACCTGGAAACACTTTTTTTATCATAAATCTTACATGAGCATACTCTTTAGCACTCACAAAAATGAAAAAATTGTACTTGAAATAGCTTTTAAAAAAAGCTTTAAAATTTTCCAGTTCATCACGTCTTTTCAATAACCAATAAATTTTTACTCTCGCAAGTGTATAGTTCCAAATAGTTTCTATACTATTTTTTTTATCACTAATAGATTGATCATGGACTCTTATTAAACTAAGAGAATCTAAAGTACACCCAACCGAAGGATTAACTTGAAGGATTCTTGAGAAAAACTCCCATTCCTGACCCGCTTTTAATTCTTCATCAAAAGTGAATTTATTTTGTGTCAAAAATGTTTTCTTAAAAAGAACTGAAGGTGTTGAAAACTTAATGTTTTTTTTTACAAAATCTTCAAAAGGGTTTTCAGAGAAAATTCTTTTAGACATTAAACCAATTATATTACTTGTTTCTCCAATAAATTTAGAGCATTGACTTACTACAAAATCAAAAGGTTGTTCTTCAAAAATCTTTAATTGAATTTCTAATTTATTCTTCACCATTACATCATCACTATCAAACCAATTCACAAAGTCTCCTTTACACATTTTTAAACCAAAATTCCTCGCGCCATTTCCACCAGGTAAGTAATCATTAGGTCTCCTGTAAAAATGAAAGCGATTATTTTCTTTTTGGTATTTTTCTACAACTTCCTTTGTGTTATCGGTACTTCCATCATCAACAACAATACACTCCCAATTTTTGTATGTTTGGATCTGTATAGAGTCTAATGTCTCCTTTATTAAAATCGCTCGATTAAATGTGGGGATTATTATAGATACTAATGGCTCGTTAGGTAACACTCAGAGTACTTTTTTAAGTATAAAATTATTCAATTATTGATATAAAGATACTTTGATTTTATTTCTGTATTTATCTTACGACTATTTTTAATAACAGAAGTATTTTTATTAAACAATTTAATTTCCTTTAGGAGTAGGTTCACTCTATTAAAGTTTAAACTAATACAAGCCTTCAATAAATCCTTTTTTTTAATGAAGAGCTGCTCTTTCATTTTAGAAATATCCTCGTTATTAATATTAGCATATCGAACTCTTAGACTTAATTCCATTCTCTGAAAATACTTCTCAGTCCCTTTTTCAAACTTTTCTATGGGTCTATTTTCTCTGTCGTGTCTTAAATATGTAGTAGGAACAACCCCAATTTTAAATCCATGAAATCTTGCACGTTGACAAAAATTATCATCCTCCCCATAATGGAAAAAAATAGGATCAAAACCCCCAATTGTTTCTAATATATTTTTTGACAATAACCATCCAGCGGCATTCACGAACGGAACGTCATATATTTCCTGTAAAGGTTTTTTTAAAACAAAGTCTGAATAGAAAAAACGATTATTTTTATAGGCAAGAAATCCTGAAAAACTTTTATCCAAAACATTCCCATTACCATTTAAATGCACAGGGCTTAAAATCCCATATTTAGCATTTCTTTTCTGTACAGCAACAAGCTTTTCAATACAACCCGTTTCCAGATAAGCATCCTGGTTCAAAAGAAAAACATAATTTGCTCCGTTAGCTAAGGCATACCGTATACCTAAGTTGTTAGCTTGACCAAAACCTAGGTTTTGCTTTTGTGGGAATACCTGCACTTTTGGAAATTTCTTTTTTATTAAAGCAACTGTTCCATCTGAAGAATCATTATCTACCACTACAACAGGAAAGTCCTCACAACTGCTCAAGCACTCTTGAAGCCAAGGTATGCCATTATAGGTAACAATGATTATATTAATTTTATGGGATAAATTTTTTAAGGACACTTTTAAGTTTCTTCTTTAAACAAGCTGTTTTGGAAAACTTCAAAACTAACTTTTTTTTATGACTTGGATGTAATAGCGGTAAAAACTCTTTATATAGAATTTTTTTATAAATTTCATAATCTGCAATGGGTTTATTTCGGTTTATATTCGTTGCTTGGTCTTTATGTAACCGAAATTTCACCAAAGATTTATTTATTATAGCAATGCGAGACACCTTTAGAACGCGATAATAGAACACGTAATCTAAACTCTGTTTAAGATCTATATCGAAGCCAGCTACAAAATCAAGAATATTTTTTTTAAACATTACTGAAGAGGGTTCACCTATCTTGTTTTTAGGAGGATTTTCAAAATACGGCTCTGAGAAAAAGGACTTGTCAATAAACATTACATCTTCATTTTCAGCATCAAACTGGACTTGTAAATTTTTATAGTTTCGAATCCATTTGTTTGTTTCAGGGTTAGTATAATTGTCTACAATCAAATCTCGTTTACAGGAAACCAATCCTAAATTTTTATGTTGTCTAAATATGGAAACCATCTCTGTTATACAGTCTGGTAAAAGCACATCATCTTGGAAAAGAAATTTTATAAACTTCCCGTTTGCAAGTTTTATAGAATTGTTCCAGTTAGCACCAATTCCATTTGGTTCATGGGAGGCAATTGTTACTGGAAAACTTACACACTCTTTAAATTTATTTGCTATTTTTAAGGTATTATCATTTGAATTATCATCGCTAATAATAACCTCTATAGGACTGTAAGTTTGATTCTTTACAGACTCCAAAGCTTCTTCTAAAAAAAGGGCTCCGTTATATGTTGGGATACAGATGGACACTAATGGGCTTGTGTTTTTAACCTTTAAATTAGAAAGTTGTTTTTTATAAGAAATTATACTTTCTTGTAAAGCAAGATGCGTTTTTTTTGACAACACAACGTTTTTTTGCACCAACTGAAAACTTTTTAATGTGTTTAAAATACGGTGTTTTTTTGTTTTTTTTGACCATATACTATTATCGTGTTTTCGATAAACAGCCATAACGTCATCAATCTTCTTAATTTTTCTATCTTTAATTATAATCATATAAAATGTCCAATCCCCTATAACAGTGTTACAAAACCAATTTGGCAAATTGAAATCATTACGTAGTAATACAGACGGAGTATGTATATAATTACCACTAGCTAAATCTATAATACTTGTTTCAGTAGGGACATTTCTTGTAGGGACATTATGGGATAGTACTTTTAAACTTTCGTCGTATATAGCTACTTTATGAAAACAAATGCCATAATCTAGATTTTTTTCCATAAAATCCACTTGCTTTTGAAGTTTTAAAGGATCTGTCCAGTAGTCATCACCTTCGCAGAGGGCGATATATTCACTTTCGCAAGCTTTAAGGTTTTCTATAAAATTATAACGACCTGTCGGGTTACCATTAATATGGATAACATCTTTTCTATTTCTCAAAAATAAACGTATCGTATCTGGATATCTAGAAGCATATTGTTTGCAGATTTCTCGAGTATCGTCTAAGCTTTCATCATCTCCTAAAATTATTTCAAAAGGAAAGGTAGTTTTTTGCATTAGAATGCTTTCAAGACACTCAACTATATATTCTTGATGATTATATGTCGTAACGACAACGCTTACTATTGGTTTCTGAATCATAACACCAAATTAAAGTAAGATTTTGGCATTTTATGTTGAATAACTGCTTCTAAATTTCGATTTCCTGTTTCATAAAAACTTTTTAGTTTATCCACAATATGAGCATCCATATTATAGCTAATAAGATTTGAATCTTCGGATGTAATTGCTTTTTCTGTAAGCTTTCTTTTTACCAATACATCAGAATATGTTTTATTTTCGTTTTCAATATAATGAAGGTCTTCTTCCAAATATTTTTTTATACGATGCTTTTCTGCAGATTCCAATAAATGATTTCCCAAATCATGAGGTTCAGCTTTGTTAAGCAGTGCTTTATTCAGTATTTTTTTTGAAGGTAATGCTTCATTATAATGCTCTAAAACCATTTCTGGATTTGAAAGCTTTAAAAAAATATTCAAGTCTTCAAATAACTTAATACCTGCATTACCCAATATCATTTCACCATCTTGTTCCCGGTATTCCTCAAAGAAAAAAACTGCTACATTTTCAGATCCAAACAGTTTAGTATACGTTTCAAACATCAAATCATATCTAAAATCATAAATGAAGTTTCTATCCTGATATTTGTAAATCAATTTAAAATAAGAGTTAAAGTCTCCTGCAAAACCTACTCTCACACTCTCTCTATATAAAGATTTAATCAAGTCAAATTGGTTTCTTACAATCATTATAATTTTGGTTTCCTTTCCAAATATTTCAAATAGTCTTCTTGCTTTCTCGGGTGCAGAAAGACTGTCATAGGAAAATGAAAAACTTAAATGCTCTGCAGAAATACCTATCGCTCTTTGAGTATTTTTTTCTGAATTGAAAATGTTTTGAAAGTGGGCTGTAATCTTACCTTTTTCCTCTAAATACTTATACTCTTTACACGTTTTTAGATACACTTCCAAGGTTTTCTCAACCATCGCATCTCTATATCCCAAATTTGAATCCAGCCCTATTCCCAAATGATAAATTTCTGGGTGTTTTGAAAAATAATCCCTTTGCAAGGAAGTAGAAAAGTTTTTAGGAAAGCCTATATGAATATACTTTGTCATAATATTATTTTAAAATAGCATAACCAAACCCTGAAGCACCAAAACCATTTCCATTATAAATTAGATATCGGCTTCCGTTGTGTACGTAAGATGTACAGTATTCGTTCATAATAGAATCCCAACCTTCTTGGCTTTTTGAGATTCCCGCTTTGTGATCCATTCTTGACCAAGCAATACCATCTTTCGACTCTGAATAACCTATTGAATAACTTGCAGTTTTATCTTCCCTATACCCAATAGCTTTTCTATTTGAATGAAACATTTTATAAATCCCATCCTCTTTGTAAACACAGGGACGTCCAATGGCATCTATAGTGCCAAATTCAAAATCTATACAAATTTGATTTTTTCGTTCCCAATGTATTCCATCTTTTGATTGTGCATATTTAACATTGTAAAAAGGTTCTGGATGGTTGTTAATTATTTCAATCTTTTCACAGCTTAGATACCACATACGCCATATACCATTTTCCACTAAAACACAGGGTTGGCCTACCCAAATTGGGTCAAAAATTGATCTATCCATAATGGGACCCTTAAACATTTTAGAAAAAGTGAGTCCATTATCTTCACTTACGGCTATACCTATTGAAAGCCTATAAGATGCCTCCACGCTTCTGTTCCAAGCTGTATAATACAAATACAACTTTCCTTCATGAGCAACAAACCAAGCTGGCATAGTTCCAGAATCGTCAAAACTTCCGCTCAATCCTTTCGACAATACTGGTTTATCGTGTTGATATACAATATTTGATGGATTATTGGCTTCAACATCTATAAAAGAAGTAGATGAAGCACTATTTTCATCCCGCGTTGCATAAAAAATTCGAACAATGTCATTATCTATGGGCATTGCAAATGGAACCTGTGCATGCGAACGGCTCCACGGTAAATTTCCGGCGGGTTTAAATATTAATCCTTTCTTTTCCCAATTCATAATTAATACACCTCGTAACTAATTTTATTTTCAATTCTCTTTGCAGGGTTGCCTACATAAACACCCCACTCTTCTGTTTCTTGTTTGGTTAAACTTGCACCCATTGCAATCAAGCTTCCTTTGCTAAGGTGGGCATAATCTCTTATAGTGGCATTCACCCCAAAAAAACAATGAGATTCAACAATGCAATGTCCAGACAGCACTACGTGTGAAGTAAAAAAAACATGGTCTTTAATTATCCCGTGATGGCCAATATGGTTACCACTCCAAAGCACTACATTATTACCAATTTTTGTAAAAGGCTGGATGGTGTTATCTTCCAGAATAAAACAATTTTCACCAATCTCATTATCGCATATAGTAGCCTTACTACTTATGTAGGTTATAAAATTATATCCCTTTGCTTTTCCCTCATTATAAACCTGCTCGCGCAGTTTGTTCATTTGTTTTGCTGTCATTGGAGCAAATAAATTAAAATCTTCCGGAGGATAGCGTGTTTCAATATCTTCGAATGCTATAACTGGCAAACCTCTAAACTCCTTCACATTCAAATATTCCTTATTCACTGTAAAGGCAACAACTTCGTGTTCAGAATCATTTTCAAGATAGTAGTGCGCTAATTCAGCGGTATCTAAAAGGCCAAAAATTATAACTTTTGCCATTCTTAGTTAAGTTTATAATTTGATATTAATTTATTTGTTGCTTCAACAGAATTAAACATTAAAACGTCAAGCATGGAAAGTCCTATTACAAATTGATTTCCAAACTGGCTGTAAGGTAATAACTCATTTTCAATAAACGAAAGAGTAATCCCTTCTTCCTTAAAAGTATTTTTTTGATAGAGTTTTTTTCCGCCTGAAGGATTTATGTACGTATCACTGCCTTTTTCTTTACATATAGCAATTAGTCTTTCTGCTTTTGGAAGACTGGCAGTATGTGGATATTCTAATGAACTCACCTCAAATTGGGTATCTAATTGTAGGTAATTTGAAATTTGTAAAATACTTTCTATTGCAAGTGAACTAATGTTAGTGTGTCCTTTTTCAAATACTTTTTTTAGGATTCCAAAAGTTTCATTAAAAAATGGTGCATTTTTATAATTTTGTTCAATGGTTTTATAAAATTGCAACACCCATTTTTCACTGATAGCAGTGTCTATTTCATTAATTAATTTATTCTGTGAAGCCTTTTTTAAGGGAACAGTAAACAGTATTGCTTCCAAACCTACGAGTATCTGATTACGGTTTATCCATCCACGCTTTATAAAATTTACGTCATCGTAGAATACAAAAGTATCTACAGAATGTATTAATTGAAAATAACCCAAATAAGGAAATATGTAGGGTTGCATAATTGCTACATTCATACAACATCTTTTATGGTATTAGAAATAGCCATTACTACTTCAGCATCAAGATCTGGATGCAACGGCAAACATAAAACCTTTGTACTAATGCTCTCTGAGACCAGCATTTCTGAATAATTGATATAGGGTAATGTATTTAAAGAAGGATAAAAATATCGTCTTGGAAAAATCTTCTTTTCTGAAAGTGCTTCTATAACAGCTATCGTTTTCTTTTCAGAAGGAAAAATGACTGGGAAATAACTATAATTACTAAGGGTGCCTGGGCGTAATTTTAAAAATTTAACATCGGTATCCTTTAATAAATTTTTGTATAAAGCTATTACTTCTTTCCTACCTGCCAATATTTGCTCCATATATGGCAGAACCGAAAGCCCCATAGCTGCCTGTAATTCACTCATTTTAGCATTTACCCCAACTCCTTGAAAGTTTTCTTTGCCTTTATGTCCAAAGTTATGGTGGTAAAACATTTTTTCATGGTATTCCTCTTTACAAAACAAAGCACCACCTTCACCGGTATGAAAGAGCTTGGTAGCGTGAAAACTGCACGTACTCACATCACCATATTCAAAAATACTTTTTCCTTTGTACTCCACTCCAAAGCAGTGCGCAGCGTCGTAAATTACTTTTAATCCATGTTTTTGGGCAATGGTTTCAATCTCTTCAGTGTTGCAAGGATTCCCAAAAACATGTGTTGCCAGAATTGCTGAAGTCTTGGGTGTTATGGCAGCTTCTATCCTATTTTCATCTATGGTGAGATACGCTGGGTGTATGTCTACAAAAACAGGTGTACATCCTTCCCAAACAATACTTGACGTAGTAGCAACATAGCTAAAAGGGGTTGTAATAATTTCTCCCTGCAAGCCAAGTGCCTTAATGGCTATTTGAAGTGGCAGGGTACCATTGGTCATTGCTATAATAGTAGAAACCCCCAAATAATCTTTGAGTTTTGTCTCCAGTTCTTGTACCAAAACACCTCTATTGGTCATCCAGCCTTTGTCCCATGCTCTTTTTAAAATAGCTTGATATTCCGCTTGGGGTGGTAGAAAGGTTTTTGTAACATTTATCATTTAATGGCACTAGTTTTATTTTTCCAAGGAAACTCATTATAAAGTGGTTTCTTATTTAAAAAGTTACATAACTTTTTGTAAGAACTTTTATCAGATAAATTTAAAATCAAAAGATTATTTTTATTTCTAAAATAATCCAGAATGGCATTGTTATGACTTTGATAATATTTTTTTAATATTTGAGCGTCATACGGGTCATCTTTCTCAGTAATACCATAAACTTTTTGTCTTACTTCCCAAACATACCCTTTATACCTATAATTAGCATTTTTTAAGTCATCAACAGTCGGCATTCTTTGTCCATCGGCAAAAAGTTTACTTTGAAATTGGATAAATGAATTATACCATTGCTCCTCAGAATCGCGAACACTCAATATAAATTTTGAATCTGGGAAAGTCTGGTCTAGAGCCACATATAAATGTTTAAAGCAAAAGGGCGCGTCTTGAAAGGCATCAGCTGTTTTACAAAATTTTAAGATAGGCGCAAAATTTCTATCTGAATAATCATTTAATAGCATTTCTCCTTGGCTTTGATTCCCCATCTTGTAACCTAAATCAAACAGAGCTTTTTCAATTGAAGTAGTACCTGTTTTACCTGCACCTATGCAAAAAATTTTTATTTTTTTTTTAAATATCATAATTAAATTTTATGCATCCAATCTAATTTAAGCCCCGTTAACTCTTCTAATTCTTTATTTTCTGATCTGTAATATCTAATTAATTTCTCATAAATCTCTTCAGAAATTCCCTCTGTATATGTCCTTTTATTTTGAGGTGTTATGTCTAATTTTTCTTTATCGAAATGAGATATTTTTAAAAAATCTGAAATTTCGTTTAAAGATTGCATTGTTAAAGTTTTGAGATTTTTAAAATCAATAAAAATAAACGATTCACGAGAAAAATATTTTAAATATTCTTGAATCTGTTTTGAATAATGGCCTCTTCTAATAATTGATGGTTCTAAAATTTCATTTGGAAAATCATCACTCAATTCAAAATTTATCCACTCATAAAAAGAAGGAAATTCTTTAGAATAAAAATAATTGAAATTTCTATCTAAAGGATTCTTTTCTTGATTTTTCATTGAGATTTCTTTTTTAAGAGGATCTAAAGCCATCTGTCGATACATATTCCAAGCAGAAAATGCCCTTTTTACAGGATCTCTCAAAACGACAATAAATTTCATCTTTGGATCAAAATCATAAATCTTTTTTGCAGTACCTGGATAATAAATATAACGGGGTGTAGCATCAAAAGATATTTTTTTAGTTAGATAACTTTTGGGGAAAAATTTTAAATATGCTTGGTTTGGCGTTGGGTTAAAAGTATCAAAATAATGTAACTCTTTTTGTTTAGGAGCAATTATTTGTGAATGTTGTGCTAAATAGTGATATATAGATGATGTGCCACCTTTTTGCACTCCAATTATCATAAAAGAAGGCTTTACAGTACCTAAATTGATAGAAATCATAGTGCTTTAGTATTTTTAAATTTTTGGATTAACGTTATCTCAAAATTTCATAAGATGCATTTAATAAAAATGATTGCCAAACTTCTTGATCGTCTGCTAATTGAAAAGAAATAATACTATTTATTCGCAATTTGGGCGTTTTAGAAATACCATCAACAGCTGATATATTTAATGAATAAATACCTTTAGATAATTGAAGGTTTTTATGACTCAAAATAATTTCAAGATGTTTCTCAATTTTTTGAGATTTTTCAGGCACTTGATTTCTTTCAAAAAGAGCAACTGGGCGTTGTTCCTTATCAAAAATATTAATTATAAACTGAGGCATTTCAATTTGTTGATTGAGTTTAAAACTTAATTTAATTTTAAATTCTTCACCCCAGTGTAATTGTGGCAATCCATCTAAAATAGGATTGTCATTTATTATTTTAATTTCTTTCAGTTCTAGACTATTATCTGTAAAAATTACATTGCTTTCGTTATCTGCAAAACGCCTGTAATATAAATCAATTGCTTTTGACACGTTATCCCCCTGAAACTTTGCAACACCTTTTTCCATTAATATAATCTGGTTACAAATTCTTGAAACCATTGGCATACTATGAGACACAAAAACAATGGCAGTATTAGGTAAAATAGTATCAATCGTCTTAAAACATTTAAGTACAAAGCCTAAATCTCCAACCGCCAATACTTCGTCTATAATTAAAACATCGGGCTCCATTTGCGCTGCCACGGCAAAGCCCAGGCGCACCTTCATCCCGCTACTATAATTACGTACGGGCATATCTATAAACTCACGTATTTCGGCAAAGTCTATGATCTCTTCTACTTTAGCGTCAATCTCTTTTCGGGTAAAGCCCAAAATGGCACCGTTGTTATAGATATTTTCCCGTCCACTAAGGACAGGGTTAAAGCCTGCTCCCAGTTCAATTAACGCACCTACTCTTCCTTTAATGGTCACTTTTCCAGCATCGGGATTAATAAGGCCGTTTAGTATTTTAAGTAAGGTAGATTTTCCAGCGCCGTTATGGCCTATCAAGCCCAGACATTCTCCCCGGCGTAGCTCAAAATTAATATCCTTTACCGCCCAGAATTCCTTGGGGCGCAATTGGCGCTCATTCTTATTTCCGGTAGCATTAGAAAACAAATCCTGCACGCCATACCACAAACTGGTTTTAAGGTTTTTACAGAACTTTTTAGAGAGTCCTTCTACGCGTACTAAGACTTCTTTCTCTTTCATATTAGGCGCTCATACGTTCAACAATAATAGGGATAGAGATACGGTACAATACCAACCCAATAAAAAATAGCGGTACACATACAACCAATACGATAAGGAAATATGTAAGATATTCAGGTGTACTCCCCACCAAAACATCCCGGGCGGTAATTAATAAAGGAGAGAGTGGGTTCCACTCCATTAATGTTTTTAAAACTCCACTTTTTGGAATAGGATATACAACAGGACTCGCATACATCAAAAACTGAAGTCCCATCGAAATAATTTTAGATACATCAGTATACAGCATCCCAATAGGTGTAATAAAAAATCCTATGGCGGTACCACAAAAGATAGCTGCCAAAATTACAAAAGGAAACAACAGCATAGAAGCCTGAAAGGAAACACCATAAATCACCAGAAAAACAATCATGATGATTAATTTAGGGAGAATATTAAATAGGAGTTTATAGATTCCCGATACCACCAACGCCTCTTTAGGGAAATTAATTTTACTTAGAATACCTTTAGCAGCTTTTGTGCTTTGCATGGGGGAATTAATGGCACCTGTAATTATAGACCAGATTAAAGTTCCAGAAATAACGTACACGGGATATGGCAAGCCTGTAGCGGAGATTTTAACAGCGCCAGAGCTATTTAGCACGATCCACACCATGGCCGTAGCCAGCGGTGTAATAAAAGCCCAAAGAATCCCTAAAAAAGATTGTCTATACTGTGCCGTTATATCACGAACAGCTAGTTGTTTTGCCAAAAACAAAGACGACCGCATATCCCGAAAACTATCTTTTAAAAGTTTTCCAAAACTTACAGCCTGTTCTTTTTGATATATTCTAGTAGGCAGTTCCATTAAGTATAGGTATAGAGTACAGGTAAAGATTGAGATTAAGAACTAGTTTGCTTAGAGTTGCAATTTACTATTTAACTACCCTATATTCAAATCTTACCGTGAGTTTATTACAGAAACCATAATTCTAACAAAAAACAAAAAGAAGATTCTGTTATTTGTAGGAAGAAAAATTATAAAACTATCAAAATTACCCCAATCTTACCCCGTAGCAACCCCGTATCTCACCCGTATGTACCCCGTATATACTCCGTGTCAACCCGTGTCGAATATTAAAAGTAAGTATACACGCACAACCTTGTAGGAAAACAAGGAAAGTTATTAATATATCTCATACCCAAAAAAACAAGGCTGCACCCTAAAAAGAACTTTATATAATGGCCATCTAAAACCTACACCTTAAAAAAGACCTGTAGCCTTTGGAATCTGGAAAGTAGCGTTTGGAGCTTCAAATTAAAAGCGCTGCTCCTTGCGGTCTAAGGGCGGTCTCCTTGCGGTCTAGTTGCGGTGTAGTTGCGGTGAAAGGGCGGTAGGCTTTTTTATAAAGAAAAACCCTACAAGCCACCCGTCGTATCCTGCAAGGTTTCAGTTGGCTATAGCCTAGGAAGGTTCGCAGGTGTTTTTTAAAAACCAAAGCGGAACGTAAAACCGAAAATTGTACCAAATCGCATTATAGGGCTTACTAAATATCTGTTATTAGTAGTCAACAAACCAATGCAAAACAAACCCATAATTTTCCTTGCGGTAAGAAAGGAGTCTGCTCTGTATTCTGTGCGGATTTCCTTTTCCAGAAAAAGCCAAGGGCAACGCAAACTTCAAGTAAAAATTTAGTGTTTTTAACGGTGTTATGGTTTCATACACAAAAATAATCTCACGGTAAAGAAACGTTTATATACAAAACCCTGCAGAGTTTTTAGCCTGCAGGGTTGTAATGATTTTTAAAGACCCAAATCTATTTGGTATCTCCTTTTCTTTTTGAGTACGGAGTTGGGATAGTTGTATTAGTATCTACCGTTTTAGTATCTGATACCTTCGTTGTGTTTGCAGGTTTTTGTAATTGAGTTTTATTACTGCTTTCTACACCATTTGTTCCAGTACCTTTTGAGGGTTGTTTTGCACTTTCGCTTAGGGTACTTGAAACGGAAGGTTTCATCCCATCTGTTTTAATAGCTTGCTGTACTTCAGCATTCTTCGCTTTAACTTTTAATGCCCCCGGACCTACAGGTAATCTTAGCCCTACGTGTTTTGAAACGATAGTACCGCTTGCATCTTTAGTATCTGCTCTGTTAGCAACAATTTGCCAGGAAAAAGGAACGTTACTGGTACCATTTTGAAGTTCTTTTACCGTAAAACCATCGGCAGATTTGTTAGTAACATAAACGCCATTGCAATCTCCTTCCAGGGTAACAAATACTTTTAAGGGATGTTCATTATCAATAAATAACGATTGTTTTAAAACAGGGTCTAATGGAATATACACCTGCCCATTTATCAGTTTACCAACGCCATAATCCTGAAATACAATTTCTGGTGCTTCTGGTGCAAACATAATTCTTGGTACATTTTTATCATCCTTTATAATAGTAGAAACAGATCCTGGTCCTACTATTTTAAAATCAGTTCCGGACAATCCAGTATTTGCTGTATTGTAACGCATACCCACATAAGCGTAAGATGTAGTAGTAGTAGCTGGACCTGTTCTTTCTGTACCCCCACTAAAATATCCTCCAAAATAACTATCCTGGTTCACAAAAACAGCCCCTCCATCATCATTAAAGCCAACATTATCGTATCCTGCAATTACAGCGGTCGCTCTAACACCATTGTTATTATTTAGCCCATTATTGGTAATATTATTATCCGTATCTAATATAAAAATACCTGCAGCATTTCCTAAATTTCCATTTATTTTGTCACCATTCCCAGCATACCCAAATACACCATTTTGGGTTCCACTACCAGCAACTCCCCCTCCATTTACGTTCGTTATGATGGAAGCAGTATTGTTATTCCCAACACCAACCACACCTGTTCCTGTACTCGTATTACCTAACGAAAAAGATCCTGCGGGACCATTTGCAGACATCCCTGAGCTATTTAAATAACTTCCGGATATACCCCCAGAAACAGTAAGTATTCCAGTTCCTGTCCCAAGGTTGGAAGCTCTTACTCCAATACCAGTATTCTGATCGGTAATTCCAAATACACCACTTCCGTTCGCCCCTTGATTCTGACCGTAAACTCCGTTTTGAGAATTTGCAACATCCCCCCTAATACCATTTCCAGTTCCCTGATTCCAGCCATACACAGCAGTTCCGCTAGAAGTGTTATACCCTCCTACTCCTATTCCCGCTCCATCATTTAACCCTCTTACACCTAGACCTCCTGCTGGGTTGTACCCTTCCACGCCAATACCGCCACCAGTGCTTAGTCCAGCAACTCCCCAACCAAGGTCAGCACTACCAAAAACACCAACTCCATTATTTGAAATATTTTCACCATATACACCTGCAGCTCCTACTCCAGAGGTATAACCATTTATAGCAAATTCATCAAGTGCTCCCTGTACAGTAAATCGATCTCCTGTATATGGAGCTCCAGTATTATTTAATATTACCTGTCCATTGGCAAGGAAACGCATTCTTTCCGCTCCAGTAGTAGACAAAGACAATGTATTTGCAGCATTTCTAAACATTCCAATATCCGGATCCGATGCCCAGGAATAAAAGGGTAGCGCTGCAGTGCCATTTGCAATAGCGTGAACCTGGTTAGCGTTCGGTATTCTAAATCGTTCGGTTGTGTTGGTTGAAAAACCTATCACATTAGCTGCTTGCTGAAACATTCCTGTTCCCACATTGGTATTCCAGGAATAGATAGGCGTAGCGGCATCTCCATTTGTAAAAGCACGAAGTCTTCCGCCATTGGCTTGTGTTGTTCCCGTACTTACTTCAAAACGGTTAAAAGAGTTTGATCTAAATCTTACCCCAATATTATCTGTAGTTCCTAAAAAATTATTAGTAGCATTTAATCCGGTATTTCCTGTCGTGGTCCAGTCACTGCTTGGTGTAGAAGCCGCAGCAAGACGCACCCATTGTCCGCCATCGTTATAATAATAACCCGGAGTAACATTATTGGGAGCAATCCCAGCAGTAGCGGTATTATACACTACCATCCCCTCCACATGCGCTGCCAAAGGTGCCACATTGTTAGTGGCAGACAGCGTCATTCTTGGCAAAAGCAATCCACCCGGTTCTGTAATGGTAGACGTTATATCCAGTTTTGAATTGGGGTTAGGAGTTATAGTTCCAATACCTACCTGTGCAAACGTATGGAAAGAAAAAAAAGATAAAACACATAAAAAAAAGATGGTTTCAAATTGAGAGGTGTAGTTGTTTTTCATAAAGATTATTTTTAAAAAGTAAAATTTATCGTACCAGATGGTATCATAACAATAATATGTAATTCGCATAAAAACAACAAATTATGTGCGATATACTTAGCCCTAGGCAGTGCCTGGCTACAAATACTTAATAAAATCGTTAAGGTGTTTTTTTGTTTCGATAAAACGACAATTTTCTGTAGGAAAATTCTTTGCCATAAGTAATGTTACGATAGTCTTTTAAAACTTTAACATTTCAATTTCATCAAAATGAGGGAAAATTGTTCCAAAAATAGATTTTTGGCAAAGTAAAATGATTTATCAGAAGGCTACCCTTTGATACTCAAATACATTCTAGAGGAAAGTAAAAATTGGAAGACAGAAAAGTAAAAAGTGGAAGATAGGATACAATTCAGTTATTAAAACGACTCCCAGGTAACCTTTAGCCCATCCTTCACAGAAAACAAAGGATCATAGCCTAAAAGGGTACGCGCTTTATTAATATTGGCTAAAGAATCTCGTACATCTCCTTGTCTATCGGGACCGTGGTTAGCCGCTAAGGTCTTCTTAGAAACGGCTTGTAAATCTTCCCAAAGCGTGTTCAAACTTATGCGTTCTCCGTAGGCTACATTAAATACCTCATTTACAGCTTTATCACTCGCAAACATAGCTTTTACATTCGCCTGTACTGCATTTTCTACAAAGGTGAAATCACGTGTTTGTCCGCCATCGCCATTAATGGTAGGTCCTTTGCCGTCTTTAAGGGCCTGCATAAATAAAGGGATAACGGCGGCATAAGCTCCTGTTGGGCTTTGGTTGGGACCAAATACATTAAAATAGCGCAACCCTATGGTTTGGGTCTGGTAGGTGGTATGGAACACATCGGCATACAATTCGTTTACCAATTTGGTCACCGCATAGGGCGATAAGGGCTTTCCAATAGTACCTTCTACTTTTGGTAAATTCTGGCTATCCCCATACGTGCTACTGCTCGCTGCATACACGAGGCGTTTTACCGTGTCGCTTTCTTTTTGCGCTACCAGCATATTCAAAAAGCCTGAAACATTTACATCGTTAGAAGTCACAGGATCGTTAATACTTCTTGGGACACTACCTAATGCAGCTTGGTGAGAAACATAATCAATTCCTTCCATGGCGCGTTTGCACATTTCCACATCGCGGATATCACCTTCCAATAATTCAAAAGCCGAATTTCCCTCAAAAGCCTTTAAATTCTCACGGAATCCCGTAGCAAAATTATCCAGTACCCGTACTTTCTTAGCGCCAAATTTCAGCAGATAAGTAACCAGATTAGAGCCTATAAATCCTGCCCCTCCAGTTACTAAAAAGGAATAATTTTCTAAAGATTCAGGATGATATTTTGTGTTGTACACGATGTAAATTTTATATTATTTTTTCTCAATCGGGGTAAAGTGAATAGTTAATTGTCAGTCTGAGCCTGTCGAAGACTATTCCATTAGCACTTCGATACTTCGACTGTGCTCAGCACAGGCCAGCTCAGTGTGACAATAATCCTAAAAACTCACACCTCACTACTCACACCTCTTACAAACATCCATCCACCTTCTCCTTAGGCAAAAACCCTTTCACATCAAACACTACAGACGGTGACGCCAAATGCTTCTCAAAGGCAAAATCTGTAAATTGGTTGTGTCCAACGGTTAATACCACGGCTTCGTAGTTTTCTTTTAGTTGCTCTGTAGAGGTAAGTAAGTGTAAACCAAACTCGTTGTACACTTCGGTAGCATTTGCCCACGGATCATACACATCTATATGGAGGTTGTACTTTCTTAATTCTTCAATTACATCTATCACTTTGCTGTTGCGGATATCCGGACAATTCTCTTTAAAGGTAATTCCCATTAACAGCACGTGACCGTTCTTCACCTTGCATTCTTTCTGGATCATTAATTTAATCACCTCTTGGGCAACATAATTCCCCATGCCATCATTCATACGTCTTCCTGCCAAAATTATCTCTGGATTATAGCCTTCTTCCTGTGCTTTCTGTGCCAGATAATAAGGGTCTACTCCTATACAATGTCCTCCTACTAAACCTGGGGTAAACTTTATAAAATTCCATTTGGTCGCTGCTGCCTCCAATACCGCATGGGTGTCTATATTCAGTAAACGGAAGATTTTAGACAGCTCATTTACAAAGGCAATGTTAATATCCCGTTGCGAATTCTCTATCACTTTGGCAGCTTCAGCCACTTTAATACTTGGAGCTAAGTGTGTTCCCGCCGTAATTACCGAAGCATACAAAGCATCTATCTCCTTGGCAATCTCAGGCGTAGAGCCGGAAGTCACTTTCAGGATCTGTGTTACGGTGTGTGTTTTATCTCCTGGGTTAATTCGTTCGGGAGAATAACCAGCATAGAAATCTGTATTAAACGTCATTCCAGACTGCTCCTCTAATATAGGCACACATATTTCTTCGGTCACACCAGGGTACACGGTAGATTCGTAGATTACAATATCCTCTTTTTTAAGCTGCTTCCCAATAGTTTCACTGGCTTTTACAAGTGGCGTCAACACAGGCTGGTTATACTTATTGGTAGGTGTAGGAACCGTGACAATATAAACGGTTGCAGTTTCCATAGCGGCAGCATCAGTAGTTACTGTTAACGAACCTGCTTCACTACCTTGTAGCACCTTTTGTAATTCTTCATCACTTATTTCCAGTGTATGGTCTGTCCCTTGATTTAGTTCTGCAATACGCGCTTCATTTATATCGAAACCTATCACCTTGTACTTTTCAGCAAAGGCAACAGCGAGTGGAAGGCCTACATAGCCCAATCCTATAATTGCAATAGTCGGTTTTTCTCTCATGGTATTCCTGTGAAGGCGGGAATCTCACCCCGCACTCTCAATTTAGTTTATATATCTTTTATTACTGCGGTACCAGTACTTGCTGTATTCAACCAAATACAGACTGAAACACATAGCCCACATCCCTTTTCAAACTCCAATGCTTCATATATAGTTTATTTAGCTTCACCTTATCGGGCCAAATCACTGTATCATTATACTCTAAAGGATTAGGCTGCTGTAATAACAGTACTTCTTCATCCTTATATTTCAAGGTGGCCGGCCCTGTAATTCCTGGCTTCAAATTTAAAATCATCCTATCATCTCCTTCCAACACATCTGCATATCCTGGCACATCGGGTCTTGGGCCTACCCAACTCATGTCACCTTTCAGCACATTAAGTAGTTGTGGCAGTTCATCTAATTTACTTCGTCGTAACCAGCTTCCAAAAGGGAATTCGCTGCTCTTAATTGCTACTATATCGGTATGTCCAACTCCTCTTAAGGTCCTTATTTTATATAGTCTAAAAGGTTTCCCAAACTGTCCTATACGTGTTTGTACAAACAATCCGTTAGCCTTCGTTACCAAGCTTGCAATAAGAATGAGCAAAAGTACAGGAATTATAACAAACGGAAGCAGTAACAAGGTAACTGTTAAGTCAAAAAAACGTTTACGATGTTGTTGCTTTCTGGTAAGCATGAAAAAGGGTATTTAAGTACCACTGTTTATTTTTTTCTGCGGAAGATGGTAAGAAAACGATGCAGATAGCCCGGCTGTTTTTCTTCTTCATGATAGCCATTCGCATATTTACCATAGCCCCCATACCCATAGCCGTACCCATAGCCATAGCCATAGCCATACCCGTATTTGGCTTTTTCCTGGTAGTAGTTCAGTACAAAACTAATATTCTTAACCTCTCCTTTTTTATACTTCTCGTTAATCATTGCCAACATCCGTTTGCGGGTATAATTTTGGCGCACCATATAGATAGTTGCATCGGCATACCTCAGCAATTCTAGGGAATCTGCCACTAAGCCCATAGGCGGGGTATCTAGGATAATATAATCGTATGTTTCTTTCAATTCTTCTATAAGCAGGTCCATACGCTCGCTTATCAATAATTCTGAAGGATTCGGTGGAATGGGTCCCGAGGTAATAATATCTAAGTTAGGAACTTTTGTTTGCTGAACAATATCGGTTACCGTGGCATCATTTACCAGGTAATTTACCACCCCGGTACTGTTGTTTATATTGAAATCGTCAAATATTTTAGGTTTCCGAAGATCAAGCCCAACCAATACAGTTTTCTTATTACTCAACGCAAATACCGAAGCTATGTTAATAGAAGTAAAAGTCTTCCCTTCTCCACTTACCGAAGAGGTAATAAGCACCGTTTTACACCCTTCAAGGCCCTGTTTCCTGTACAAAAACTGAAGTCCAGATCGCAATGCCCTAAACGCTTCTGCAATACCCGATTTAGGCTTTGTAAGCACAGCAAGATTTCCATCCATTCTGCTTTTACCTATTACTCCGAGGATCGGTATTTTTGAGTTGCGTTCCACATCGTTTAAGTGGTGTACTTTTGTATCAAAAAATACGCGCAAGAAAACAAACACAAATGGAATAATAAGCCCAAACAACAACGCCATTACATAATTCAATTGAGTATTGGGCCCTATCTTCCCACCTCCTGTATCCTTAGCCTCGTCAATTACCTGTACATCGCTCACATTGGCAGCTTTTACCAAATCTGCTTCTCCTTTTTTAGCTAAAAAAAGATTGTATACACGATCTGTTAAACTATACTGCCTTTCAATTTTAAGGAGGTCTTGTTGCTCTTTAGGCAGCTTTCGTATTTGAAATTCCAGGGAACCTAATTCCGTATTTATAAACTTAAGTTCCTGACTCTTTAGGCCTTTGGAAGAATTTATGTTTTCCAACAATACTTTTTTAACCGCATCAATCTGCCTATCTATATCCAGAAGAGGTGTAGCGCCTTCTTTATAAGAATACTCTAACGTATTCCTACGCTGTGCCAACTGTACTATTTGGGAAACACCGCCTGAAATACTAGCTTCATTGATTCCCGCTACGGAGGGAGCAGGCACTTCTCTATAATCAGTTCTGGTACGTAAATAGTCTTCCAGCGTGTTATAATAAGTTAACTCTCTATCTACACTTTCTTTCCGCACATCTAGTGCATTAAGCTTTCCATTTATTTCGGCACCCTCAGATGCCAAATTAAAGATGGCGTTTTTATCTTTAAACTCGTTCAATTCCTGTTCAACATCTTTGAGCTCCTTGCTTTTAACACCCAAACTACTATCAATAAATTTGATGGTCTTGGTAGCAAAGAGATTTTTCCGGTATAGCATATTATCACTGAGTACCTGAACAGATGCATTTAAATAATCTACTATACGTGCCTTGTTTTTACCAATAAGGCTCAGATTTAAAACAGAAGACCCTTGCGTAGCAGGGTTTATAGTGACTCCCATATAACCTTTTACAGTACTGTCAAAATTGGAGAAACTTAAGTAATATGGTTTATTAGGAATGACTTGAAGTTCCTCGTAAGGCAAAAATAGTGCGTTAAAATATGGAGTACTAACAGGAGTTCCTATTTGAAAGGACTGCTCGAAGATTCCAGAAGGCACAAAGCGTCGCACTTTCTTCTTTTCACTATCATAAATTTGAAAAAGCTTATTGCCTTCATCTAATAGCTCGGCAGACAAAGTAAAGTTAACTGAGTCTTTGAAAACAATTTTAAATTGTTGGTTTAATAGCTGAGGTTTTATGGTATCTACTTCAACCAGAAAAGGCGTTTGTTTATAAGCATCTACCAACTGATATTTGCCTTCTCTTTGATAATTTAAAAAATATTGTAACCGCTCTACTACCTTTTCGGTATGGGTACGAGAGCCAAGGGTTACCACAGCAGTATTTACCTTATCGGTAGTTCCTCCCCAGTTAAAGGTTAAGCTGGTGTTGGCAGTAAAAAAGGGGTTTTGATCGTCTTTAATGGTTACCAAAGTATCCATCTTATAGACTGGTAATTTCCGAACATTTACATAATAGGCAATCCCAAAAGCAATAGCCAAACAGATTAAGAACAAAGGCCAGTAACTTAAAAGCTTAAAGAGAAACCCCTTAAAATCGAAGTTTATCTGTACGTCGTTTATGTTAAAATCTTCACTCATTATAGCCTGGTAAATAATAGAACTGTCGTTACCAAAGCGGTAAATACGGTAAGAATAGTAGTAAAAGATTGTAAACCCGTTGTTCCTGTACCCAAAGCTTTTTGTGGCAATGGATTAATTAAAATAAGATCATTAGGCTGTATCCAATAGTAAGGTGAATTCATAGCGTCAATCTTTAAAAGATTGATATGATGCACCTTTTGTCCTGCCGGGTATTGCCGTATAATAATCACATCTTCCCTATCACCAGTTATAGTAATATCGCCACTATTGGCTATCGCTTCCATTATGGTAATGGCATCCCGGTAAATAATTCGGGAACCTGGCCCACCTATTTCACCATTTATAGTATATCGAATACCCGCCAGTTTTACTGTGATAAAAAGCTCGGCTTCCGGCTTAAAATATTCGTCTGTTAGTTGTTTTTCTATCTTTACTCGTATTTCATCAACAGTTAACCCCAAGACGGAGACTTCTCCCAGTTTAGGAATACGAATATTCCCATGTGGATCTACTACAAAACCATCATAATATAACTTTTCTTCCCCAGTTGCATTTGGGTTTGCATCGCTTGTAGGATTAAACGTACTAACAAACTCCGGGTCTAGCGCCTTTCCACGTATACTTAACAGGTCATTTACCTGCACTCTGTAAGGCTCTTGTTTTTTCTGAAGGGTATACAAACTATCCACCGAATTACCATCTTCTTGAAGATATATCAACTGTTTTGTAGAGATACACGAAGTAAACCCTAAGGTGATCACTAGTAGTAAAATCAGGTATTTACAGTTCATAGAGCAGGGTTGTAATGCAACAAATATAAAGCAACCTTCACAATAATGAAAGGTATTTTACGGGTTCTGCCTAAAAACACCTTATTTTGCAAAAAATTGTATACGTGAACTATCTTTCAGTAGAAAATATTGCAAAATCCTTTGGAGAGCGCATTCTCTTTTCAGGAATTTCCTTCGGAATTAACGAAGGGCAAAAAATAGGCTTTGTCGCCAAAAATGGAACAGGAAAAACCTCGTTACTCAATATGCTCTCTGGCGAAGATGTGCCAGACGAAGGCGAAATCGTCTTCCGTAAAAACCTTAAAACAGCCTTTCTCTCCCAGGAACCCAACCTAAACCCAGACCTTACCATAGAGGAAACCATCTTAGCGTCGGATAATCCCATCCTGCAAGTAATTGCCCGCTACGAAAAAGCACTAAAAAATCCAGAAGATACCGAAATCTACCAAGTAGCTTTCGATGCCATGGACGCCAACAATGCCTGGGATTTTGAAACACGTTACACCCAGATTCTTCACAAACTGAAACTGGAAGATCTTGAGATAAAAGTAAACAGCCTTTCTGGCGGACAAAAAAAGAGACTTGCCCTGGCTTCGGCATTGTTACAAAATCCGGATTTACTTATTATGGATGAACCCACCAACCACTTGGATCTGGAAATGATTGAATGGCTGGAACAACTTTTCGCCAAAGAGAATTTTACCATTTTTATGGTCACACACGACCGGTATTTCCTGGAACGTGTGTGTAACGAGATTGTTGAGCTGGACGAAGGACAACTCTACAGTTACAAAGGTAATTACAGCTACTACCTGGAAAAGCGTGACGCAAGAATAGAAACCCAAGCCACCGAAACTGGCAAAGCAAAACAACTCTACAAAAAAGAACTGGACTGGATGCGCCGTCAACCCAAGGCACGCACAACCAAAAGCAAAAGCCGCATAGACGACTTTACCGAAATAAAACAACGCGCCCACCAACGTCGTAACGACCACGAAGTACAGTTAGAACTTAACATGGAACGCCTGGGAACCAAAGTGGTAGAATTACATAAAGTCTCAAAAAGCTATGGAGATAAAGAGCTTTTTACCAACATTGAGTATAACTTCCAAAAAGGGGATCGTATAGGTATCATTGGTAAAAACGGAACGGGAAAATCTACCTTCCTCAATATGATCACAGGGCAAATACAACCCGATAAAGGGAAAGTAGTGATTGGAGAAACCATACAATTTGGCTACTACACCCAAAAAGGAATGGATATAAAACCCGGCCAAAAGGTAATAGAAGTGGTGCGCGAATTTGGGGATTACATTCCGTTAAAAAAAGGACGGCAAATATCGGCTGGACAACTACTGGAACGCTTCCTATTCGACCGAAAAAAACAATACGACTTTGTAGAAAAACTAAGTGGTGGTGAGAAAAAACGCTTGTATTTATGTACCATCCTTATTAAAAACCCTAATTTTTTAATCCTCGATGAGCCCACTAACGATCTGGATATTGTTACATTGAACGTATTAGAAAGTTTCCTGTTGGATTTTCCAGGATGCTTGCTCGTGGTATCTCACGACCGCTATTTTATGGATAAAATTGTGGATCATTTATTTGTCTTTAAAGGCGAGGGTGAGATTAAGGATTTCCCGGGTAATTATAGCGATTACAGAGCATATGAAGACAGTGTTCCCTCCGAAAGTGCTTCGGAGGCATCTTCCAAACCCAAAAACGACTGGAAAAAAGACCAGTCCAAACCACAACTTAGCTATAACGAACAAAAAGAACACGGAAGGCTTGTAAACGAAATTGCCAAACTAGAAAAAGAACGCGAAACCCTTCAAAACAAATTCGCAACCGAAAGCTGGAGCGGCGAAGAAATAGACAAACAATCCAAAATCCTGCAAGATATCATAGATAGCATTGAAGAAAAAGAAATGCGCTGGTTTGAATTAAGTGAGAAATTGGAAGGATAGCAGTAGTAGTAGTAGTAGTAGTAGTAGTAGTAGTAGTAGTAGTAGTAGTAGTAGCAGTAGTAGTAGCAGTAGCAGTAGCAGTAGCAGTAGCAGTAGCAGTAGCAGTAGCAGTAGCTAAAATTGTAAATTTTATGGCTTTTAAAATTCGTATATTAATAAACTTATTAAAAGATACTGCAGACTGCTACTGCCACTGAAGACTGAAAATGTATCACCAATTCAAATCATATCTCAACTTTCTTATCCGCGCTAGCAATCAGCACGGGGTGCACTCACCTTTTGTGTATAATTTAGTAACCAATTGTCTGTATGACAAAAAACAATATCCCGCCTACGCCACTTTAAAGGAGCATCGAAAAAAACTGTTTGCAGACACCTCAACCATTTCCATAACCGATTTTGGCGCAGGGTCTCGCGTGTTTAAAAGCAATAAACGTCCTGTGAACGCCATTGCAAAAAACGCGGGAATTTCAGTAAAACGACAACAATTGTTGTTTCGGTTGGTAACGTATTTTAAGCCCGAGACCATTTTGGAATTGGGAACTTCCCTGGGGATGGGAACTATAGCGATGGCACTGGGGGCACCTTTAGTTACTATAAATACAGTGGAAGGTTGCAAGACAACTTCGGCAATAGCGAACACCTATTTTGACGACTTCGGAATAAAAAATGTGACCATTAAAACGGAACCTTTTGAAACGTTCTTTCAGCAAACAATTTCAGAAGTATTCACCTTTGTATATATTGATGGAAATCATAGTAAGGAAGCGACACTTCATAATTTTTCAACCTTGCTGAAGTATGCCCACAACGATTCCGTTTTTATCTTTGACGATATTTACTGGAGCCCGGAAATGACCGAAGCCTGGCAGGAAATTATCGCCCACCCCAAAGTGACCGTAAGTATCGACACATTTCAATGGGGACTGGTTTTTTTCAGGAAAGAGCAGCCGAAGCAACATTTTAGCATCCGTTTGTAACAAGATGGATACCTTTGCGTCTTATGAACATCTATTTGTCACACTGAGCGCAGTCGAAGTGTTTTCATACTAACAATACTCAAATTACAGACACCATGAGCCTGGTAATTAAAATTAGAAACATTATCCGCGATTTCCCATTGGGGCAAGAAATTGTACACGTGTTAAAAGGGATTGACCTTGATATTGAAAAAGGGGACTATGTAGCATTAATGGGGCCTTCTGGTTCGGGAAAATCTACCTTAATGAACCTTTTAGGCTGTTTGGACACCCCAACTTCTGGTAGTTATGAACTAAATGGCACCGACGTAAGCAACCTAACTGACGACCAGCTTGCCGAAATACGAAACAAAGAAATAGGCTTCGTATTTCAAACCTTTAATCTGCTCCCAAGAACCACAGCCTTAGAAAATGTTGCCTTGCCTATGGTATATGCAGGAGCTTCCAAAGCCGAACGTACCAAACGTGCCGAGCAAGTCTTACACGATGTTGGTTTAGGAGATAGAATGGACCACAGACCCAACCAACTCTCTGGTGGCCAAAGACAACGTGTGGCCGTAGGAAGAGCCCTGGTAAACCATCCGTCTATTATTTTGGCAGATGAGCCTACGGGGAACCTGGACAGTAAAACTTCGGTTGAAATTATGAAATTGTTCCAAGAGATTCACGATGCAGGCAATACCGTAATCATAGTAACCCACGAAGAAGAAATCGCCGAGCACGCACATAGAGTCATTAGACTTAGAGACGGTGTGGTGGAGACAGATGTGAGGAACAGGTAGTAGTTTGGTAGACAGTAGAACGTTACTTCGTAACTTGTAGTCTACGGGCTGCTCTCGCTCGCCCTTACTTTGATTGCTCTATAGATTTGGCTTCGGTACATTTTGAAGCGATTGACAAACTTTATAGACATTAAGCTTTAACCGCTTCAAAACAAAAGAACAATTTGAATTCTTTCAAAATTGTATCGAAGGTTGTAATTTTACAATTATGCTAGCTATAAACTTCTACGACCCCTACATTGTTGTCTTTGGCCTTCTAATTCTGGCCGTGCTTGTATTTTATTGGAATAAAAAAAACACCAGCAAAAATCGAGATCGCCGGCAACGCAACTTTAAAAGCAGTTATGAGGAGCGCAAACGAGAGCGGGAGGAGAAAGAAAAGAAAGAATCTTAAAAATATTTACCTACACAAAGGCAGATGCTTCTGTACAATTTTATTAGTTGCCATGCTCATTAATTCAAAACCACTCAGCAACCTTTTAGCTGTAAACTAAAAATACTATGAAAATCTACACCAAAACTGGCGATAAAGGAACCACAGCACTTTTTGGCGGTACACGGGTTCCAAAACATCACATCCGTATTGAAAGCTATGGAACTGTGGACGAACTAAACAGTTATATCGGTTTAATTCGGGATCAAGAAATTGATCCCCGAAGCAAGGAGATACTTATTCACATACAAGACCGCCTATTTACAGTAGGGGCTATTTTGGCGACCGACCCTGAAAAAGCCACTCTTAAAAATGGCAAGGAACGGTTAAACATCCCTAAAATTTCAGAAGAGAACATTGTACTCTTGGAGACTGAAATGGACCAGATGAATGACGCTCTCCCGCAAATGACGCATTTTGTGCTACCTGGTGGTCATACTACCGTGTCATATTGTCACATTGCACGCTGTGTTTGCCGTCGTGCGGAACGTTTGGCAACGCTGTTACACGAACAACAACCAACAGACGAACGGGTTTTAATATACCTAAACCGACTTTCTGACTACCTATTTGTGCTGGCACGGAAGTTGTCTAAAGATTTGCAAGCAGACGAAGTAAAGTGGATTCCTGAGAAACTCTAGTTGAGTTTAGAGTTTAGAGTTTAGAGTTTAGAGTTTAGAGTTTAGAGTTTAGAGTTTAGAGTTTAGAGTTTAGAAGTAAAATAATCACTTCAGTAAACAACCAACTAAGTACCAAATTTACCTTACAACCAATTCACTCACTATCAACTACTTACAAACGTTCTTAGAAATAGTTCACAAATAATTGCTTTTTTCCTTGAGTATTTGGTCTAAAAAATTATTTTTGCACAAAATTAAAATACAACGTACTATGTACTGGACTTTAGAATTAGCATCTTATTTAAGTGATGCGCCCTGGCCGGCAACAAAAGACGAGCTAATAGATTATGCTATTAGAACGGGAGCCCCATTAGAAGTTGTTGAAAACCTTCAAGCTATTGAAGACGAAGGTGACAGCTACGACTCTATCGAAGAAATTTGGCCAGATTATCCCACAGACGATGATTACCTGTGGAACGAAGATGAATATTAACACACTGCCTAGCAGTAACTAACATACTTAAAAAGTCTCAATACTATTGAGGCTTTTTTTATGGGCAAAACTGAGTGTACAAAACAGTTAAACCACTTGTAAATGTGGTTTTTTAACCGTTTTTTTGTATACGCTTTTAAGGAGAGAATTCTCTTTAAAACAGCCCCTTAAACCGAATTGAAATTATGGCATTTTTAGATAGCATATTAAAAGTATTTGTTGGAGATAAATCCAAAAAAGACATCGGCGATATACAGCCGTATGTAGATCAAATTAAAAAACACGAAGCATCCATTGCCGCACTTTCTATAGATGAGCTACGGGCTAAAAGTGATTTCTTCCGAGCTAAAATAAAAGAAGATCAAGCCGATATTCAAAAGCAGGTAGACGAACTACAGGCACAGGCAGATGTAGAAGAGGATATCGATAAGAAAGAAGACATCTACAACCAGATGGATGCGCTTAAAAAAGATCGCTACGAGGTAGAGAAAAAAACGCTGGACGAGATACTTCCCGAAGCTTTTGCCGTAGTAAAAGAAACTGCAAAACGCTTTAAGGAAAATAGCACCATAGAAGTTACCGCTTCATCTTTTGACCGGGAATTGTCTGGCACTAAAGACTACGTTACCCTACAAGGAGATAAAGCCATTTGGAAAAACTCTTGGGATGCTGCTGGAAAAGAAATTACCTGGGATATGTTGCATTATGATGTGCAACTTATTGGTGGTGTTGCCTTACATCAAGGAAAAGCAACAGAGATGCATACGGGAGAAGGTAAAACTCTTGTAGCCACGCTTCCAGTATATTTAAATGCCCTTGCTGGAAACGGCGTACACCTTGTTACCGTAAACGACTATCTCGCAAAACGTGATAGCGCCTGGATGGCACCAATTTTTGAATTCCACGGAATGACGGTAGATTGTATAGACTACCACCGTCCAAATAGCGACGCCCGTCGTAAAGCATATAATTCAGACATTACCTACGGAACCAATAACGAATTTGGATTTGATTACCTGCGTGATAATATGGCACATGCTCCGGGAGATCTCGTTCAACGCCCACACCACTTCGCCATTGTAGATGAGGTAGATAGTGTATTAATTGATGATGCACGTACCCCGCTAATTATTTCCGGCCCTGTTCCGGAAGGAGATCGCCACGAGTTTAACGAACTAAAACCGAAAATTAACGACATCGTAAACGTTCAGAAAAAGATGTTGACAGGCGTACTAGCCGAAGCAAAAAAACTTATTGCTGAAGGAGACACCAAAGAAGGAGGCTTTCAATTGTATAGAGTTTTTCGTGGACTTCCCAAAAACAAAGCATTGATTAAGTATTTATCTGAAGAAGGTGTAAAACAAATTCTTCAGAAAACCGAAAATCATTTTATGCAAGACAACAACCGCGAGATGCCAAAGGTAGATGCGGAACTGTATTTTGTAATTGACGAAAAAAATAACCAGATAGAACTTACCGATAAAGGTATTGATTACCTTTCTGGAGCAGACGACCCAGATTTCTTTGTGATGCCAGAAATAGGCACCGAAATCGCCAAGATTGAAAATAAAGGATTATCTCCCGAAGAAGAAGCAGCCGAAAAAGAAGGACTCTTCCGTGATTTTGGAGTGAAAAGTGAGCGTATCCATACTATGAGTCAGTTGTTGAAAGCCTACGCATTGTTCGAAAAAGACGATCAATATGTAGTGATGGAAAACAAGGTGATGATTGTAGACGAACAAACCGGACGTATTATGGACGGCCGGCGTTACAGTGACGGATTGCACCAGGCAATTGAAGCCAAAGAAGATGTAAAGATTGAAGCCATGACGCAAACCTTTGCTACCATTACGCTTCAGAATTACTTTAGAATGTACAACAAGCTGGCGGGTATGACAGGTACTGCCGTGACGGAAGCTGGCGAACTTTGGGAAATATACACATTGGATGTGGTAGAAATACCTACCAACCGCCCTATAGCCCGTGACGATCGTGAAGACAAAATTTATAAGACCAAGCGTGAAAAATACAATGCAGTAATCGACGAGGTAACCGAGCTGTCAAAAGCGGGTCGTCCTGTGTTAATTGGTACCACTTCAGTAGAGATTTCTGAATTATTGAGCCGTATGTTGAGTATTCGTAACATTCCACATAATGTATTAAATGCAAAACTCCATAAACGTGAAGCAGATATTGTTTCGGAAGCTGGAAATAGCGGGATGGTAACCATCGCCACCAACATGGCAGGTCGTGGTACCGATATTAAATTAAGTAAAGCGGTAAAAGACGCTGGAGGTCTAGCCATTATTGGTACAGAACGTCACGATAGCCGTCGTGTAGACAGACAATTACGTGGTCGTAGTGGTCGCCAGGGAGATCCGGGAAGTTCGCAGTTCTATGTTTCCTTAGAAGACAATTTAATGCGTCTCTTTGGAAGCGAACGAATCGCCAAAATGATGGACCGTATGGGCTTAAAAGAAGGCGAAGTGATTCAGCACAGTATGATTTCAAAATCTATTGAGCGTGCACAGAAAAAAGTGGAGGAGAATAACTTCGGAATTAGAAAGAGATTACTAGAATATGATGACGTAATGAACGCCCAACGTGAAGTGGTGTACAAACGTCGTTACAATGCATTGTTTGGGGAAAGACTTCGAGTAGATGTTGCCAATATGATTTATGACACAGCCGAAGTAATTACGGAAGGCAACAAATTGGCCCAGGACTATAAGAATTTTGAGTTTGAGCTTATCCGCTATTTCTCTATGAGTTCTCCTGTTACTCCAGAGGAATTTGAAGCAATGGCCGTACAACAAATTGCAGGAAAAGTATACAAAGCTGCTTTCCAGCATTACAAAGACAAGATGGCGCGTAATGCGGAAATGGCCTTCCCTGTTATTAGTAATGTATATGAAAATCACAAAGAACAATACCAGCGAATTTTAGTCCCTTTTACCGATGGTGTAAAAACTATTAACGTTGCAACAGATCTTGAAAAAGCGTATGAAAGTAAAGGAACACAACTGGTAAACGACTTTGAAAAGAACATC
The DNA here is from genome assembly GCF_050859505.1 of Rasiella sp. SM2506. Taxonomy (GTDB): domain Bacteria; phylum Bacteroidota; class Bacteroidia; order Flavobacteriales; family Flavobacteriaceae; genus Marinirhabdus. The sequence continues at coordinate 1,821,305 of NZ_CP193934.1, read as the reverse complement.
ACCTTAGCCATTATAGACGATTCGTGGAAAACGCATTTACGTAAAATGGATGAGTTGAAACAATCGGTTCAGCTAGCAGTACACGAGCAAAAAGATCCTTTACTTATTTACAAATTCGAAGCTTTTGAATTGTTTAAAGGAATGATTGAAAAGGTAAATAAAGAGGTGATTTCATTCTTATTTAAAGGTGAACTTCCACAGGAAAATCAGCAACAAATTAGAGAAGCACGTCAAACGCGGCCAAAAGAAGAATTGAGCGAGCAGAAAGAAGAAATTCAAAATCTGGACGAACGTTCAGCAGAATCTAGAGCTGCAGGACAAACCCAACGCCAACAACCACAAATTACCGAAACCATTGTTCGCGATCAACCAAAAATTGGTCGTAATGATAAGGTGACCATTAAACACGTAATGAGCGGGGAAACTAAAGAAGTCAAGTACAAGCTAGCGATTCCTCTCATTACTAAAGGGGAATGGGTACTTACGGAGCACTAGTATATGGTTTATAAAACTAAAATTCCGATTGTTTTTTGAAAAACAATCGGAATTTTTTGGTATTAAATTTGTGGACATTAAATTAAAATACAATGCTATGAAAAAGATACTTTTAATTTGCACTACTGCCCTACTTTTTGCTTGCAGTAAAGATGATGCTTCTATCACCAATGAAGAAGTAGCGCTTTTTGTGAACCATTATAAAACTACTTCGGTAGTGAGCGGAACACAACTTTTAATTCAGGAAAACGATGCCATTGGCAGCGATACATTTCAGGGAACAGCCTTTATAAAGAATTTTAAATTTGAGCCTGGCTTTACCTATAACATCACTGCTAAAAAAGTTATCACTGAAAATGCAGGTACCGATGCAGCAACCATTTCGTATGAATTGGTTTCAATAGATGACCAAACCCAAGTTTCTCCACAAGCTACTTTTGAAATTCCCATTGCCCGTTTTATCAATGGTGTGGGCTATGTTTCATTTGTTAGAGGCACCTCCACCTTAGGCTTTATTTTAAGTCAGGAGATTACGGTTGCGTGTCAAAACTTATGCTCCCAACTAGAGCAAGTAACACCAAATCAAGAAGCCGCCACAGGTACCTTTACACACGGACCAGAAGGGACGTATGTGTTACAAGGTTTGTATTAAAATAGCACCCTAAAAAATTCACCGCATCTAAGAATTCAATTTCTTGATGCGGTTTTTTGTATCTTGTCAAAAGGAATCTATACAAAGCATGAAGGCACTAAAAATTGAATTAAAATGGGCATTTATTTTCACTATCACCACCTTGGCGTGGATGCTTTTTGAAAAAACCCTGGGATGGCACGAAGATAATATAGAAAACCACGAATGGTTAACACTGTTATTTCTTCCTTTTGGCATTTTAATGTATGTTTTAGTGATGCGCGAAAAGCGAAGACGCCATTACGATAAAAAAATGACTTGGTTTCAAGGATTCTTAACAGGAGCTAAAATGACTTTATTTGTGGCGTTGCTTTCTCCCATCGCACAATATATTACACACAATTATATCACGCCGGAATATTTTAACGACATCATTGAGTATTCGGTCACCAACGATATCATGACCCGCACGAAAGCTAATGACTATTTTAATATCACCAATTACATTTGGCAATCGGCCATTGGTGCTTTGGGTGGTGGATTGGTAGTTTCGGCAGTGGTTGCTATTTTCTTAAGGAGGAGCTAGATTTTAGGTACCTATTTTTCTCCGTTAACCCTTCATTAACCAAAGACACTTACTTTTCTAAATATATTCGCTGCATAACTTAAACTTTTTATGCGATGAAATATTTATTTACACTCTCTTTATTTTTGATAGGGATTTTTACAGCGGCACCTCAAGATTGCACCACTGCAGCCACGATTCCTTACACTGAAGATTTTAGTGCAGGAACTCCTGAATGTTGGGATTACGAAAACACAGACACCTCTAATCCTGTTTGGACGTATAACAATGCAGTAGACATTACAGGAAACGGCACTAACGACCCAGTTTTGGTTTTGATTCCTCCAAGTGTAGGGGTTACCCAGAAAAATGATTGGGCATTCACAAAAAAATTAGCCTTCACTGCAGGTACCGAATATTTAATTGAAGTAGATTACAATGCGTTCAATTTAGGAAATGCAACGGCTTCAGAAAATTTCGAGTTGGTGATAACAGATGCTCCAAGTTCAACCGCTACCTTTAATACGGTTATTGGAACCTATTCCGATTTTATTCAGCAAGGAGAATTTCCAGGATCGAACAACGGAAATGATATCAAAACACTAGCTTACACAGCTTCGGAAACCTTTACACCTGCAACTTCGGGTGATTTCTATGTAGCTATTCACGCTTTGGGAAGTAATGGTACTGAAGGTGGAGGTTTTTTTCTATTCAATACCTCTATCACGGAAAATGCACCAGGATGTACTGCAGCCAGCATCCCTTATTTTGAAGATTTTGGCGCCGGAGACCCACCGTGTTTTGTAATTGAAGACACAGATAATATTGCACCCGTATGGTCCTATAATAACAGTGTTGATATAGACGGTGACGGAACCAATGATCCCGTATACAGTAATATCTCTCCTGGAGTTCAGTTTTCTGAAAAAGACGACTGGGTATTTTCAAGAGCCGTACAATTAGAAGCAGGAACTACCTATTATTTCTCGTCACATTACAATGCAGTAGATTTAGGCAATGGAACCTCTATTGAAAATTTTGAACTATGGGTGCTGGATGCACAAAGTTCTACGGCTCCTTTCCAACAATTGTTAAATACCTATAACGACATATTCCAACAAGGAGAATTTCCAGGAAACAATACTGGAAACGATCTTGAAGCACAGGCTTATTTAGCTGAAGAAGGTTTTACACCCACCACATCTGGTGAATATTACTTAGGTGTACACGCTATTGACGCCACTGTAAACGGTGGTGCATTACTACTATTTGATGTAGGTGTCTCTGACGAACCATCAGAACCTTTGTGTATAGAACCAGCAATGTTACCTTATTCTGAAGACTTCAGTAATGGAACTCCAGAATGTTGGGCATATGAAAATACCGATACACAAGCTCCTGAATGGGCATTTAATGACAGTGTTGATATTGATGGCGACGGAACCGACGATCCAATAATGACTCTAATTCCAAACAATGTAAGTCAATTTGAAAAAGACGACTGGGCATTTACGAAAGCAATTTCTTTTGTTGGAGGAACAAACTATCGTATTGAAATAGATTACAATGCATTAAACCTAGGAAATATAATTGCTTCAGAAAACTTTGAATTGGTTATCACAGACGCACAAAATAGTGGCGCTATTGTCGAAACCCTAGCCACCTATTCAGATATTGTACAGCAAGGAGAATTTCCAGGAGCCAATAACGGCAACGATTTGGAAAGCATGGCTTACACGGCATCCGAACTATTTACACCCACTACAACAGGAGAATATTATGTTGCCATTCATGCCACTGGAGCAAGTGGTACAGATGCAGGAGCGTTTTTACTATTTGATGTAAATGTAAGTATAGATATAGTGCCTTCAGATGGCGGACTTATTATTTTGCCAACTACTGGTTTTGTTTCTACTGTAAACTACAATGGCTCCGCCGCTGCAGGCTATGATACCCAAACACACTTTTTATGGGACGAAACAACAGGTTTTGAAACTATTGGAGGTGTAGTACCCGCTCCAGGTATTGGAGGAAAAACAGGAATATCGGACAACGGACTTACCATTGGCGCAAGTTCACTTAACACCACTTCTGGACTAATCGAACTTAGTATGTACGATGTTGCTACACAAACCTGGACCCCACTAGGAGGTTTAGGAGGAGATGATGGACAGGAAGCAAGTTCTAGTCACGCCATTTCTGGTGATGCAAGTACTATTGTAGGTTTAGGTTATACTGCCGGTGACAATTTGCCACATGCCATACGTTGGACTGACGCTGAAGGGGTAATAGATCTTGGCTCTACAGTAGCAGGTGCTTATTCCAGAGCAAATGCGACTAATCTTGATGGAACCGTAGTAGGTGGCTGGCAAGATACCGCAACTGGATTTCGCCAAGGAGCTGTTTGGATAGATGGCGTACAACAAACTATAGAGACTGCAAATGGAGATCCAATTGGACCTATTGAAACTGTTTCTAACGATGGAGTTTGGGCCGCTGGTGAAGGTAACTTTGCTAACAATTTTCAAGCGTATCGCTGGAGTGAGGCTGCAGGTGTTGAGAGCATCGGACCTCCACTTTCTCCAGGGCATAGAGGTTTTACTTCTGGATTAAATGAAGACGGCTCTATTGCAGTAGGTGTTTACAGACCAAATGGGGTTCCAGCTATTTTTGGCCAGGGGTTTATCTGGACGGAAGCAACAGGCATCCAAAACTTAAATGACTACGCTACCTCTTTAGGGATTGATACACAAGGAGTAACTTTAGCATTCCCTTTAGACATCTCTGCAGATGGCTCTACCATTGTAGGATCAGGGAAAGACAGTAATAATAACACCGTAGGATTTGTCCTAAAATTAGCACCTACCGTTTTAGGTGTTGGAGAAGTCTCACAGGTTGATTCTAAAATCTCATTTTATCCTAACCCCGTAAAAGATGTGTTGAACATAGCATCAACTTCTTTGATGAAAAAAGCTGTTGTGTATTCAATTACCGGACAGGTAGTGTTACAAAAAGAACTTTCAAATACAAACAATACACTTACCCTTTCTGGATTAAATAGCGGTATTTATATTGTACAAGTAGAAACAGTTGATAACATCCAATCTTTTAAATTTATAAAAGAGTAACTATTTGAATTGCTAAAATTCAATTCTACCACAATTACAAACTCCCGAGCTTTCGCTTCGGGAGTTTTTTTATGCATTATTTTTATTAAAAAACCGTTTTAAAATCGAGATTTGAACCAGAAACATTAAGCAGAATATAAAGATATAAGAGGTGCGAGCAGAAATTTTAAAAGAGGCTGTATTAAAGTTCCAATTAAGATTTTTAAAAGGCACTTTATTTTCCCATACTGATAGTTCGATTGGGAATACATACAACAGAACACTACAAAGCACTATAAACACAGCAATTAACACCCAACCTTTTTTACTAATTAAAGGAGTTGCTTTTTCCAACACCAGTTTAGACTCAATCCTTTCCAGAATTTTCATCTTAAAAGTGTTACCAGGATGCTCCAGGCCTGCTTCCTGAATCCAAGATTTGGTTTGTTTTTCTGACGATTTATATGGCTCTTCCATGAGTAATTGCTTTACTAGTTACAAAAGGAGCAAGTAGGGAATACAATTTCTTTCTGCTTCGGTATAACTTAATTTTTATGTTGTCCTCAGATTGTTCGGTGATCTTTGCTATTTCTCTTACTGAAAGTTCTTCAAAATAATAAAATGTAATAATTGCCGCATCCATTTCTGGAAGTTTCATAATACATTCCTGAATTATTTTGGCTCTCTCTTTTACTACTAATTGTTGCAATCCGTTTTCCAGAGTTGCTACCTCCAGATCATTTACTTCTTCAACAGCAATGCTATCCTGAAAACGTTTCGATTTTCGAAGATAATCCAGTGCAGTTCTATATGCGATGCTATATAACCAACTTGAAAATTTGGACTTTCCCTGAAAGGTTTTTAAACCTTCAAAAGCCTTTACAAAGCTGTCTTGCGCAATTTCTTCGGCTTCTTCCCTATGTTTCACCATTCGAATAACAATAGTGAATATAAAATCCTGATACCGCACCACCAAAGCTCCAAATGAAGCAGTATGTCCTTCTAGTGTTTTAGCAATAAGTTGTTGGTCGGTGTATTGGTTCATCTAAAGGTAAGACGCTTAGGTTGCTTTTTTGGTTACACTTCAACATAAAAAATCTAAAAGAAAATTTTTTAGCAAATTTGTAACCAGTTTCAAAACCAGCGCGTCTTAGAAGTAACCAATATGTTATTCATCTTTTAAAAAACAAATATTATGGGATCTGAAGTTATTATATTACCCTTGATTTTCGGAGTTATCTTCGGAATTTTTTACCTCTATATTTCAGCAAGAAATAAAGAACGCCTTGCCTTAATTGAAAAAGGAGCCGATGCTTCTATCTTCTACGGAAAACACCGCAAAGTAACTCCTATCTGGAAAGTGATTGTGATTAATCTCGCTTTACTATTAATGGGCATTGGTGCCGGCACCCTTATTTCGGAAATTATTGTACAAGCAGGTGTTGAAGAAAGTGTGGCGCGACCAGGAACTATATTTTTAATGGCAGGAATAGGTCTTTTTCTGGGATTTGTGCTTACAAAAAAGCTAAACAAAGACGCTTAACACTATAATTTTTCTAGTTTACAAACCGTTTTGATGTTTATATGATACATCGAGACGGTTTTTATATTCCAAATAGGTGTAAGGTATATTTTATGGTAGGTGAAGAGAGAGTATTACTGTAATTTCAAATTACTATAATTAGCATTAATGGTAAGAGAACCCGTTGCATCTTTATTTTTATTAAAACCTTTCACCAAAACTCTCCCGTATTCTTTAGAGTTTGTTGTCACTAAAGATTTAGGGTAGAACAACGTAGATTTTCTGCCGTTAAAGAAGAAAGTAAACGGGCTTGATGGCATTTCAATTATAGCATTGGTGTCATCCAAAACCACATCTATAGATTTAAAATTAGAAGACACTTTATTAATAAACAAACTACCAATAAAGCCTTTAATATAGGCTTCATTTTTAAGCTCGTTAATCACTACTTTACTGGAATTGGTTTGTAGATTAATCTTACCTACCGAATTCAATGTACAGCTGTCTACATATTGTACAGACAATACCCCATCCCCCCAATAATTTACTTGTACTGGCGCATAAGCAGCATTGATGCGGGTTTGCCCCCCATCAATGCTGTTAGCTGTTAGCGCGGCATAATTCAATGTTGCTCTCACATTGGTCACGTCTGCCATTTTAATTTCACCATGACGCACATTTATATCTGTTTTAGTATTTTTTGGCATCCGGATAATAATAGTTTTTCTGGCTTTCTTATAAATTTTATTATCCTTGGAGTTAGTATTCTTATTGGTTCTAATAATGGTAGTTTTATTTCCATTCTCATCAACAACTTCTTCTTTGTTGTAATTTCCATCAAACTGCTTAGCCCATTTATCGGCATCTTTTCCAAATTGTGCTCCCCATTCTTCCATGTCTTTCCCAAAGTTCTCTCCCCAGGCTTCCATTTGCTTTCCAAACTGCTCACCAAATTTTTCTCCCCACGCTTCCATTTTCTTTTCAAAGTTGGGACCAAAATTGGCTTCAAAAGATTTTCCGAAGTTCTCACCCCAAGCTTCCATTCGTTTTTCAAAAACTTCACTCCAATTGTCAAGATTCTTTAGCCAGGTATCGGTTTCGGCTACCGTTGCTTTTGCGTTGTATTTGTTGTTCAGTTTGGCAACGTATGCTTTTTTATCTTGCTCGTAAACATCCCTATCGAATGTGAAAGAAACTTTGTCTTTATAATTATACCGGGTGTATGCTTCTCCCTTTTTCAAAATGGTATTCTGTTTACCAAAAGGCCATTGGGGCATGGCTTCCATTTCTGGAATTTCCGGAACATTTATATTCCAATCTGCGGTAAAAACGTCTCCCAAATCTCCAAGTCCTTCAAGGCCTTTCAAAGCTTCAAGGCTAGACATATTTACTACGTTACCTAAGTTATCCAGTGAATTAAGGCTTCCCATAGTTTCAAAGTCGCCCCAGAGGCTTCCACTATTGGAAGTAATAGTTACTTTCTTACTGTTGCCAAGCACATCAAATTTCCAATTATCGAAAATTTCTTTTTTCTCTTTTTCTGAGAGCGTTGCCCCTTCTACAAAAGCTTCTACCTCTACTTTGTCTTTGTTCCACGTTTCAAAAATTACGTTAGTATGAGAAGTATTTACAAATACTACCGCTTCTTCACCTACTGTGAAAGACTCTTTATACGAGCTTTGTGCAAATACAAAACTGGTACAAAAGACAAAAACTACATATACAAGACTACGCTTGTAGGTCATTGAATTTTTCATTGTCTAAATTTTTAAGTTCTTTTAATTTGTTTTTTAGTTTGAACAGCAAATCCAAACGAATTTTCAAATTATCTATAAGTGCGTTGATGGTAGCCTCTGTGGGGCCCATGTCGGTTAACTCATTATTTAAGCGGTTGTACTCTACGTCCAGCTCTGCGATACGTTTTTTGTATCCTTCAATTAATTCTTTATTATCATCATTTTCATCCAGCGACGCTAATTGAACATTAATTCCCGTGAGGTAAAAATCTTCCACTTTTTTAAGATCTGGTGAAAGGTCTCCCAGGGTAAGTTTGGGTTGCTTTAAGATATCTGTTGGCTTTTCTTCTTCTGATGTCGTTTCAGCAAACTGCCCGTTCACTGAAGCGCCGCCATCTAATCCAGAAATATACTGATATCCAAAAAAACTAACTGCTAAGAATACGATTGCGATTGCGGCAACTTTTAACCAAAAAACAGAGACATTCCTGGTTCCAGAATTCGTTGAATGATCTTCAGGGAAATTTGCTTCTAGTTTGGCTAAAAACGCATCGGTATGATTCGCAGACAGCTGCCCGGTTTCTTCAGGACGATTTTTTAATAATTTTCTAATATCCTGTGCCATAGTGTAAGTGTTTTAAATTCTCTTTTAACTGTAATTTTCCTCGGTGCAATTTGGTTCTTGAAGCACTTTCAGTAATCCCCATGATTTCGGCGATTTCCTGATGGTCGTACCCTTCTATCAAAAATAATTTGGTAACATCTCTGTAATTATCGCCTAAATTTTCAATCGCTTTCATTACTTCATCTACTGTTGTTTCGTCTGCTACCTGCCAATCTGTTTCTTCCTCGGCAATCCTAAGGGTCTCATCGTACAACGGTTCTGTTTCTAATTTTCTGGCTTTGATGGCATCCAGGCAGGTATTAATTACAATTCTTTTTAACCAAGCACCAAAGGTGACGTCCCCTTTAAACTGCTCAATTTTTTTGAAGGCTTTAATAAATCCCTCCTGTGCCGCATCTTCTGCAGCGGCTTTGTCCTTCATATATCGCAGCGCCACAACATACATCCCGTCGCAATATTGCTTATACAAAGCTAATTGCGCCTTACGGCTGTTCTGCTTACATTGCGCTACAAGTAGTTGGTTGGACAAACTCGTGATGGTTTTTGGTTGCTGTTCTGGTAAAGGACGAAATAAATTTAGGAGTGTTGCATTTGTTAACGAAATTTTAGTGTTAATTAACTTTATGCTCAAACTTTTGAATTAACTTTTATCGTACATTTGGTTAAATCTAAAAATACATGAAAAATAAATACCCAGACTTTACAAAGCTTAATCGTTTGCTAGTCGCTTGTTTTGAAGCTGAAAAGCTTTATTACAACGCTGCAGATGATGCGCAGACCACTGAGCTAAAACGTTTTTTAAATTTCATGGCAGTAGAACGTAATCGTATGGCAAACACCATTAGCAGCGAATTAAGTTCTAGAGATATAGAACCTTTAAAGTTTGATGCTGAAAAAGGACATCAAGACCGTACCTGGGATGATATTAAAAAAGCTTTGGAAAATTTTAATTCTGAAGTTATCATCAAACAGTGCATCGCACGTGACTTAAATAACATTAAAAGATATAACGAGCTAATCCACAACCATCAATTGCCAGATATAACACTTGGTATTTTGTATAAACAAAAACAACAGCTAGAATGGTATATTAAACAAGCAGGAGAACACATAGTAAATCCTAGCTTAAAGGAACCAGCTACGCGTGATGAAGCTTTACACGGAACGCCACCCGAAAAAGAAAAAAAAAGGACTGACGACGACGAACACGGCAGAATTATCAATTTAAGAGCTATGTAACTGCTACATAGGCAGTGTTTTTAAATTTCAACACTATAAAAAGCCCTTCAGATTTTAAAATTTGAAGGGCTTTTTTATAACATATGGCGAACCTATTATTCGTCCATTAGTAAATTGAGTGTCACGGTAATATTATCCCGTGTTGCTTTGGAGAACGGACAAACTTCGTGGGCTGCTTCTACCAGATCTTCTCCTGTTTCTTGGTCAACCCCTGGAATATAACAATCTATCGTTGCTTCTAGGAAAAAACCTTCTTCTTTTTGATCTTCTTGGCAAAATCCTATCGTAGCAGAAACACTAATATTTTCATCATCAATTTTAATATTTTTGCTTTTGGCAACCGCTTGAATAGCTCCACCAAAACAAGCGGCATAGGCACTACCAAACAATTGTTCAGGGTTAGCTCCATTGCCCCCTTTACCGCCCATACTTTTAGGGACCGAAAGGTTAAAATCTATAGGACTGTCTTCAGATACTACATGTCCTGCTCTACCTCCCTCGGCTGTAGATGTTGCTTCATATAAGGTTTTCATATTTTCAGGTTTTAGATTAATACGTTTCAATATACCAACGAAAGTGTGCTTTTAAAAATGTGTATTCATAAATTTGTCATAAATTTCAGCAATGGCAAAGCACAGTAACAAATCGAAAGCACTTCGGGAAAAAGAAGGAATTGGTATGCCCGATAGTTTATCTTTAAAAGCCGCCAAAACAATTCAAGAAAAACGAAGCAAAACACCTTCTGCTGAAATTTTAACCAACGGAATCTTACAAGGAAATATAACCTCCCTAAGCCAGGCCATCACTATTATTGAAAGTACGGCAAAGAAGCACAATCAAACAGCCGAAGACATTATAAAAGCTTGTTTACCGCACGCCAATAAAAGTATTAGAATAGGAATTACTGGCGTTCCTGGTGTAGGAAAAAGCTCTTTTATTGAGCGTTTTGGAATGTTGCTCACTACAGAAGGAAAAAGAGTAGCCGTCTTAACCGTAGACCCAAGTAGCTCGGTAAGTAAAGGAAGTATTTTGGGAGATAAAACCAGAATGGAAGCGCTCGTTAAAAATCCAAAGGCTTTTATAAGACCTTCCGCCAGTGGAACATCTCTGGGCGGTGTGGCCAGAAAAACACGCGAAGCTATTATTTTATGTGAAGCGGCTGGCTACGATATTATTATTATTGAAACCGTGGGCGTGGGACAAAGCGAAACCACAGTACATTCTATGACCGATTTCTTTTTATTGCTGAAACTAGCGGGTGCAGGAGATGAATTACAAGGCATAAAACGCGGTATTATGGAAATGGCAGACGCCATAGCCATTAATAAAGCCGATGGTGAAAACCTAAAAGCCGCCAAACTCGCCAAAACTGAATTTAATAGAGCGTTACATATGTATCCACCAAAAGACAATGGCTGGATCCCCAAAACACTTACATGCTCTGCCCTAGAAAATGAAGGCATCGTTGAGATCTGGGAACTGATTTCAGCATATATTTCGAAAGCAAAAACAACCGACTTTTTTCAGCAAAGAAGACATGACCAAAATAAATTCTGGCTGCTGCAAACCATAGAAAACAGATTGAAAAGTGACTTCTATGAAAACCCAGCTATTAAAGAAGCGCTAGAACTTCAAATTGAATTATTGAGTGAAGGGAAAGTAACTCCGTTTCAAGCAGCTGAAACGTTATTGAAGCTTACATGAAATTATTCTTTTATTATTTTCTTAATCGCGGTAGCACCAAACTCATCGGTAAGCTTCAACGTATAAAAACCACTTGAAAGTGTTGAAATTGATAAAGTTTCCAAAGTACCATTACTCGAAAAAGACAAAACTTCTTGACCTAATTGGTTATAAATAGTCGCTTCTACAATCCTAGAAGTAGCAGTTATCATAAGCATATTTTCTGCTGGCACTGGATAAACCTTAACGGTATCTAATGCACTTTCTTCAACTCCAAGGCTTTCAATAATTGTTGTTGTAACTGTGTTTGTTTCAATTGGTGGGTTGAAATCGAAAAATATGTTTGCATTGTTGGACATACTATCTCCTAATCCAAGATTACTTTTCGGTTTAATTTTATAGGCTATATACCCATGTGATTCTGGTTCGTTTGTATTTATATCTGGTAGTTGAATGTTGTCAAAAATAAATTCTACGAGAGCACCATCTGAAATTTCAACGCGGTTATGGTGGCTAATATCTTCCAATTGTAGAGTTGTCCAATCTAAGTTGGAATCTAACTCATTGGTTACTTTTATATTTTGAGCCTCTGCTGTACCGGTATTTTGAAAACGAATGATGTAGTGCAAGTAATTATCCACCTCATAAATAGTTATTTCTTCACCTTCTAACACCCTAATATCATTAGGATCAAAAGAACCTACTACTATTTGCTCAAAAACAAAATTATTATCTTCTTCATTGAAATCATCAACAATTGGAGTTATTTCAGCTTCAAATAATAATACATCATCAATTTCAACTGTGGGAGGTGGCGCTACATTAAAGGTTATGTTAATAGTTCTAGATTCAAAGGGTTCTATATTTTGATAGTTAAAGGAAACACTGTTGCCTGTTTGATTGTCAATAGGTTCTGTCGCTTCTATTAGTGTAAGTCCATCTTCATTAAAAAATAAATTCACGGTTCCACTTAAAACTGTAGTGCCGATATTAGCATAATGTAATTGATATTGGGCATCGAAGCCAGGTCGCGCATCGCTAAGTGGATATAAAGAAATAGTGAGGTCATTCACATTTCCAGATGGTTCAATGCAGAAATTAGCCTCATAAGTATTACCTAAGCCATTAAAATTATGAGTATGGGATGCTGGGTTAGAACTATAGTAGATTGGTAGTGCACTGGTAACCGCTGTAGCGAACTCGCCTTCATTGGTGTTTATTACATACTCACCATCTTCGTTTGAAAAAGTTGCAAATGTGTTAGCTCCGTTAGATGTAACAACCATTGCATCTGGGAAAACCAAGTCATTTATATCACAGCCATCAGAATTAGCATCAATTAAAAGCTTGCCATAAATTATATTTTTTAAAGGTCCTAAATTTTCTTGCCACGAAAGAAAATTTCCACCTCCAGTCACAAAATCACTTAATCCATCACCATCAACATCATAAATATCAAAATAATTAATAGAGCCATCTTCTATAATTAGTTTTTTTGACCCAAAGTTCCCTAGTCCATCCAAATTTTCGAACATAATCAAATCACCTCCATCTGTCGCAACAATATCTAAGTCTCCATCAGTATCAATATCTACTGCTGCTGATTGGTTAGTACTAACAGGAACATTGTTAACAATATTTGCTGGTCCAAATGTACCCTCACCGTCCAGGTTTTCGTACCAAGCTACATTTGAATCAATGTTTGAACTTGTAACCAAGTCCAAGTCTCCATCGCCATCCATGTCATAGTCAGAAATTTTACCTGCATACCCCAAATCAACTTGTTCAATTATAATTTTGGAGCTATAATTTCCCTGTCCATCCAAGTTCTCAAACCAAGCTATCGATCCAGATGATGACAAAGCACTTGAAATAACATCTAAATCGCCATCTCCGTCTATATCAGATAGTAGCAGATTATTAGGATCTAAAAAATTTGTAGATATGATATTTTCAGAAGAAAAGGTTCCTAATCCGTCTATATTTTCAAGCCAAAATATCTTATCTTCAGAAAAAGATTTCGCACATACGATATCCATATCTCCGTCCCCATCAACATCTCCCATACTTACATCTTCGAGTCTGGTTGGGAAGCTAGCAATCTCGATTGGGGCAGAAAAATTTCCTAATCCATCCTCGTTCTGAAACCAAAAAAGAAAATTACCGTGCGCTAATAAAATATCATCATCATCGTCTCCATCAAAATCTGCCTTAAAAAAAGCACGAAGACCACCCCCATAATTTTCGTTAATCAATTTTTGGCTAAAACTGTATGACCCTGATACAACATCGCTTTTAAACCAGGATAATTTATGGTAATTTGTTGTTCTCGTAAGAATATCAATATCCCCATCCCCATTAAAATCTGAGAATAAAACTCCTGTAATACGGTCTAATCCATTATTAACAAGCATTTCTTCAGAAAAATCTCCCAAACCATCTTGGTTTTTGTGCCAGGCAATTCTATTATCGAGTCTAGAACAAAAAACAGCATCTAATGCTCCATCTCCATCGATATCCCCAAATTCTACGGCGGAAGGACGATCAGGTTCATCATTTATAGTTTGTACATTCCCAAAAGCACCTAAACCATTGAGATTTTCATACCAAACTACAGTATCCTGATTGAAGGACAGGGAAATGATATCCATATCTCCATCTGCATCAACATCCCCAATATTTATATCTTTAGGATTTTCAAGCAATCCATCAATTAATATTTCTGGTCCAAAATTTCCTAAACCATCTATATTTTTATGCCAAACCAAATCCCAATTGTCCGCAGAAACGATAACATCCATATTTCCATCTGAGTCCACATCTGCAGGAATTGATATTTCAGAGATATATAAATTATCATTAATAATATTTTCGGTACCAAAATTACCTTGACCATTAATATTTTCAATCCAAGATACTGCATATCCTCTATTCAACAATAAATCTATAGCATCATCACCATTGAAATCAATTGCTGAAATAGAATAAAGCTGAATACTTGAAATAATTAAATTAGCATTACTAAAATTACCTAAGCCATCCATATTTTCATACCATTGGAGATTATTCCTTGCTGAAACTATGTCAAAATCACCATCACCATCAATATCAGCAACATCAAAAATTGATTGACCTGTGTAATTGTCTATAATATTTTCTGGTCCAAAGTTTCCTTCACCATCTAAATTTTCAAACCAAGCTAATTGGCTTGTCACAACATCCAAATCACCATCATTATCTATATCAACTGCTTTAACTACTTTGGCTCCGGTTGTATTATCACTTAAAATTATTTGGTTACTAAATGTTCCTAAACCGTCTAAGTTCTCATACCAAGTAATTTTATCATCTCCCCATGACGCAGACAAAATGTCTAAATCTCCATCATTGTCAAGATCGGCCAACTCAATATCCTCATTGTTTTCTGTAAAATTAGTTTCATTTACAATTTGATGGCTTTGAAACCCAATCTGTGCATTTAATAAAAATGAAAATTGGAGTAGCAAAATTGTAACAATTCTTTTCATATTAATTTAATTAAATTCTTACTATACAATAAATATATTATTTCAATAAGTATGTAAAATTGTCCCGAAACCAATTCACTTGCGCTTCCAAACCTTCCTTTAACCCAGTCTGCGGATTGTAATTGAGTAACTTTCTGGCTTTATCAATATTTGCTTTGGTGCGGGATTGGTCTCCTGGACGTGCGGGTTTGTTGGCAACGTTTATTTTATGACCTAAGATTTCTTCTACCGTAGCAATACCCGTAGCTGTGGTATTTTCTTCTTCAGTACCTAAGTTAAAGATTTCTGCGTTGCAGACTTCAGCATTGTTTAAAACACTTACAATGCCATCTACAATGTCTTGTACATAGGTAAAACTGCGTAAATGTTTTTGACTCCCTTCATACAATGGAAACGGTTTATTGTTAAGACCACAATCTATTAACCTTGTGTATAACTTATCCGGACGCTCCCGTGGCCCATACACCGAATACAAACGAAACGAAGTGCTTTTAAGCAATCCTCTTCGCGCATACGCTAACACTAACTGCTCGGCGGCGAGTTTTGTCACTCCATACCAACTTGCAGGCAAGGGTGCTTCATCTTCTGTTAAAGTAGCGTGCAGCCCGTAAATGGAAGAAGTGGCAATATTTACAAAAAAAGGTTTCTTCTGTAGCCCTTCTATCGTATCCAACATGCGTTGTGTTGCCTGAATATTATTACTAAAATACGCATCAAAAGTACTGGTTGCTGAAATTCCCGGTTGGGCAGCAAAATGAAAAATAAAAGCGATTTCTTCTGTAATAACTTCTGAAAGGTCGTCTTTCCGAAGGTCTAATTTTTGAACTTGAATTCCTTTTTCAGCTAAACTTTCAGCATTTTTTTGCTTTAAAGAAATATCGTAATAGTCGGAAAAATTATCAATAGCAAGAACGGTATGTCCCAAAGAATGCAAACGTTCTGCGGTATGGGAACCTATAAATCCTGCTGCGCCTGTTACGAGTACTTTCATAGTTCTGCCCGCAAAGGCGGGTACCTTTAAATTGAATAAAACAAAATGGTTGCTAGTTCCTTGAAATTTTCAAAGAAGTAGAAATCAAAAATACTATAATTTGAAGGAAATGTGACCACTGATTTTCACGTCTTAAATTTTTTCCGGTTTCGAGTTTAGATTATTCTTTGATTTCGATTTCGAGTTTAAGTTTATATTCGAGTTCAAGTTCAATTTTGACTTCAGGTTCAATTTCAAGTTCGAGTTCAAAAAAAAGCATACTTTTGCACCCAAATCAATGATATTTTGCAGCCATACCAATTTACCATTATAGTACCCGTATACAACGAAGAAGATAACTTAGAAAGAGTTGAAAAGGAATTGTTGGCCTACACACACATTGCTACAAAAAAGACCAGTATCCTTTTTGTAAATGATGGTTCTAAAGATAAGAGCCAGACTCTAATTGAAGCTATTTGCCTTCGAAATGAAGCATTCAACTATATAAATTTTAAGGAAAATAGAGGACTAAGCGCTGCTATAAAAGCGGGTTTCGATCACGTGGAAACACCGCTCCTTGGGTATATTGATAGCGACCTACAAACCGCTCCCGAAGATTTTAATCTATTATTACAAAAAATTGGTGACTACGATCTGGTCACAGGGGTACGCGCCAACCGAAAAGACAAATTTGTAAAAAACATGTCTTCAAAAATTGCCAACGGAATTCGCCGTGCGTTTACTCACGATGGAATGGACGACACAGGCTGTCCATTAAAGGTACTCAAAACCGAGTACGCCAAACGCATTCCAATGTTTAAAGGCTTACACCGTTTCTTACCCGCGATGATTTTACTGCAAAACGGAAAAATAGTACAAGTACCCGTGCAACATTTTCCACGCATTGCCGGAACTGCCAAGTTTGGTGTCTGGAACAGATTAGTGGGCCCTTTGATGGATTGCTTCGCCTATCTTTGGATGAAGAAAAAATATATTAACTACGAAGTAAAATCTAAAGGATGAGCGATTGGCTTATTTATACTATCGGTTTTTTGGCACAACTGTTATTCTCTGGCCGATTGATTTTACAATGGCTCCTTTCTGAAAAAAATAAACGCGTTATCACGCCTTCCATCTTTTGGAAATTAAGCCTTTTAGCTTCTTTTTTATTGTTTGCGTATGGGTATGCGCGCAACGATTTTGCCATTATGTTGGGACAAACACTCACCTATTATATTTACATCAGGAACTTGCAATTACAGGGCGAGTGGCAAAAATCGCCTAAATGGATTCAGCTGTTTTTGTTTGTGTTCCCTATTTTTGTTGTCATCTACTCGTATAACAATGGCCAATACGATTTGGAACAACTTTTTAGCACCGCGAACATTCCTACCTGGTTGCTTATTTTAGGAATTATTTCTCAAGTAGTTTTTACATTGCGTTTTGTGTACCAATGGCTATATTCTGAAAAAACAAAAACCTCACAATTACCACTAGGTTTTTGGCGGATGAGTGTCTTGGGAGCCTCACTTATTTTAACCTATGCCATTTTACGAAAAGATCCCGTCCTATTTGTGGGACACATTGCAGGCCTTATAATTTATGTACGCAATATTTTTATCTGGAAAAAACAAATGAATGAATCGGCTACAGAATAACCATATTTTATTGTTGTGCGTTGCATGCATCGCTATTTTCTTTGTGAATCTAGATGCCTTGTACGTAAACATCATGGAAGCCAGAAACTTTGCTACGGCGCGTGAAATGCTGAACGATGGCAATTGGTTATTAACCACTTTAAACGGCGAGCCTCGCTATCAAAAACCGCCTTTACCTACTTGGCTTTCGGCCATTTCGGGAGCTATTTTTGGATTGAAAAGTTTAACGGCCATGCGATTGCCAGCTGCAGTAGTTACCTTGCTTTTGGTGTTGACCACCTACAAATTCACCGAAAAATTCAGCCGAAATAAAACCCTGGCTTTTGTAGCTTCTTTAATTCTAGCCACTTCATTTTATATTGTATTCTCTGGCCGTAACGGGCAATGGGATATTTTCACCCACGCGTTTATGATGGTGTGTATCTACCAGTTGTATTTGTTTTTTACTACCGAAGGCAAGAAATACCAACGCATTCTTATCGCTGCCTTGTTTTTTGGTGCGGCGTTTATGAGTAAAGGACCTGTATCGTTGTATGCACTACTCCTCCCCTTTTTGATTGCTTTTGGGGTAGTCTTCAAATACAAAAACTTTAAAAGCCGAATTCTGCCGCTACTCGTATTTCTAGTTGTTTCCTTAGTGCTTTCAGGATGGTGGTATTGGTATACCTACACCTTCGACCCCGAAGCTGTAGCAGAAATTACCCGCCGTGAAACTGGTAACTGGACTGGCTATAACGTACGCCCATTTTATTATTACTGGAGCTTCTTTACCCAAAGCGGTGTTTGGACTATCCCGGCGTTTATCGGCTTGCTGTATCCGTATTTAAAAAACCGGGTGAGCGATAAAAAAGGCTATCTGTTCACATTTTTATGGACCATGGTTTCGGTGGTATTACTATCTGTAATTCCTGAAAAAAAATCACGCTATTTGCTACCCGTGCTTATTCCATTGGCATTGAACACGGGGTATTATATAGAATATTTATTTCTGAAATTTTCTGAACTAAAAGACAAACGAGAAACTATTCCTGTGTATTTCAACTTTGGACTCATTGCTTCCATCGGACTTATTTTTCCTATTGGCGGCTATCTTTTTCTGAAAGATTCGCTAACTGGCTATTGGGTTTGGTTTGTGTTGCTTTCTATTGCTTTGGCAAGTGTGGGAATATTTATCTTCGGAAAATTGATTCGAAAGAAAATACGCTCTGTATTTTACGGAACCATTGTCTTTATCGCTATAATTTTATGCTTTGGGATGCCTATGGCGAAAGCCTTAACTATTAACCCCGAATATAAATCACTTTCAGAACTGAACGACTGGCAAGCAGCCAACAACAATATTCCTGTATACGAATACTCCTATTTTACGCCAGAAATGATTTGGGACTACGGAAAACCAATTCCGGTGATTTTAAATTTTGGAACTGAAAAATTACCTTCAGAAAACAAATTTGCAGTCCTAGTGGCCGAAGAAGATATACCAAAATTCAAAAAAACTTTTGCCGACTATTCCGTAGAAAAGGTAGATCGTTACGATATGAACGCCAATGCGCCCGGAAGTAGGTCGCACCGAACCAGGCTTTGGAGGGATTTATATACAGTGACTTCGCTTACTTCGGTACAATTTTGATTTTTTTCGCTTGCTCTAAAATCAAAATCACTCAGTAACCTTTGATTCTGAAGTGCTATTAAACTTACGCTGTCCCAATAGTTGTAGTTTGTAAAAAATCCATCCTAGCAATCCGCCAAAGAACATTCCTGTAATAATGTCTAACGGATAATGAACCCCTAAATAAATACGGCTGTAGGCAGTGAGTACGGCCCAGAAGAGCAGTAAAAACGGTAAGTATTTGTACCATTTTTGCAATACCAATCCTAAGAAAACAGCAGCTCCCATACTACTGGCAGCGTGGGCAGAAAAATAAC
The DNA here is from genome assembly GCF_050859505.1 of Rasiella sp. SM2506. Lineage (GTDB taxonomy): Bacteria > Bacteroidota > Bacteroidia > Flavobacteriales > Flavobacteriaceae > Marinirhabdus. The sequence continues at coordinate 1,801,621 of NZ_CP193934.1, read as the reverse complement.
CATAGCGTCCACAGCCATCTGCTACCAAACGCATGACTTCTTGTAGTGATTCCACCCTACAAGGTCTTGGACGTTGAAAAAGCACGTATTTGAAAAGGTTGGCCAATTGGTCCGTTGCAGTGATTAACAATGCCACACTTACTACAATTACGAGCGTACCTTTCAATTTGTACTGTTTGTAAATAAGGAGCAGCAACACAACATATAATGGTATGGAAGACCATTTTTCGGTCACGATGCGCCAAAAACCATCCCAGCTTTCGGTTCCCAAGTTGTTTAGGAAAAGGAAAAGTTCGGTATCGTATTCAAGGAGTTTTTCAATCATCTTCGTAGCGGGCTACTTCACGGTCGTAAAATTCGGTGGCTTCTTTGATGTAGTTTTCGGTTTCGGACTCTAGTTCTTTTTGGTCGTGATTGTCAAATTCTTCTAGCCATTCTACTTCGTCATTTTCAAGATTGATGACAAAGCGAGGGAATTCAGTATGTATCACAAATATCGCATCTGGATAATCTGTATTGTCGCCTAAAATATATTTTGGAAGTTCCATAGGATCTGGGTTGGTAAATTTCGATGTAAAATTACGTAAAATTAATTCGTTTTAATTTTTGCCGCTTGGATGATCATCTTCTTTGACAAATAATGAAACCGTATTGACAACATAACTCCAGAAGCGGTGAGCCCAGCCAACAAACCTATCCAAATACCAGAACTTTCGTACTCTGTGTGCATACTTAAATAATACGAAATAGGGAAACCAATACACCAATACGCAATAAATGTTATGAACGTAGGAATTTTCACATCCTGCATCCCTCGTAAAACACCTAAAGCCACTACCTGTATGGTATCACTAATTTGAAATATGGCTGCTATTATCAACAATTTTGCGGCAATGCTCGCTACCTGATAATTATCTACAAATTCCAACTCATTGTCATAATCCAAGTATAATTTTGGCAACATTTCGTGAAAAGCTACAAAAATTAGTGCAAAAACAACCGCCATTAGGGTAGAAAGCATAAGGATTGAAAGGGCAATTCTACGTAACTCAATAAAACGTTTTAATCCCTTTTGATTCCCAACTCGTATCATCGCCGCAACACCAAAGCCCATGGCTACCATAAAGGTCATAGAAGATAAGTTTAAGGCAATTTGGTTAGCCGCCTGTGGGTTTTTTCCCAAGATTCCCGAAAGCCAAATAGCACTCGTAAAAATACCTACTTCAAAAAACATTTGTAGTGCCGAAGGGAATCCTAAACTAATTAGTTTGTTTAGCATTTTTTTAGAAAGTGTAAAGAACTTTATATGGAGCACATATTCTCTAGCCTTGTAATGTTTGGAAAGCACATACCATAAATAAAGAACCATAATAACTCTTGACGCCAAGGTACCAATCGCTGCCCCTACTACCCCTAATTCTGGCATCCCAAACTTCCCAAAAATAAACATATAGTTAAGGATTACATTCACCACATTGGCCGCAATGGTGGCATACATTGGGTATTTAGTGAGCGACAATCCATCACTAAATTGCTTAAACGCCTGAAAAATAATTAATGGCACCAACGAAATTGCTACCAAGTTTAAGTACGGCATCGCAAGATCCACGACTTCCTTTGGCTGACTCATTGCGTACATAATAGGCTTTGCTGCAAAAACCATAAGGAATAAAGCTATCCCTAATACCGTGCATAAAAATAGGCCGTGTTTAAACGCAGATTTCCCAGCTTCAAAGTTATTTTCACCATCGGCTTCAGCGACCAGGGGCGTAATTGCTGTAGAAAAACCAATCCCCAAACTCATCGCAATAAACATAAAACTATTCCCTAAAGACACTGCTGCCAACTCTGCCGTACCCAATTGCCCCACCATGATGTTATCCACCAATTGTACCACGGTATGCCCTAACATCCCTAAAATTACGGGTGCAGCCAATTTCATGTTATATTTAAATTCCTTCGTATATTGCTGTAACAAGTTTTTATACTTTTGAGCAAAGTTAGAAAACCCCGTGTCCATATTAACCCAGAATTTCAATTAAATGTTCATTTGAAGACCTCGCCTTTCATATATTTTCTGAAAACTCCTGAGCTGAAATTACCTACAAAGGAATTTTCGTTTACGCCATTTAGCATTTCGGAAATAAGTACGGAAATAGTACCATTCGATTTTCCTACCGAAAAAATGCTGGGTAAGCAAGCTGAGTTTATTTTTGAAAGTTGGTTGGAACATTCGCAACGCTTTCAATTAATCGCTGCAAATATTCAAATACAAGGAGCCACCCAAACTATGGGTGAGTTAGATTATATAGTTACAGACACTGAAACTAACAGCACTTTGCATATTGAATTGGCTTGTAAATTTTATCTTCTTGATGAACGTTTAGGCAAAACCATTTTAGAACAATGGATTGGCCCTAATAAAAAAGATAGGTTGGTGGACAAATTAGAAAAAATGAAGACCAAACAGTTTCCATTATTGTACAGAGAGGAAACGGCTTCAAGTTTGAGTAAATTTCAATTAGATAGTTCAGTTATACAACAACAGTATTGTCTAAAGGCTTTTTTGTTTGTTCCGAAGGGATTCCATCCACATACCTTTCCGAAGTATTTTCAAGCTTGCCTGACAGGCTTTTATATACATGGGACTGAATTAGATTCTGAAAAAGATGAGAATGCGCTGTATACCCTTCCGCAGAAAAAGGAGTGGCTGCTACCTCCTGAAGGTTTGAGACCATGGATTTCATTTTCTGAAGCTAAAAAACATATCAAAAACGCTCTTGCCGAAAAGCGGGCTCCATTAGTTTACAAAAAGACAGATGTATCTATTGAGAAATTTTTTGTGGTTTGGTGGGATAAACCCTTCCGAATTTCAGTTTAAAATTTATTTGGTTCTTTTATATTACTAGCGAAATCTACCTTCCCTTTAACGCAGAATAGTAGCGCATCTTGTAATTAAATTTTTCTAGCTGCTAAGGGAAGGAACAAGTATGAAGTTTAATAAAATTGTAGCTCTATTTTTATTTTCTATAAGATATCTAACATCCTATCGAATAGTAGATTTCCCTTCAATGGTTATGGAAGAACCTTCAGCCAACATAACTGAAATGGGTTCAGCATCATTCAAAAACCGAAAGTTTTCGCCGTATTCTCTGGCAAAATCGGCTTTAATTTTATAACTTTTTATGTCGTACGCATTCCATTTTGGGTGAGTAACTTGGTATTCGGTAGTTGTATGTTTTCCTGTTTTGTTGTAGCCCCAATAATGTTCTGTGATAAATTCAGTTTCAGAATCTAGCGGAATTGGTTTTGCAATGGTATCTGAAGTTACTGAAAATGAAAACCAATCCTTTTTATTTTTCCAATTGTACGTAGTTAGTAGTTCATTGGCTTTCTCTTCCCATATATGGTTCATTTTTCGGGTTTCATATACTTCGTTATATACTGTATTTGCCACAAAAGAAATGGCGTGTTTGGGTACAATTTCTTTTACAAAAACAACACCTCGCTTCCATTCACCTGCTTCCTTACACCGGACATAAAACCGAAGATTTACTTCTTCAAAATGTACGTGACCCGGAATTTTTAACCCTAAAACTCTTACATTTTTAAACATAAAACCAACAAGACTTGCATAGCAAATACCGTTGTAAATATCTAGTTCGGTTTTGTATGGAAGATATGGTTCAAGTATAGCGGGATCTACTTTGTAGTTTGCCAATGCCAGTCTGCGCCACTCTGCGGTTAGGAAACTCATAGCTTTTGAGTTTGTGGTTTGTAGTTAAATTAATTTTTAGCCTCGGTGGTTTCGTTCTTAATTCCGTACTTATCTATTAAATACACCAAACTAGCCATGGTGGCACCTCCCAATTCCAGCTCTCTTTTATTGACAGCATCAAACGTATCGTTGGCCGCATGGTGATAATCGAAATAACGTTGTGAGTCTGGACGTAAACCAGCTAATACAATTGTTCCGTCTTTAAGCGGACCAATATCTGCACCACTTCCACCCTGTTCAAAATAATGAATTAAATAGGGTTTAAACAATGGTTTCCAGCTTTCAATTTGCTTGAAATTAGCATCGTCTGTATCAAATGAAAATCCGCGTGGGGTAAATCCGCCTGCGTCACTTTCTAAGGCGAAAATATGTTTTTCTTTTTTCAGTTTGGCTTGGGCTGCGTATTTGTTTCCACCCCGTAAACCGTTTTCTTCATTCATAAACAACACTACTCTAATACTATGTTTTGGCTTGTAGTTAGTTTCCTTTAGTAAACGTAACACTTCCATAGACTGTACACAACCAGCTCCATCGTCGTGCGATCCATCTCCTAAATCCCAGGAATCTAAGTGACCCCCAACAATTATATATTTATCTGGATACACACTCCCTTTAATTTCACCAATTACATTGAAAGATTCTACATCTTCGTGCGTTTTACAACTTTGTTTAAAGTAGAACAAAAGATCTGGTTTTAGGGTAAGTGCGCTGCTTAAATAATCTGCATCGTTAGTGCTTATGGCGCAAGCTGGGATACGTAAGGCTGCAGGAGTATCTCCATAACTCATGGCTCCCGTGTGTGGGAAATCGTCTTGGCGTAAGTTCATAGAGCGAACAACAATTCCTACTGCTCCGTATTTTGCGGCTTCCATAGCTCCCGCATACCGCTGGTCTACACAACCTCCATAAGCTTCAAACGTTTGAATTAAATTTGCTTGCATTGGACGATTGTAAAATACAATCTTACCTTCTATTTTCTCGCGACCGTAACGTTCTAAGTCTTCAAAATTCTGCACTTCTATTACCTGTGCTTTAAGGCCTGTTGGAGGTGTAGGCTCGGAGCCTCCCAAAGCACAAATATTTACTACGGAACTTCTTCCAGGAGCCGTTTCAATGTAAGCGTATTCTTTAAAACCCCGGGTCCATTTTGGCACCATTACGGGTTGAAGCCATACGTTGTCCAGCCCTAATTTATTGAGTTCGGTTTCGGTATAACGTACGGCACGATCTGCCTGAACGGTGCCGGAAAGACGCCCGCCTATTTCGTTACTTAAATAGGCTAACCAATCGTAACTCTGGCCGTTAAGCAATGCTACATCGTATAAATTTCGAAGTTGGGTGGAGTCTTCTTTATTTACCTTTTGACCAATTGCAGTACAAGTAAATGTTAGTAGCGTGAGGAGTACAAATGTATTTTTCATAATATTTTAATGGATTTACAGCAAACCGACTATAGTTTAAAATGAGGCGGTAATATACTATTTTGAAGGCTTCCATATAGTTGAGAAACTCTTTAACTGACGGTTAAAGTTATAGCTTATTACAACATAATTGCTTATTCTCCTCGAAGGGTCTCCTTAAACTCCTGAATACGGGCTTTTACATCCTCATCGAGTTTTGGTTCTTTTATGTCTTCATATTTCTGTAATTCTTCCAGCAGAATGGATGCCACTATAAGACGAGCGGCAGGTTTATTATCTGCAGGAATGGCGTACCAAGGTGCGTGTGGATGAGAAGTGCGGTTTAAAATATCTTCGTAACAATTCATATAGGTATCCCACAACTTTCTTTCTACCAAGTCACCTGGGGAGAATTTCCAACGTTTATTGGGCTTATCCAACCTGCGAATTAATCTATTTTTTTGCTCTTCTTTTGAAAGGTTTAAAAAGAACTTGAAGATAAGCGTTCCATTTTGTGCAATTGTTTTTTCGAAATTATTGATTTGCTCAAAACGCTTATCCCAAAACGTTTCGTCTATATCTGAAACCGAATGAATAGCAGGTAACTTTTCACCTAAAATATAGTTAGGGTGCACACGGGTTACCAGCACATTTTCATAATGGGTTCTATTAAAAACACCAAACTTTCCTCGTGCCGGCAAAGCGATATAATGACGCCAAAGATAATCGTGATTTTTTTCTAATTCGGTAGGCACTTTAAAACTATGTACCACAACGCCACGGGCATTAAAATCTTTAAATACTTCTCGAATCAAGCTGTCTTTTCCCGCGGTATCCATTCCTTGTAAACAAACGAGAACAGCGTATTTACCGTGCGCGTAGAGGGTATCCTGTAAATCCCCTAACTTTTCCCGGGTATCTTCCAGTTCTTTTTCTAGCTCTTTTTTATAAGCATCAAAATCTTCAAAACTTTTAAATTCTGAAATTTTAACCTTGCCTTCAACTTTATACTCTGAAATGGATAGTTTCTTCATTATTTATTATTTCCGTTTACGCTGAATTTATTAGTATCTATTACTATATCCCCGCCCATAATTGCAAAAAAAGCAATTCTGATCTTGCGCATTTCTCTTGTTCGCACCTCACTCGTCGCATTCAAGAGGGGAGGTAGCAGGGAGTTGGTAAGGAGAATGAAGAAATTGTGGATTTGTTGAGAATCCTTTTTAATAAATAATAGCAATTAAAAATTGCGTCAGCAATTTTATTAAACCATCTATTTACTAGCAAATAACTTTACGTCTTCTTCGCTTACTTCGCTTCCGCCTAAGATAATTAATCTTTCCACTACATTTCTAAGTTCACGAATGTTTCCTGTCCAGTCATATTCTTTCAGCTTTTTAAGGGCTTTTTCTGAAAATTTCTTTTGTCCGGTACCGTGTTCTGTGGAAATTTTTTCGGTGAAATAGTCAACCAAAATTGGAATGTCGTCACGGCGTTCATTCAGTGGCGGCACTTTAACTAAAATTACGGCTAAACGATGGTACAGATCTTCCCGAAAATTACCATCTTCTATTTCTTTTTTTAAATTTTTGTTGGTTGCGGCAAGTACACGTACATCAACTTTTATATCTCTATCACTTCCTACACGCTGCACTTTATTTTCCTGTAAGGCTCTCAATACTTTTGCTTGTGCAGAAAGGCTCATATCCCCTACTTCATCAAGAAATATAGTACCACCATTGGCAGCTTCAAACTTTCCTGCTCTGTCTTTATTTGCGGAGGTGAAAGCTCCTTTTACGTGCCCAAAAAGCTCACTTTCTATTAACTCACTAGGGATGGCAGCGCAGTTTACTTCGATCATTGGACCTTTACTTCGATCGCTTTTTTGGTGTAACCAGTGTGCTACAAGTTCTTTTCCTGTTCCGTTAGGCCCCGTTATAAGTACACGTGCTTCAGTTGGAGCCACTTTTTCTATCATCTCCTTAATATGAACAATAGCATCGCTCTCTCCCACCATTTCGTAGTTTTTACTCACTTTTTTCTTAAGGCGCGTATTTTCTACAACCAATTCTTTTCGATCCAACGCAATACGCACGGTATTGAGTAAACGGTTTAAATCTGGTGGTTTTGAAATATAATCGAATGCTCCCAAGCGCATCGTATTCACTGCGGTATCTAGGTCGCCGTGACCGGAAATCATTACAATAGGAGTTTCTGGCTTTATTTTTTTGATGGCTTCGAGTACTTCTACACCATCCATTTTAGGCATTTTTATATCACAGAGCACAAGGTCATAATCTTCCTTTTTAATCATCTCGATGCCCACAAGCCCATCTTCGGCTTCTGAAACTTGATACGCGTTGTTTTCTTCAGAAAGTATTTTTACGAGCACCCTCCTAATGGCTGCTTCGTCTTCAATTATTAATATTTTAGACATTGATCATTTATTAAATTTTCACTTTAATTCCACCACGTGTATAATAACTTGCTGTGTCGTTTATGGTAAATACATCATCGTCATTTGTATCCCGTAACCTAATGTCATTAACAAGTGTATATCCTCCATACACATAAAACAAAAAATGATCTGCAAATTCCCACTCATAACCAATTCCGGAAAGCACAGTAGTAAAGCCAACATTTTCTGCAATTTTTTGTCTACCATCTGGCAAAGTAACCGTGATATCTTCTTGGATATTGGCAAAAAAACCATCTAAAGTTACAAAGCCCTGCAATTCCATATCTTTTACAAATTCCCATTTTACATTAGATTTGGGTACTCCTAAACCAAAACTCCATTTAGGTGCAAATTCTCTGTAATAATTAACGAAAGGCAATGGAAATGGTCGTCCAGCTGTTGTGGAGTAGTTTAGACCCAGCACCAATCTCCAAGGTTTTTCTGGTGGGTTTTTTTCATTATCTCCTGTTCTGTCCCAAATTAAATAACCACTTCCTCCAAATATAATATCCTCACTTTCAAGACTAGTCCTAAAATTGGATGCTGCTTTTACTTCTCCTTGAAGTGCGTAGCGCAAGTCGCTATCCTTAAATTTATCTGTATAGCCCAGTGAGAATGTAAAAGACTGGTAGTGCTCAAGGTCGGTTTTATCGAAAGCAGCGAGTACTTCTGGATCTTGTAACTTTAAGAAAAAGTTTCGGTACTCAAAGCCAGTAACTATATACCCATCTTCACTTACTTTAAGAGGTACATTTACAAAAGCTCGAAAACGTTTAAAAGAATTTTCTGAATCTCCCTGTGGAAAATAGGTGTATTCTACTCTAGCGAGATCGGTTAATTGTGCATAGGTGATAGAAGGTATTATGAAAGTTGCCAATAGCAATACTAGGGACAATTTATACTTAAGATTCATAGAGGGATATTTAGTAGATGTTAAAATTAAGTAACCAAAATGAATCCTACTGTTAGCGTTGTCATAAAATAAAAGAACACGATACTTATTCCTTAGGTAACGTAGCCGGTGTAAACAAATGCACATCGCGCTGCGGGAATGGAATGGTAATATTATTTTCACGAAAAAGTGTATCGATCTTAAATCTAATTTCACTCTTGATCTTAGGATCTACAAAACTATCGCTTATAAAAAAATGTATACTGAAAACCAAAGCAGAATCTCCAAAATCTTCAAAAAGCACAAATGGTTTTGGACTTTTAAGCACACCCGTTTGTTTTTCTACACTTTTTAAAAGTAATTGTTTCACTGTTTCGGTATCACTGCCATACGCCACCCCTACTCGTACCAATTCACGAGTTGACTTGTGGTTTTGAGTATAATTGTAGATAAGATCTGTTATAAACTTATGGTTGGGAATAATGATAATTTTATCGTCCCTAGTAATAGCCCTTGTTGTTCGTAGTTTAATATCTATAACACGACCTACTTTCCCTTCTACCTCAATAATATCGCCTACCAGAAGCGATTTATCTATAATAATAAAAATACCCCCTATTACATCCTGAAATAATTCTTGCAGCGCCAAACCTAAACCTACCAAAAGTGCAGCAGAAGCGGCCAAAAATGGAGTGATGTTAAAACCTGCAAGGCTTAGCGTGGCAAAAACCACTACTATATACGTAATGTATTTAATAAACTTAAAAACACTAATAAATTTAAGCTTATCTGTTTCCACCATTTTTCTGGTGAATAAAACGCGTATCCACTTTAACAGAAAACTTGCAATTATAAAAGAGATTGTTACAATAAGCACTAAGCTAATCGTAATGTTTATCTTTTTGTCACCCTGTCCAAAATGGAAACCAAGTTCTAAGAAGTCTTTTATAGCTCCCCAAATGTCTTGTGTTACAACTTCTTCAATTTTTTCGGTTACATTTTCTGCTTCTTGAAACATGGTTAGTATTTAAGCCATTTTGCTAATTCCTTATAACTTGCTTTTTTTCCATACATTAAAATACCCACGCGGTATATTTTTGCAGCAAACCATACGGTGCCAATAAAGGTAGCAAATAAAATGACTAACGAAATAAGTTGTTGCCACCAGGGAACGCCAAATGGAATACGCATTAACATCACCACAGGAGATGTAAAAGGAATATACGAAAACACTTGGCTCACCATGCCATGAGGATTATCTATCACGGTAAAAAAGCCTACATAAACGGCTAAAATTAACGGCATTAAAAGCGGTAACATAAATTGCTGCGTATCGGTTTCGCTATCTACTGCAGCGCCAATAGCCGCATATAACGATGCATATAACAAATAACCTCCAATAAAAAACAACAGAAACATCACCACCAGATTGGCTATAGGAAGTTTTTGAATTTCAACCAGAGCGTCAGCTACTATCGCTTGTATTCCAGAATCTGAAGCTTGTGCTACTGCCTGCATTTGCTGGTCCTGAACCGCCGTAAGGTCTATTCCAAACACCAAAGGTACCAGAATTGACAAAATTCCTCCAACGATCACCCAAGCTGCAAATTGCGTTATACCAGCAAGAGAAGTCCCAATAATTTTACCTAATAAAAGTTTAATGGGTTTTACCGAAGAAATAATTACCTCAACAATGCGGCTCGTCTTTTCTTCAATAACGCTACGCATAATCATATTGCCATAAATAATAATGAACATAAATAATAAATAGCCCGCTGCTCCTCCAAAAATTAATTTAATTCCTGACCCTAATTTTGAGGTTTCTTCGCCTTTAAAGGTCTCTAATTTGGTGTCGACCGTAACCCTAAGTTCTTTTATTTTTGCCGCATCATAATTGGAAGCGTTTAATTTTAATGTATTGGCTTTGTCCCGTATGGCATCTTCAATATCGTCGATCATTCCTAGTGATGGTGAGTCTTCAGAATAGAAAGTAATACTTTTTGCCAGTTCGTCTATGTTGTCGTTATTCGGAATAAAAAGAAGGCCATAATCACCACTTTTTTCAGTTTTAGCTTTTGCCTGGTCTAAAGAAAGACTTTCCATACGATTGTATATCAGATTGTTTGTGCTTTCAAACTGAGAAACAAATAGTCCACTCTCATCCAGCACATTAATGATTCGCACTTTATCATTATTCAATTGGGAAAGATAGCCTACCAATGTGAAAATCCCGATCATTAATAGCGGGCTCAAAAACGTCATGATAATAAACGATTTGTTGCGAACCTTTGTAAGGTATTCTCTTTTTATAATCAGTTTTAAGTGGTTCATACAGCTGAAATATTAGTTGTTGTTTACAGTTTCAATAAAAATATCGTTGGCACTTGGGATTACCTCCACAAAATGTGTTAACTGTCCCTGTGAGTTGAGATACTGTACCAAATCGTTAGGAGAAACTGCTTCCGGAATTTGTATTTTGTATTGAAGTTCGTCGTTAATAGTTTTGAACGTAGCTGGAGTTACCGTGAATGTATCTTTTAAATATGCGCTTACGGCTTCAGTATTTTGAGTAACCAAACCTACTTCATAGGTGTTGTTTTTATAAGCCCGTTTTATGTCTATTAATTTTCCGTCCAGAATTTTGTTGGACTTGTTGATAAGAGCAATATGGTCGCACATCTCTTCTACAGATTCCATACGGTGAGTTGAAAAAATTACCGTAGCTCCATCGTCCCTAAGTTTTAAAATTTCATCTTTAATCAAATTGGCATTTATAGGATCGAAACCACTAAAAGGTTCATCAAAAATGAGCAATTTTGGTTCGTGCAAAACCGTCACCACAAATTGAATTTTCTGCGCCATCCCTTTAGAAAGTTCTTGAATTTTTTTATCCCACCAATCTCCAATCTCCAAACGGTCAAACCAGTATTTTAATTTGGCTTTAGCTTCTGTTTTGGACAGGCCTTTTAACTGTGCCAGATACAGGGCCTGCTCTCCTACTTTCATAGACTTGTAGAGACCGCGTTCTTCAGGTAAATACCCAATATTCTGAATATGATGTGGTTGTAACGGCTCCCCATCTAGAAATACTTTTCCAGAGTCGGGCATAGTGATTTGATTGATAATACGAATAAAGGTTGTTTTACCAGCCCCATTAGGCCCTAACAGTCCGAAAATACTTCCTTTAGGGACTTCAATTGACACATTATTCAGGGCTTTAAATTCACCATAAGATTTTGAAACGTTTTCTGCTACAAGTAATTTTTCCATAGTGTTTTTTTCGAGACGTAAAGATAAAGTTTTGTTAGCCCCATCTCTTAAGATGGATAAACTTTTTGAGTGAAATTTGGCTACAAAGGGTTAGTAGTGTTAAAGTAGATATTGTTACTAAATTAAATAACATTCTATAGTATTTAAATAGTGTTTTAAAAACAAAACCCACCCTCAAATTGCTTTAAGGATGGGAAAAAAAATTGCTATGAAAAAGAAAAATATCACTTAAATAAATAAGTGATATTCAAATATAAGTAAAAAATATCAATTAACGTTTGTTTAAGAAAACATATCCTTCACCTTCTCAAAAAACGATTTATCATCTTTTTCTGGATTGGGTTGAAAGTGCTCATCGGAGCTCATTTTCTCAAAAAATTCCTTTTGTTCTTTTGTCAAAGATTTTGGCGTCCAAACATTTACGTGCACCAGCAAATCTCCTGTTCCGTATCCATTTATACTAGGAATCCCTTTATTTCTAAGTCTTAAAATTTTTCCGCTCTGTACACCAGGTTCAATTTTAATACGAACTTTCCCTGTTACAGTATCAATTTCTTTGGAAGCTCCAAGAGCCGCTTCAGAAAAACTTACATATAAATCGTAGTGCAAGTTATCGTTTTCCCTTTGTAAACTTGGATGCGGCAGCTCTTCTATGGCTACCAGTAAATCTCCTGCAATTCCATTTCCTGGAGCATCATTTCCTTTACCAGTAACTTTTAGCTGCATTCCATCTACAACACCTGGGGGTATTTTAATGCTAACCGTTTCTTCGGTCGCTAACATTCCTTGGGCGTCGGCATTCGCAGGTTTTTTATCTATAATTTGTCCCGCTCCACCACAGGTATTACAAGGTGCCGAAGTTTGCATACGGCCCAAAATAGTATTTTGAATACGTGTAACCTGTCCCATCCCATTACAAGTGGTACAGGTTTTATAGGTTGTCCCCTCCGCTTGCTTTTTGCGCTTTACTTTAATTTTCTTTTCAACGCCGTTGGCAATCTCTTCCAACGTTAATTTTACACGAATACGCAGATTACTTCCTTTGATGGTACGACGACCACCGCCACCAAAACCACCAAAGCCGCCGCCGCCGCCAAAAGCACCGCCAAAGATATCTCCAAACTGGCTGAAAATATCGTCCATATTCATACCACCGCCACCGCCAAATCCGCCACCATCAAAGGCTTGATGACCGTATTGATCATACCGTGCTTTTTTGTTCGCATCGCTTAGTACTTCGTATGCTTCTGCTGCTTTTTTAAATTTCTCTTCGGCTGTAGCATCTCCTGGATTTTTGTCTGGATGATGTTCTATCGCTTTTTTGCGATAGGCCTTTTTAATTTCGGCTACAGTTGCGCTTTTGGTAATTCCAAGTATTTCGTAAAAATCTTCTTTCATATATCATTTCCGTTTACACGGATACTTTTATTGTCCTATTACTACTTTCGGGTAGCGAATAATTTTATCTCCAAGTTTATAACCTGTTTCTATAACATCTATAATTTTACCCTTCATTTTAGTGTCGGGAGATGGGATTTGGGTAATAGCTTCATGAATTTCTGCATCAAACGTATCCCCTTTTTGTGTATCAATAGATTCCAGGCCTTTCAACTTTAAGGTTTCTCGTAATTTTACATTGATGAGATTTACACCCGTAAAATGGTCGTCGTCTTCGCTCTTTTTTATTTCGGCTAAAGCACGATCAAAATCGTCCAGAATAGGCAAAATTGCTACTATAACCTCTTGTCCAGCGGTTTTAAACAACTCTATTCGCTCACGACTTGTGCGTTTTTTATAGTTTTCAAACTCTGCAAAAAGACGGAGGTACCTATCTTTTTCTGAAGCTACTTCATCCTTCAATTTAGAAACCTCATCGATAGAGGTCTCATCAGTTGTTGTATTTTCTGTAGTGGCATTGCCATCCATGTCTTGGGTAGCAGTTTCAGCTTCGGCATATTGCTCTTCTTGTGTTTTATCTTTCTTGCTCATAAAAGCGTCTCATTTTTGATTTTCTTGAAGGTTGCAAAAGTACTGCCATTTCAGTAAAAATGTCAAAATGTCATTGCTTTTATTTAATAAATATTTAAGACGTATTTTCTTCGGAACGAGTACTTTTGTGGCTTAATCAAATTATATTGAATTCATGAAAAAAACCATCACTTTAGTGGCCGTAGCATTTTTTACTGCCGTAACTTTTACCTCTTGTAACGAGACAAAAGAAAAAACCTCCGAAAATGAAACTGTAGCTCAGGCAGATGCTACAGCTGTTACGTATACAGCCAACACAGCCAAATCTAAAATTATGTGGTCTGGAAACAAACCTACTGGAACACATACGGGAACTATTTCTTTAGCTAACGGAGAAATTATGGTAACCGATAAAAATATGGAAGCTGGTAAATTTTCAATAGATATGAAAAGCATTACTGTAACCGATTTAGAAACGGGTGACGGGAAAGAAAATTTAGAAGCACACCTAATGGGAACTGTAGAAGGAAAAGAAGGAGACTTTTTTAATGTGAATGAATTTCCAGTTGCTATGTTTGAAATTACCAGTATAGAAGGAGATCAGTACAAACCTACTGTAAATGGTAATTTAACGATAAAAGATAAAACCAATCCTGTTTCTTTTACCGCCACAGTATCTTACCCTGGAGACACAATGTTCTTAAAAAGCGATACATTTACGATAGACCGTACGCAATGGGGTGTTAACTATGGCTCTAAATCTATTTTTGACAACCTAGGGGATAAATTTATTAGCGACGATATGGAACTTCAAATTGAGTTACACGCTTCTAAAGAGTAGTCTGGAAACCTATATTACTAAAAGAGCTGCCAATTTTTTTTTGGCAGCTCTTTTTTTACATCAATTTTTTTACGGCGTAGTTTACGTTTACAAACATAAAACTATACCCAGTATCCTCAATTTTTTTAGAACTTACCAATTGGCTTTCTAGGACTAATGTTGCCATCTCACCCAACATTATTTTAAGCACCCATCCCGGAACATTGGGTAACCAAATATTTTTCCCCAGCGTGGAGGCAATTTTGAACGTAAGGTTTTTATTGGTCACAGGATTAGGAGCAACTGCGTTGTACACCCCTTCCAATCCGCTTTTAAGTACGTGAATATATAAACTCGCAATATCCTGCAAATGAACCCAGGATATCCATTGCTCTCCACTGCCCAAAGGAGCTCCAAACCCTTTTTCTATAGGTTCTTTAATTTTTTGAAAAGCGCCTTCTTTTTCAGAAAACACAACACCAGTTCTAATTTTTGCTACCCGCATTCCTAAAGTTTCAAACTGATCTGCAGCTGCCTCCCAAGCCACCACCACTTCGCCTAAAAAAGTATTTGAAACTTCTTCATTTTCTTCATCATACAATTTTGTAGGATGATCCGGATAGACACTTACACCACTCGCAGAGATAAATTGTGATATAGTATGATCCATACCTTTAAGTGTGTTGAAAAGAAGATTAGCTGTTTTAGTCCTACTTTCAAGAATAGTTTTCTTATAACTGTTCGTCCACCGTTTAGAAATAGTTGCTCCTACCAAATTAATAATAGCAGTCACATCGGTAAAAGCTTCGATATCTATTTCACCGTTTTCCGGGTTCCAGTAAAATCCTTTATAATTTGGGCGATTTTCAATCTTTTCCCTACTTGTAGTAAGGTAATTTACTTTTATTCCATCGTCAATACAGTATTCTGTAAGTTGGGTACCAATAAGACCTGTGGCACCCGTTATTAGTATTCTCATTTCTTCACATTTCTTTTTCAATTAGCAATACTTAAAGGTACGGGGATGTATGTGGAAAGTCATGAGGATTAACGGAACTTTAATAGGCAGCCCTTCATACAATTTGAAGAATATAACTGTAGAGGCTCCATACAACAGTTTTTTTCCAATCACTCAAGGCACCTAGTCCTAGACTATTGTTAAAATCAAACCTACACCCTTTAAACTTTTAAGCTCGTAGTTTTAAAAATACGTATATGCTAATCGCTTTTGGTGGCTCGTAGCATTTCCCTTTTTCCTGGTGGCCCAGGGAGGCGTTCTACAATAAAACCAACGGCTTGCATAGCACGTCTTACACTTCCTTTTGCGGCATAGGTTACCAATACTCCTTTCGGTTTTAGCGCAGTATACATAGTGCTGAAAATTTCTTCGGTCCAAAGTTCTGGCTGTACTCTGGCACCAAAGGCATCAAAATAAATAAGGTTGATAGCGTTTTCTTCTGAAATTTCTTTAAAAAATTGTTTTCGCTTCAATAATGAAAAAAAGGAAGTAATTTCAGCTTTTTCCTCCCAAGGTAGCTCATGGAGTTTTTGAAATAGGGCTGCTGAAATTTTAGTTTTTTCGGGATAGTTTAATTTTGAAACTTCTTCAGCTGAAACCGGATAGGCTTCCACACCAAGATACATACAAGAAATTTTTAGTTTTTCAATTTCCGAAACTGTTAGTAAGGTATTTAATCCTGTGCCAAAACCAATTTCCATAATTGAAATTTCTTCACTGGGATTTTCGGCTAAAAAATGATGTAGTCCAGTTTTTATAAAAACGTGACGCGCTTCGGCAATAGCACCGTGTATGGAGTGATATTGTTCATTCCAGTCTGGAAGGTGTATCGTTACCGAACCATCTCCTGTCGTGAGAAATTCGCGTTTCAAAAGCTTATTGCTTCTCGGCTAGCAACACCCCATCTGCAGTAAAAGAAAGCGTCTTTTTAGGCTGAGTAATAGCAGCAATTTCTTCTTTAGATTTTCCAGCGTCTTCAGCAAAATGGCGTTGGTCATCTACACTCATCTCATCTACAAATGCCTTTCCGCTTACAATTACTTCATCTCCTGTAATATCTTTTGGCATAAAGAAACCATAATCTTTAAATTTAATCATTGCTTCTTCCTCACCCATATCCAGACGCATCCAACAGCCTTTACTTTGGCAAACACTGTTTACTTTAGAAATAAATTTTACTTGTGCAGTATCCCCTGGCTTTAGGTTCTTGTACTTTTCGTACATTTCTTCTTTGGTCATGGCGTTGGCATCTGTGATCTTTTCTCCAAAAAATTGGTATGCCAATTCTTCCGAAGTATTTTCTTCAGTAATTTCGACTTCGGTTTGTTCCTTTTCAACTTTAGAATTACAAGCTATTAATACGGATACAGTAAGTAGTGCAAAAACTATTTTTTTCATCTCGAATGGATCTTTTTGGTGGTGCGAATTAATATAGTGCAATTTTAAGGAAATTTTCAATTTTTTTACGACTAAATTTTCGTTAATTTTGTAGCTAAATCACCTTTCCATTCATGAGCACAAATACCAACAGTATTACCGTAAAACAAGCTACTAACTCAAGATTACCAGATGTAGATTTTGACAACCTCACTTTTGGGAGTACGTTTACAGACCATATGTTTATGTGCGACTTTAAAAATGGCGTATGGCAAGATGCCACGGTATTGCCTTACGGAAATTTAAGTATTTCTCCTGCTGCGAAGGTTTTTCATTACGGCCAAGCTGTTTTTGAAGGTATGAAAGCATTCAAAGATGAAAACGGAAAGGTATTTTTATTTAGACCTGAAGAAAATCTAGAGCGCATTAATAAATCTTCCAAAAGAATGGCTATCCCTGAGTTTCCAAGAGACTTATTTTTTGATGCCCTTCATAAGCTGTTAGCCTTAGACAAAGGCTGGATTCAAGGAGGCGTTGGCAATTCGTTATACATTCGTCCCTTTGTAATGGCCACTCAAGTTGGGGTTTCTGCTTCACCAGCAGATGAATATAAGTTTATGATCCTAATGTCGCCAGTGAAAGCCTATTACACCGGCGATGTAAAAGTTGTCATTGCTACAAAATACAGTCGCTCTGCAGATGGTGGCGTGGGTGCTGCAAAAGCTGCCGGTAATTATGGCGCACAATTTTTCCCAACCAATCTAGCGCGTGAAAAAGGATTCCAACAAGTAATTTGGACAGATTCTAATGAGCATAAGTATCTAGAGGAAGCAGGTACCATGAATGTTTTCTTCAGAATAAATGACACTCTTATTACGGCTCCTACAAGTGATAGAATCCTGGATGGTGTTACAAGAAAAAGCGTATTAGCGCTTGCTGAACGGGATGGTATTAAAACCGACGTAAGACGCCTTACCGTTACCGAATTAATTGAAGCCGCCAAAGCAGGTACGCTCAAAGAAATTTTTGGAAGTGGAACAGCAGCTGTTATTAGTCCTGTGAGCGCCTTTGGATATAATGAAGACGTTTTTGAACTTGAGAAACCATCAGACAGTTTTGCCACCAAGTTCAAAAAAGAGCTTATGGACATACAATATAATCGTGCCGAAGATACTTTCAATTGGCGTTATCCAATTGTATAATACCTAACCCTGCTTATCTAAAATTTTCTGTAAGTCTGGCTTAAAATAGCTGGGGCCTTTCAATACTTTCCCGTCTTCCCGGTAGATGGGTTTGCCGTCTGCTCCTAACTTACTCATATTACTTCGCTGAATTTCATTAAACACTTCTTCAATTTTGTGTTGCATACCGTGTTCTATAATGGTTCCGCAAAGTATGTACAGCATATCCCCTAGAGCGTCGGCCACTTCAACCAGGTCGTTCGTATTGGCAGCTTCCAGATACTCTTCATTTTCTTCTCGCATGAGTTCGTAGCGCAACAAGTTCTTTTTTATTCCTAGATCTGCGATTGGAGTTTCATTAATTCCCAGACCAAAAGCTGTATGAAATTTGTGTACGGCGGCTATTTTGTTTTTCATTCTTCTAATTTTATAAGTGCTAAAAATATTGAAAGTAGGTTATATCCATGCCCTAATTGCAGGAAACTTTTCAACTAGAGTTTGTATTTAAGCTGTATTTTTGCAGTTCATAAGTACTTTTAGAATGATCTCAACCGGACAACTTATTTTTGCCATTTGCTTTTTTATTGCATTTGTAATTATTGTTGCTATAAGCTACCGTAAAGACAAAAAATTACACAAGAAATACTACAAAGGAAATGTTTGGGTATTGGTTGGATTTGTTATTTTCTTTTTGATTTTACTCGCAGCTAAGTCTTTACTGAAAGAGTAACTCGTTACCTTCTCCTACAAATTTTTTAAGAAAATAGTAGTTTGCCACATTAGATTCTTACTTTTATCTTATCACAAACTAATACATAAAGCTACTTTATATAGTATCTCATTTTTTTGATTTACACGCTCCCTGAATGTCGCTTTAAAAATATACCCTTTATTGGGTATGTTTTAGTACCTTAATTATTCATTACTTGTTTCCACTAACCAAAATTTAAAAAATCGATACTCATGGCTCACGAAAATTTAAGATTTAATTTAATGTTAAGAAGTGGCACAGACCCGCTTTACGGCACACAAGCAACATTAAACCCTGTGTATTCGGATCAAGCGTATGGCACTCAATATGGTTTATTTGCAGATTTTAAGCCTAAAGACATGGACAAGGTATATAAAGATTTTTTTGACGTTGGAGAACTTAGTATGCGTATTCAAAATTATTCTGGCGCAATTACGCTGGGAATCACTAAAATTTCAACTGTTTACATTAAAGAATTTGACGAAAATAATGAGATGAACGAATTTAAAATTGATGGATTTTCAAAAAGGCATATAAAACTTTTTGTAATTCTTCAATCTTTAAACAATTCGTTTGAAGCTTCGGAAACCATTTCAGATAAGGAACCGCTCACACTTTATAACGGCGACCTATTAGAAATTTTGGTACAGTATCTTCCAGCCGAAAACAAGTTCTCAAATATTGATAATGTAGAAAAAAATGATGCTTTTTTTGTGGATCATAAATACCAAGTGAGAGATGGTGAAGAAATTAGCAACCGTGATGATACGCATGAACTTCGTGAAGTTATTGCTATTACAAACGCCGCAAGTGGCATAAGGGTAATTACTACAAATAATTCTGAAGACCTAGATGAAAAATTATTGGATGTTGGGCGTGTAGGAGATCCACGTTGCAAACAAAAGATGTCCGACATCTACATTGTATAAAATTTTAGATGAAGTACTTTACCATACTATTCATTTTTCTTTCCTTTTGCGTTTACGGTCAAGAGAAAGAATTCGTAGACAACCTACGTCTTTACAAACTTGATGCGGCAGAAAAACAAATTTCAGACTTACCAAAAGAGAGTCATCAAGCAGCCATTTGGCAAATCGCTTTTCGTAAAAGATTTAATAAGGAAAGTCTTTTATTTAAATCTGCGCCACATCTCTCTAAACCCAACGACCAAGGGTTTGGGGATTTTCTTTACTATTTAAATTTAGGCGATTATTATTGCTACAACACGTTAGATTTGAATGAAAAAGCCAGCGATAATTATAAAGCTGCCTTGAGTCTTGCCGATGCGTTAGAGAATGAGCAACTTATTTCAGAAGCGCTTAAAAGAATACTTATATTACACAGGCTCCATTACTTATACAACAATAAAACCTACAAACCCTTTTTAGCTCGTTATAAAACTGTTGCTTACGACGATCACGAACTAGCATATTTTCATTATTTCAATCTCATCCTAAATTTTAAAAATTACCAGACTGAAAATTGGGATCCGGATTCTTATGTATGGCTTACCAACTATTTTAAGAAGAACAATGTTCCCTATCTTCAAGGAGTATCAGAAACTGTTTTTGCAAGTTATTTTGAAGAAACCAAGCAATTGGATAGTGTATGGTTCTATGCCTACAGAGCTGTTGACAAGTTAAGCTCTATACCCTATGGCTATAAGGGATCCAGGCTTAACCAAGTGTATTGTTTTATGACTAGAATTGCGTTGTTAGAAATGGATTATGACAAGGCAAAAAAATTTAAAGATAGCGCCACAGCGCATAAATTTTCAAGCATAGATCTTAAATTTGAATCTCTTGGCTACTACCAACAATCTGTTATAGACTCTGCAAATGGGAACTATTTGCAGGCCTACGATCAAAGCATGAAATATAGAGTTTCTATGGCAGCCATCGAAAAAGCTGCACAGAACAATCTGTTTAACGATCTTGAGGTAAAATACCAAGCAGCAGAAAAAGAGAGGCAACTTATTATAGTTAAAGAAGATACATTACGCAACAAAAATGTGGCCATCGCTTTAGGAGGCATATTACTTTTCATAATTGTGATTTCTATATTGGTCTACAAAAACACCAAACGCAAACAACGTATTGCAGAACAAGAACACGAACTAGAATTACAGAAAAAAGAGAAAATTCTAAAAAATCAAGAACTCACCACGATTGATGCGATGATAGCGGGTCAAGAAAAAGAACGCCAGCGCTTGGCAAGCGATCTTCACGACAGTGTTGGCGCTACGCTTGCAGCTGCAAAATTACAATTTTATCACCTTTCCAAAAACAGAGACATGGGCGACCAAACCGATGAACTCTTTACAAAAACCGGGAAGTTACTGGAAGATGCTTATGCCGAAATCCGTGCGATGGCGCACGTTAAAAACAGCGGCGTAATTGCTAAAAACGGTTTACTACCAGCCGTGCAAAAACTAGCCAAAAATGCCTCAGGCATTAATGGGTTACGTATTGAGGTGGAGGATTTCGGCTTAGAAGAAAGGTTAGAGAACTCCTTAGAAATTACAATTTTCAGAATCATTCAAGAGTTAGTAACCAATATCATTAAACATTCTCAAGCAACCGAAGCCTCCATTTCCATAAATCAGTACGAAGATTCACTCAATATAATAATTGAAGACAACGGCACTGGTTTTAACCCCCGTAGCATTCTGAAAAAAGATAGCATGGGACTTTCGAGTATAGAAAAACGTATTGAACATATTGAAGGCACCCTCGAGATAGACTCAACATTAGGGAAAGGAGCCACCATTTTAATAGACATTCCTTTATGATAAAAGTCGCCATAGCCGAAGATCACCAATCACTTATTGATGGGATAGAGTTACTCCTAAAATACGAAGAAGACATTGCTCTTGTGGGTACTGCAAATGATGGGAAAGCTTTACTGCAATTAGTACACAATGTAAAACCAGATGTTATCCTTATGGATATAAAGATGCCCAAAATAGATGGAATTACCGCTACCGGAAGTATTATAACTCAATATCCAACTATTGGGATAATTGCATTTAGTATGTTTGACCAAGAAGACGCAATAAAACAAATGATTAAAGCTGGTGCAAGGGGATATTTACTTAAAAACTCTCCTTTAGAAGAGGTACTCACAGCCATTAGGGCAGTACATGGTGGAGGCACATTTTTTGACAAGGCCATAGACCCTTCTTACACTACCACAAAAAAGAATATTTCTTCCAACAAAAGTATACTTTCCAAAAGCGAACGCGAGATACTCACTTTAATAGGGAAAGGTAAAACCACAAGCGAAATTGCAGCTGCCCGTTTTACAGCAGTCTCCACTGTAGAAAAACACAGAAAAAACATGATTCGTAAGTTAGGCTTGTCTGGCAAGGGCGAACTCTTACGGTATGCTTTGGAAAAAAAGTACGACTTTTAGTAAAAATCCCCAATAGTGGGTATTTTACAAATTGCTTCCCACACGTATTTTTGAGATATGAATTTTTCAAAAAAAATCATATCCGTTATAAAGGATGCCGAAAAAAATAAAGCCAATCTTACTCTGGAGGAGACCATTTCTGTAATAAATGCTTTTAAAAATGTTTCAGAAAGTAAAAAGCTTTTAGAAAAAACGGTATTTCTGTTATTATTGATTCATAAAAAATTTAATCACACTCAAAAACTCACCCAGCGCGAGACGCAAATTTTCAATCTTATTGGTCTTGGTTTTAACTCTCAAGAAATATCTTCTCTACTTACCATTAGTAAAGAAACCGTAGGCACCCACAGAAAAAATATTATAAAAAAACTATCCTTAAAAGGAAGCGGCAAGCTACAAAAAGCTGCTTTTCAATACGCCCACGAAAACTTTACATCCTAAAATCCCCAGTATTGGGTATTGTGTTCAGTAAATCTATCACATACTTTTAAACCTTAATCAATTAACATAATATTATGAAATCCTTAAAAATACTTAGCTTACTTATTCTTTGTCTTTTTCTAACAAATTGTGAAAAAGATGAACCAATTTCTGGCTGTACAGACCCACTAAGTGACACCTACAACAGTGAGGCAGTAAATGACGACGGTTCCTGTAGCTACTTTTATGGCGGTCGTGAAAAAGGTCAAATAGATGTAGCTGCAGAAGTAGATTTGAATAACGAATATGACATCTATATTGACAACGAATTTGTTGGCAGGCTAGACGTTTATTTTCCTAACGGCGCATTCTGCGGGGCTCCAGAAAATCCAGGACGAATTTTCGACTCAGGTACGCACTTTGTAAGAGCTATAGGGAATGGTGGTGACGAAATTCGTGAAGGAAGCGTAAATTTAAGTCCGCAAGAATGTGATGTCGTTTTAGTTGAAAATTTACAACTGGTTTCTACCGGAGGCGGCGGTACTGGTGGTGGTGGCACTGGCGGTGGTGGCGGTGGTGGCACTGGTGGCGGTGGCACTGGTGGCGGAGGTACTGGTGGCGGAGGCACTGGCGGCGGTGGTACTGGCGGCGGAGATCCTATTCCTGGAAAAGTTAAATTTTGGAGACAAACTGATCTAGGTTGCGGTATTATAACCGTGAATTTAAGCGGAGAAGGTTCGGCATCTATATCAGGATATTTTTCAAATGGTCCTGGCGATTGTGGCAACTATACTTGGGGAGGAAATTTTGACGACTTAGCCCCAGGAACTTACAGCTTTACAGCTAGTTGCTCTGGCGCAAGTTGGAGTGGAACTGTAGGTATTGATGAAAACAGATGTACTTTATTTCAGCTAGGCGACTAAAAATTATTTAACCAAATTAAAAAACCTCCTTACGTAATCGCAAGGAGGTTTTTTAATATTAAATTTTTGGGAATTTAGTCTATTTTAAATACCCGTAATTTTTACTGTAATTAAGCATTTGCCCTTCGAATGTATCAGGTTGTTCTATGGTAAAACTTTCAATCTCTCCGTTGTCATTCATTTTAGGAACCAACACAGGGTTTACAAAACCACTGTAAGGAGCAGATTTAAACTGTGCATTTCTGTCTAAAACTTGCTTATGTAGTACTTGATCTACTTTTACTCCGTAATTTTCAACGAGTGCTTTTCCAGCTTCGTAATCTCCTTCAGAAGTAATACGCTGCGTTTCCTTTAGTAACTGTCCAAATAAGGTACGTAACTTATCGTAATCCTGTATATCGTAATACGTCTTACCATCACGCTCTACTTTTGCAATTACGTTGTCTGCTTCTCCTTTTTCAAATACCCAGGCACTTACCCATTGTCTATTACGCATATGCGCCTCCTCTACTTCATCTCCAAGATTTAAACGAACTAATTGTCCAATGAGTCCATTACGAATATACCCATCATACGCAGCCATACCAGTTTCTTTCCAGTTTTCTACCAGACCTAGTTCTTCTAACTTTGGATCCATTAAATAATACAGGCCAAATAAGTCTGCACGACCTTCCTCAATAGTAGATTTGTAACTTTTTAAAGTTTCTTTTGGTGTACCTACCCCTTTGTTTATCTTTCCAGAAGCATGGCCTACTACTTCGTGCAGTGCCGTGTGTAATTTATCGGCTAATTGACCGTATTTTTCTTCTAATCTAATTTCCTCTTCATCATTTGCAAATTCTTTTAAACGTCCCGAGCCACCTGCATTATTGTAAGCATTAATTATATTGCCTAAAGAAACAGATTTACTGCCGTGCTTTTGGCGTATCCAGTTGTTATTTGGTAAATTAACACCTATGGGCGTGCTTGGCGATGCATCACCAGCTTCTCCTGCTACAATTACAGTTTTGTAAGAAACCCCAGTAACACTATCTTTTTTATGCTCTGCCATTAGCGGCGAGTTATCCTCAAACCATTGTGCTTCAGTAGAAAGCACAGCCATTTTTTTGGACATATCGAAATCTTTAATTTGCACAATGGTCTCGTAAGAACCTTTATATCCTTTCGGATCGTTATACACTTCGATAAAACCGTTGATCCAGTCTATATTTCCTTCGGTTGTTTTTACCCAAGAAACTGCATAATCATCCCAAGTATCTAGGCTTCCAGTTTTATAATATTCTATCAATAAGCCTAACGTTTCGGCTTGCTTTGGGTTTTCAGGAACACCTTGTGCTTTTTCCAACCACTTCACAACATTTTCAATAGCTGCGCTGTATAGGCCACCAATTTTGTAAACTTGTTCTTTTAGTTGACCGTTTTCTTTAACCAAACGTGTGTTAAGACCCACTTCAATAGGCTCTTCGGCATTTACCTTGATGGCACCGTAAAATTTCTCAACATCTGCTGTTGTAACATCTGGTCCATAAAAGTTAATGGCACTTTCCAATACGATATCGGCATCTTTACTAAGGTTTACTTTTTTATTATCTGTATCGTTAAAAATAACTTCCAAAGCTTCTCCTTCTAAAGTACTATTGGTTTCAGTAAGTAATTGTTGTAAATATTCTTTACTGAAATCTGGCTTTAACTTCGCATTGCTATAATGGTGATGAATACCATTACTGAACCAAACTCGCTTTAAATAAATTTCAAAATTCTTCCAATCATCGGTGCTTTTATCACCTGTGTAGTTTTGGTATACGTTTTCCAAAGCAGTTCTAATAGCTAGGTTGTGACGGTAGTTTTGCGCCCACATAATATCACGTCCGGCAAGACCTGCTTGCGTAAGGTAATATACCAGCTTTTGCTCCTTTAAAGTAAGGTCTTCCCAACTTGGTATTTGATAACGCAATAATTTAATATCTGCAAACTGCTCAACCTGATACTCAAAGTCATCTGTTTTCATTTCTGCAGTTTCTTCTTTTAATTCCTCTTTTTTTGTATCGTCACACGATAGAAATAAGAAACCAAACATGGCAAAAGCCATTAAAAAATAGTTCTTCATGATATGTATTTTTGATTTTTACAAATGTAGCAAAATTTAATTCTGAAAATTTAAATTCTGAAGTTACCACCTTACAGAAGTCAAAAGAGGTCGCAAATTTGATTATCTTAGCATTTACAATCAGAAATATTCCCTAGAATGAAAATCTTAAAATACCTCTTTTTCTTACTTTTAATTGTAGTAATTGGCGGTGCTATTTATTTTGCCACCAAAGACGGCTCTTTTAATGTAGTTAAAACAAAGACTATAAATGCTCCTGCCGAAGTTATCTACAACAATGTAAAGGACTTCAAAAATTGGCAAACATGGGGTCCCTGGATGACAGAAGATGAAAATATAGAACTAAGCTATGCCGAAAAAACCGAAGGTGAAGGTGCTTCTTATTCATGGAAAAGTGAAGAAATGGGCGATGGTTCCATGAAAATTACCAGGGTAATTCCTAATAAAGAAATTGAGCAAAAAATAATCTTCAACACTCCAGCTGGAGGTAGCGAGAATGATGTGTATTGGAAATTCGAAGAAGACGAAACCCTCAATACCACAAAAGTTACGTGGGGAATGAAAGGTGAGCATTCTTTTATGGAAAAAGTATTTATGAGTTTTGGCTCCGAAGATTTTGAAAAGTCGCTCGGAACTATGTTCGACCAAGGTCTTACCAACCTAAACACCGAAGTGACAGAAGCAATGACAAAGTTTACCGTAAACGTAGATGGCATTGCCCAGCACGGTGGTGGCTATTATATGTATAACACAACCTCAGCAAAAATGAGCGATATTAAAGCAAAAATGGGTGCTATGATGGGGCAGGTAACGGGGTTTATGGAAGCCAACAACATACCTGTTGCTGGCAAGCCCTTTACATTGTATAATCTAATAGACGAAGCAAATGGAACTGTTATCTTTTCAGCGTGTATTCCTATAAGAGATCGAGTAATTACGCCAGAAGGCAGTACTGTTGTTTCTGGATTTATGGAGCCTGTTTCAGCATTAAAAACTACGTTGAGAGGTAATTATGATAATCTTCCAAAAGCATATGCTCAAGCAAAAGCTTATTTATCACAAAATGGTTTACAACCCCATCCCACCGCTAAGATGTTTGAAGTATATGTTACAGATCCCGAAGAAGTAGCCAACCCTGCAAACTACGTAACCGAAATATACATGCCTGTTTTAGTTCCGGAGGAAGAAGCTCAATAATGAAACAGCTATTTTTGGTTTTTTTAGGTGGTGGTCTAGGGAGTAGCTTGCGTTATATTGTGGGATCCTATCTCAACAGTAATAATACAGGAATCCCTTACGGAACTTTTTTGGCCAACATTCTGGGGAGTTTGTTTATAGGAATCATACTGGGCTTGGCTGCAAAAAACGAGGCGTTATCACAAAATACAATTCTATTTTTAGCCACGGGTTTTTGTGGTGGTTTTACAACATTCTCAACCTTTGCGTATGAAAATCACATATTTTTAAAATCAGGAGATTTTACTTCTTTTGCCATCTATACCATTGCTAGCTTTATTTTTGGTTTTGCAGCGGTTTTCTTTGGAATTTGGTTGGTGCGATTAATTTAATACCAATTTCAAAGTTGTCTATAATTTTTGGCTACTTTTGAAAGAACACAATACCAAAATGAAAACATACATCTATTTTAAAAAAAACACTGTCGTGAGAAATAAAAATTGCGGAATAGGTATATATTGACAATGAAACTATAACATAATTCAATATAAAAACGTTCCGCCTCACCGCGGGACGTTTTATTTTTATACACTCCCTAATAATTATGAGAAAGCTCTACACAAACTATATAGACAACTTCTCTGGCTTGTCCAAAGAAATATGGCTGCTTTCACTTGTCACTTTCATTAACCGTGCAGGGGCGATGGTGATTCCTTTTCTATCACTGTATCTTGTAAATTCAAAAGGGTTCACGTTACCACAAGTAGGATGGATTATGACGTGCTTTGGTTTGGGTTCTCTTGCCGGCACTTGGGTAGGTGGTAAATTAACCGATACCATTGGCGCTTACAAAGTAATTACAACAAGCTTATTTTTAGGCGGCCTGGGATTTATTGGCCTCCAATTTATGGAATCATTTTATGGTTTCTGTGCAGGAATCTTTGCGCTTATTTTTGTGGCAGATGCATATAGGCCCGCCATTTTCGTAGCCTGCGACGCCTATAGCAAGCCTAAAAACATCACGCGAAGCATCGCACTTATAAGACTAGCAATTAATCTTGGCTTCTCTATTGGACCCGTGATTGGAGGTATCATCATTGCCCGTATTAATTACAATTCACTTTTTTGGATAGATGGGGTTACTTGCATTTTAGCAGCCATATTACTATTTGTTTTACTGAAACCTAAAAGAAGAACAACCGAGGAGCCCGAAGTTGTAAAAGTAAAAGAAGGTATATCACCCTACAAAAATGGAATATTCCTGCTCCTTATTGTAATCATGATATTTAGCACGATGATGTTTGTGCAGTATTTTTCGGTAGTGCCCTTGTATTATGAACAAGCCTATTTCTTATCTGAAGATGTAATTGGTGCCATCCTATTCTTAAATGGCATACTAATCGTAGCCTTTGAAATGCCGCTTGTAGGGTGGCTGGAGCGTATCAATATTTCAAAAACGATGGCTACATTCTGGGGAATGGTTTTTTTAGCGCTCAGTTTTCTGGTTTTCAACTTGAGTGATGCCTTTGCTGTTTTAATAATTGGGATGGTTTTAATGACCTTGGGCGAAATGATTGGCTCTCCATTTTCTAACGCCCTGGCATTAGAAATGGCTCCCAAGGGGCGAAAAGGAAGTTATATGGGACTATTCAGTATGAGCTTTTCAGTTTCGCATATATTTGGCCATAATGGTGGAATGAATTTAGTAGATCAGTTTGGATATAGAAACACCTGGTTCATCATTGTTGTGATACTCATTATAGTCTCTATTATGACACTTTGGCTTCACAAAAAGGTTAAGAAAAGGAGTGTTTTAGCACTAACATCATAAATCTAACTATACAAAACAACCTGTAGCTATTGGTAGCGATACGTTTATTCGCCTACGCAGAAATTTCCGAAGAAGAGAAATATTCAGGAAAATAAAATAGCAATCTAACTGAAAAAAAATCAGGGAAAAGACACCTTACAAAGCTAGACAGTATAGACTTCACTCTTATACTTTATTTATGAAAGGTATTTGTAATTCTAAATTAATAACACCGTTTTTCAGAAACAGTTTTGAACATACAGAATGACATTTTTTTTATAAAAAGAGAACATTTGCTATCTGCTGGTGGAATGAAAATTTTTGAAATAGCAGTTTGTATAGGTGAGTATTAATACGGCAAAAAAATAGCCTACTCCCTTTCGGGGTAGGCTAGTAATATAATGGAACCTATAAGAGGCGACCCACAGTAATTACATAATCATAAGTAGGATTATTTTCTAATTTTTTCAGCTTTTAAGGTTTTTCTCAACCTTCTGTTTTGCTTAGATAAAATAACAGCATCTAAACAAGAGATCATGAGACCAATACCTGCAATTAGGCATATAAAACGAATAACAGAAGCTCCTGCGAATTCAATTCCTGAAAATCCAAGTGCAAATGTTATTATAGTAAGAAGTAAGAAGTGTATCGTATATTTTTTCATGGCTGTATCAATTAATTTTATACTAAATTACTATATAATCACCAGCAGAATTATTAACAAAATTACAATTGTATATTTTTTAACGAAGAGTACATACTATACTAATTTCTTTAACTTTTAAGATGGTTTTACCTGCTGGATACTATTGTTTGCAACGACATGAGATAGCACGATTTGTGTTTTTGTTTCGCCATAAGAAATAAGCTGATCTATAAAGGTCTCTAAATGTTTTTGATTTCGAAGCACCACTTCCATCACAATATTTTCATTACCTGTTATTCTATAGCAATTAAGTACTTCCTCATACGTTTTTACCTTTTCCAAAAATGGTTTTAATTTTCCCATAAAAGCTCTTAAGGTGATAATAGCCTTTAGTTGATACCCTGCTTCAAATGGAGAAATCACGGTTCTATAACTATGTATAATTCCACCATCCTCCATCTTCTTTATCCGTTCTGAAACTGCTGGAGAACTTATTCCAACTTGCCTGCCTATTTCAGAATTACTTACTCTGGCATTTTGCTGAAGGTGCTTAAGGATTTTCCAATTGAGCGCATCTAATTTCATTTTAAAGATTTTTTAAAAATTAATTTAATATTTAAATCAAAAATAGCATTTTACCTTAAAATAGATATACAAAACTCTATATATCTTACTAAATTTGAGAAAATTAATTGAATTACTATACGTATCGTGTTACCTAAAGCACACACTCATTTTCCACAAACTGCCATTTATAAAAAGGCACAGGAAATTTTTGCATTGTCCCGAAATATCTCTCAATATTTTATCCACGATTTTAGTGCGCTAAATGAAGATGGGACAGAGCAGGAACATATTTATTTTACAGGCGATATTGTACAACAATCTGTTTCACTCGCTCCACAAATTTTAAAAGCTGAACAGCAAGCCTTTTCAGAGTCAAAAGAAAAACACATAGCCTCTATAACAAGACTTACCAATGCCTTGTACCGAAATTGTGAACGTCTGGAGAGAACCCATAGCAATGGCAAGGACTTTTTGCCCATACTCCGTAAAGAGCTAAAAAAATTCAGAAAATTACAACGTAATTGGATGTTGACGCTATAATATTTAAATTCTTCTTTTTTAAGGTGTTCTTTGCACTACATTTAAAGTAGTAAAACCAAAAACTATGTTTACCAACGAAGATAGCTCCAACCGTGATGCAGCACGGAATATACCTGTATTTCTTAAAGCTGAAGAAATAAGAATATTGGTACTCCGTATTGTACAAGCCGTTGAAAATACAGATATTACTTTTAAAGGGGATCACGCATCAATTCAAAAAGAATGGATTCAAAGTAGTTTGGATCATCTAATGCAAAATGCTACAGTAATTCCTGCTAAAATATCAGGAGCCGAAGCGGTTGAAATGTATGACCTAAAAATGGAGAATGCTACCATTATAAGAAAAGCGGCCAAAGAATTAATAACAGATGCACGGAGCCTACAAATCAATGGATATAAAGAAACCGAATATCTAGACCTACTTCGAAACGAAATCGAAATATTTCGTGTTGTATTTGCAGAATGGGTAAAGACCTTCGATCCTTTTAACTATAGCATAGATCGATGGGGTTTATTCAATCCGCCTGGTGTAAATTACAATGATCACGACCCCGAAGACGACATCCCCTTCAACCCCTTGGAATATTTAGACACTTCATTTTATCTATACGATGATGAAGATTTAGATGAAGATGAAAGTGATGAAGATGATGATGAAAACATGAAATAAGGCCCCCACATTGTAAGACACACCATAATTGATATCCCTGTACAACTTTATATTCTGAAATAAATTAGGATCATCAAAGTGTATTAAAACTTTCTACAAAATAATGATAACAAATACCATCCCGACAGAAAAATTCGGGATAAGCGACCACTAAGGCCTCGCTGGAAAAGCGAGACCAAGTATAAAAAAAACAGAAAAACTATATAAGATCCCGACAGAAAAAGTCGGGATAAGCGACCACTAAGGCCTCGCTGGAAAAGCGAGACCAAGTATAAAAAAAACAGAAAAACTATATAAGATCCCGACAGAAAAAGTCGGGATAAGCGACCACTAAGGCCTCGCTGGAAAAGCGAGACCAAGTATAAAAAAAACAGAAAAACTATATAAGATCCCGACAGAAAAAGTCGGGATAAGCGACCACTAAGGCCTCGCTGGAAAAGCGAGACCAAGTATAAAAAAAACAGAAAAACTATATAAGATCCCGACAGAAAAAGTCGGGATAAGCGACCACTAAGGCCTCGCTGGAAAAGCGAGACCAAGTGTCTGCTTACATATTTCGCCTGTACTGCCCTCCTACTTCAAATAAGGAATGGGTAATTTGCCCTAAAGAAGCATATTTACAAACCTCCATTAAAGCTTCAAAAATATTTTCGTTGTTAATAGATTTTCGCTGTAGCTCTTTCAATAACTCTGAAACTTTTGCATCGTTGCTATTATTTAAGTTCTTCACCACTTCTATTTGGTATTGCTTTTCTTCTTCGGTGGCTCTTATCACTTCAGCAGGTTGTACTGTAGGCGAACCTTTACTGCTTAAGAATGTGTTTACACCAATAATTGGGAACTCTCCTGAATGTTTTAAGGTTTCGTAGTACAAGCTCTCTTCTTGTATTTTACTGCGCTGGTACATGGTTTCCATAGCTCCCAACACACCACCACGCTCGGTTAAGCTATCGAATTCTTTTAGCACGGCATCTTCTACAAGATCTGTTAATTCTTCAATTATAAAGCTTCCCTGAATTGGATTTTCATTTTTAGCCAATCCAAGTTCCTTATTAATAATTAGCTGAATGGCCATCGCACGTCTCACACTCTCCTCCGTAGGGGTTGTAATAGCCTCATCGTAAGCATTGGTATGCAAACTATTGCAATTGTCGTATATGGCATATAATGCCTGTAGCGTAGTTCTGATGTCATTGAAATCAATCTCTTGCGCGTGTAAAGATCTTCCTGAAGTCTGAATATGGTACTTCAGCATCTGCGCACGCGGATTGGCATTGTACTTATTTTTTAATGCCTTTGCCCAAATCTTACGTGCCACTCGACCAATTACAGAGTATTCTGCATCTATCCCGTTACTAAAGAAAAACGACAGGTTAGGACCAAATTTGTTAATGTCCATGCCGCGACTTAAATAGTATTCTACATACGTAAAACCATTTGCCAATGTAAACGCCAATTGTGTAATGGGATTTGCGCCAGCTTCAGCAATATGGTAACCACTAATAGAAACCGAATAAAAATTACGTACCTGTTCTTTAATAAAATATTCCTGCACATCGCCCATTAGACGCAAGGCAAATTCTGTAGAAAAAATACAGGTGTTTTGTGCCTGGTCTTCTTTTAAAATATCGGCTTGCACCGTTCCGCGTACTTGTTTAAGCGTATCTACTTTAATTTGTTCATAAACATCTTTTGGCAAAACCTGATCCCCTGTAACCCCTAAAAGCATCAACCCAAGGCCATCATTTCCTTCTGGTAATTTCCCTTGGTATTGCGGACGTGTTTTTCCTTTATAAATCTCCGCAATTCGTTTTTCGGTTTCAGTTTCTATTTCGTTCGCAACGATATACTTTTCACAATTCTGGTCTATGGCGGCATTCATAAAGAACCCTAGCAACATAGGTGCAGGTCCGTTAATAGTCATACTCACCGAGGTCATCGGATTACTTAAATCGAAACCACTGTATAGCTTTTTTGCATCGTCCAGACAACAAATGGACACACCTGCATTTCCTATTTTTCCGTAGATATCTGGCCGCAATCCTGGATCGTTACCGTAAAGCGTTACACTATCAAATGCTGTAGATAAACGCTTAGCTGGCAAACCGTGACTTACGTAATGAAAACGACGGTTGGTACGTTCTGGCCCACCTTCCCCTGCAAACATTCTGGCTGGATCCTCGCCTGTTCTTTTAAACGGATACAATCCCGACGTATACGGAAACTCTCCAGGTACATTTTCTTGTAGACACCATCTTAAAATATCACCCCACGCCTGATACTTCGGTAAAGCAACCTTTGGTATCTGTGAGTGTGAAAGGCTTTCAGTATGTGTTTCAATATTAATTTCTTTGTCTCTTACTTTAAAGGTATAGACTGGGTTCTTATATCTATTCACCTTCTCGTCCCACGTAGTGATTACTTCCCAATTATAAGGATCCAAGTCCATTTTTACACGATCAAATTCGGCTAGTAAAAGCTTCAGTAAATCGTTATTATTTTCAGTGCTTTTTACGGTTTCTGAAATAATGCCTGCTTTATCAATTCCAGGTGCGCTTCCTGAAACCGTTTCCATAGTTTTAAAAATTCCATAGAGTTTTTGAGCAACTTCAGCCTGTTCTGAAGCAATTTTATCGTAGGCACGGTTGTTTTCAGAAATCTCAGAAAGGTAGCGTGTGCGAGCTGGTGGAATTACAAAAATCTTTTCGCTCATCTCGTTGCTTATTTCAAAAGTACTCTCCAGCTTCGCATCTGCTTTTGAAACCAGCTGATCCATGATGGCCTTATATAAGGTATTCATCCCCGGATCATTAAATTGGGATGCAATCGTTCCAAATATAGGTAACTCGTCCTGTGGTGTATCCCACAATTGATGGTTACGCATATATTGTTTTTTCACATCGCGCAACGCATCCAACGAACCACGTTTGTCGAATTTATTGATGGCTACCAAATCTGCAAAATCCAGCATATCTATCTTTTCCAGCTGCGTTGCGGCACCAAATTCTGGTGTCATTACATATAAAGACACATCGCTATGTTCCAAAATTTCGGTATCACTTTGTCCAATTCCGGATGTTTCAAGGATAATTAGATCGTATTCGGCAGCTTTAATCACTTCAATCGCTTCGGCTACGTATTTGGAAAGTGCCAAATTACTCTGTCGGGTTGCCAGACTACGCATATACACTCTTGGAGAGTTAATGGCATTCATACGTATTCTATCGCCTAAGAGCGCCCCACCCGTTTTTCTTTTTGAGGGATCTACTGAAATAAGCCCAATCGTTTTCTCAGGAAAATCTACTAAAAATCTACGCACCAATTCATCTACCAAAGAAGACTTCCCTGCACCTCCGGTACCTGTAATACCAAGCACTGGAATTTTAAGTGTTTTATTTTTTTTATGAATGGCATCCAGGGCATCTTTAGCTACTTCTGGAAAATTTTCTGCAGAAGAGATCACACGAGCAATGGCACCAGCTTCTTTACTTGAAAGCTTAGCGACTTCTCCATTCAGGGTATTACCTATGGGATAATCTGAAGTTTCAACAAGATGATTAATCATTCCTTGCAGCCCCATCTCCCGGCCATCGTCTGGTGAATAAATTCGGGTAATACCATAGGCCATCAAATCTGAAATTTCAGAAGGAAGTATAACACCGCCACCGCCACCAAAAATCTTGATATGCCCAGCTCCTTTTTCCTGCAGTAAATCGTACATATATTTAAAGTACTCATTATGCCCACCTTGGTAAGAGGTCATTGCAATAGCATTGGCATCTTCCTGAATGGCCGTATTTACAACTTCTTCCACACTACGGTCGTGACCAAGATGGATTACTTCTACGCCTGTAGACTGAATAATCCGTCTCATAATATTAATCGCGGCGTCATGACCATCAAAAAGAGAGGCGGCGGTTACAATTCTAACTTTATTTTTTGGGGTATACGGAATTTGTTGTTGCATAATAAATATTTATGAATGCAAAGTTACTAAAACCCTTACTCACATTGGAAACAACTATTATATAAATAATAAAAAAAGAAGTTAATTATCATGTTATTTCTGTAAAAAAAATGTATTTTTGAAGTTCATTATAAACCTAAAATAAAATACTATGAAAAAAATCTACATTCTAGCTGCTATCGTAGCTTTCGCATTTAATGCAAATGCACAAATTGATGACAACTTTGACTTTTACGCTGTAGGAGATATAGATGCACAATCCCCTAACTGGAGAACTTGGAGTGACGCTCCTGGGAACGCAGAAGATGCAGACGTTAGTACTGCGCAAGCTAATTCTGCACCAAATTCTCTTTTCATTTCTACTGGAAATGACATGCTATTGTTATTTGGCGATATTACAAACGGATTATACTCTTGGCAATTTGACCTTTATTTAGAGCCAGGTTCTACTGGATTTATAGGTCTTATGGATGTAACAGCTGATACATTTGGTGCTGGTTTATACTTTAACGATGCTACCGCTGGTGATACTGGAGCTGTTACAGATGCTGCTGGAGTTATTCAAGAAAGTTTTACTTTTGATGAGAGCACGTGGGTTACCGTAACTTACGTTATCGATCTTGACAACGATACACTTGACCTATTATTTGATGGAACTTCTGTTTATACAGGTGATAACTTCTTAGGCGGACAGCTTCAAGCAGCAGACATCTGGGATAACACAGGTGCAAATTTTTACATGGATAATGTAATTTTCCAAGAAGGTTTAATTCTAGGTTCTGACGATTTTTCAACTTCTAACTTTAGCGTGTATCCTAATCCAGTTAAAGACAGATTAAACATTCAAACTACTAACACAGTTGATGCTGTTACAGTATACGATGTATTAGGGAAAGTAGTTCTTACTGCTACTCCTGGTGCTGTATCTCCAAGTATTGATATGAGTACTCTTAGTTCTGGTGCTTACTTAGTAAACATCACAATGAACGGTTCTTCTAAAACTGTAAAAGTTATTAAGTAATTAGTTACTTATTTCTTATCATAGGAAGCCCTTCTTTTGAAGGGCTTTTTTTATATTTATACTTTAACTTTCAAATGAAAATGTTATGAAAAAGCTCGTTATATTCTTTTCTTGTTTTGCAGTAGTTTCTTGTGCAGAACTACAACAAGTTGTAAATAATTTGCCGCAAGGTGGAGAAATGAATCCAACAACAATTGCCAGCGGCCTACGCCAGGCATTAGATTTTGGCATAGACAAACAGGTTACAAAACTCACGCAGAAAGATGGTTTTTATAAAAATAACTTAGTGAAAATTCTCTTGCCTCAGGAACTTACAAAAGTAGACCGCGCCCTGCGGGATATTGGACTAAGTAGTCTTGCAGATGAAGGATTACTACTACTAAATCGTGCTGCAGAAGATGCCGTAAAAACAGCAACGCCTATTTTTGTAAATGCTGTGAAGGAAATTACATTTACCGACGCTAAAAACATTCTCTTAGGCCCAAACAATGCCGCAACCAATTATCTGGAAGGCCGAACTAATAACGCACTCTATACAGAGTTCAATCCTGTTATAAAAAATTCTTTTCAAAAAGTAGGTGCAGATAGGATTTGGGAAAATATGATAACTAAATACAATACGATTCCATTTGTAACTCAGGTAAATCCAGACCTTACGGATTATGTTACCAACCAAGCTTTAAAAGGTGTGTATACAATGATAGCCGTAGAAGAAAATAAAATACGAAGTAGTGTTGCCTCCAGAACCACAAATTTATTGCGTCAAGTTTTTGCATTACAAGACTAGTAACCTTTGTATTAAGGTGGAATAAATTAGGACATGATTAACTTATTGTTAGTAAAGATTAGGTTACCAGATTGTTATTTTTGCCTAAATAAGTAAAGAAAACATGTCTAGTTGGTTAAAAAGAAAATCGAGAGTAGAAAAGCTTGAACAAAAATATGTCGAGCTTATGAGAAAGTCATTTAAGGTAGCCTTAAGAGACAAAAATGAAAGTGAAAAAGTACAAAAGCAAGCCTATAAGGTCTTTGATGAAATTAGATACCTCACCTTACAAAATGCAGATAAGTAAAAGAAGGTAATGTAGCGTTTTAAAATAAGACAACGCATTTACCAGCCTAGAACCATACCAGCTAAAATATTCCCCATCAACTAAACGCACTTCTTTGGTAAGTGTGTTTTTTAATTCTAAAACATCTTTGTTTTTAAATGGAAAAGGCTCTGTAGCTAGTAATAGTATATCTGCTACTTTTAAATCTTCCTCCAAAACTTCGGGGTAGCGTGACGGCTTTTTACTGAACACATTTTCAAAGTTATTTAACTTTAGCAAATGATCTATAAACGTATTAGCACCAGCAACCATATACGGGTTCTTCCAGATCACATACGCTACTTTTTTTATGGGTCTTAGGTGTATGTACTTTTGAAAATTAACTAATTCAGTTTCAATTTTTCTGATCAGTTCCTCTGCTTTTTCCTTGACTGAAAACAGTTCACCAAATTGCCGAATCATTTTCAAAGTATCTTCAATGGTGTAAATATCACTTACCCACACAGGAGCAATGTTTTCAAGAGTCACTACCATCTCCTTTGTATTCTCTTCTTTGTTACAAATAATCAGGTCTGGTCGTAACAACTTAATTGTATCGAAATGCACCTGTTTGGTACCACCAACAATGGTCTTTGTAGTTTTAAAACCTTCTGGATGCACGCAAAATTTTGTCACCCCTACTATGCGGTTACTTAATCCTAAATCTACAAGCAATTCGGTTTGAGAAGGTACCAGGGAAACAATCCTAACAGGCTCTTGAAATACTTCAATTTCTCTATGTAACTGATCCTTAAAGCGCATTCAGAATACCTTCCATTTGCGACTGCAATTCCTTAGCTGCAGTTGCCGAAGCCTGTGCAAATTCTTCATCCTTACCCGCATAAATAATACCTCGAGAAGAATTAATAAGCAGCCCAATATTTGAAGAAAGCCCGTACTTGCATACTTCAGAAAGACTTCCTCCTTGGGCTCCTACCCCAGGAACTAATAAAAAACTAGTAGGAACTATCTTTCTAATTTCAGCAAGATACTTTGCCTTTGTTGCCCCCACTACATACATCAAGTTTTGAGCATTGGCCCACTGCGTAGAAGTTTCAATAACACTTTTATACAATTCTTTCCCATCCACCATTTTAGTTTGAAAATCGAAGGCTCCCTGATTTGAAGTTAATGCCAATAAGATGGTATGTTTATTTTCAAACTTTAAAAATGGCTCTATACTATCTTTCCCCATATAGGGTGCAGTGGTAACCGAATCGAACCCTAAATCTTCAAAAAAAGCTTTAGCATACATAGTAGACGTATTTCCAATATCACCTCTTTTAGCATCGGCGATAGTAAATAGCTCTGGATAGTTTTTAGTAAGATAGTGAATCGTTTTTTCTAGCGATTTCCAACCTTTTAAGCCGTAGGCTTCATAAAAAGCAGTATTAGGCTTGTAGGCCACGGCAAGGTGATGAGTAGCGTCTATAATCGCTTTATTGAAGGCAAATATTGGATCTTCTTCCCCCAATAAATGGTTTGGAATTTTATCAAGATCTACATCTAAACCAATACAGAGAAACGATTTCTTTTTATGAATTTGAACAACAAGTTCTTCTGTAGTCATATCGTATTTCTTAAAAAGTTTCCCCGGCTTCTTTCAGCTTTTCAGTATTACTCACTAGTTGAAGCTCATCTATAATTTTCTGAATATCCCCATCTATAATATTACTCAAATCGTATAGGGTAAGGTTAATTCTATGATCGGTAACACGTCCTTGCGAATAGTTATAGGTTCTAATTTTTGCACTCCTGTCACCACTGGTTACCATGGAGCCCCGTTTTTCGGCATCCTCGGCTTGCTTTTTGGCTAGCTCCATATCGTATAATCTGGATCGCAATACCTTAAACGCTTTTTCTTTATTTTTATGTTGTGATTTTTGATCTTGACATTGTGCTACCAGTCCTGTGGGCACGTGTGTTAAACGCACAGCAGAATACGTAGTGTTTACAGACTGTCCTCCAGGACCCGATGAACAAAAATAATCAATACGAACATCTTTCATTTCTATTTGAACATCAAACTCTTCAGCCTCTGGAAAAACCAGAACAGTAGCTGCACTAGTATGTACACGACCTTGTGTTTCTGTTTGCGGTACTCTTTGAACGCGATGAACTCCAGCTTCAAACTTTAGTGTTCCATATACATCGTCTCCCTCAACCTCCATCTGGATGGCTTTATACCCTCCACTGGTTCCTTCACTAAAATCTACAACACTGGTTTTCCATCCTTTGTTTTCACAATACTTGGTATACATACGGTGCAAATCTCCAGCAAAAATACTAGCCTCGTCGCCACCAGTTCCTGCTTTTATTTCCATTACTGCATTCTTTCTATCTTCTGGATCTTTAGGAATTAACATAAACTTAATTTCCTCTTCCAAAGTTTCAATTTTAGATTTAGCTTCATCCAGCTGCATTTTCGCCATCTCTACCATATCTGCATCACTACCATCCGAAAGGATTTCTTCAGCCTCCGCTACACGTTCCGTAGCTGTAAGATAAGCTTCACGCTTGTCCATAAGAGCTCGTAAATCTTTATACTCTTTGTTTAACTGAATATATTGCTTTTGATCTGTAATAATTTCGGGCTGAATGATGAGATCGCTTACCTCGTCAAATCTATTTTTTACTATTTGAAGTTTTTCTAGCATGGTGTAATTTTCATATTGACTTATACTTCAATACAGCGTCAAATTTACAATAAATTAAGGAAGGTTTCAATTCAGCTGAAGGGAAAAAATGTGTCAAAAATAAGGCTCTCCATTTCTTGGGAAGTTGATCCATTTACTTCAGAGAAAAGTAAATTAACTAAGTATCACTTCTGCTACACCCTTAGGATACAACTTGAGGTATTAAAATAATGTTTTTAAAAACTATGTACACTCAGAGAACTCTTAGTAATTAAGAATATATAAACTCTCCGTGTTTGGAGGTAATAGTTAATTTCTTTGTTTTAGAAGCCGCTACTTTCCCCACTATTTGAGCATCTACATTATAAGATTTTGAAATTGCAATAATATCCTGAGCTATTTCTTCAGGTACATATAATTCCATTCTATGCCCCATATTAAAAACTTGGTACATTTCTTTCCAGTCTGTATTACTTTCTTCTTGTATTAATTTGAAGAGTGGCGGTGTGTCAAACATAGTATCTTTTATAATATGAAGATTGTCGATAAAATGAAGAATTTTTGTCTGCGCTCCTCCACTACAGTGCACCATCCCATGAATTTGCTCCGGAGTATAGTTGGAGAGAATTTCCTTGATTATAGGCGCATAGGTTCTCGTGGGAGACAATACTAATTTACCAGCATCTAACGGAGCATTTGGAATGCCATCCGTTAATTTTTTACTACCGCTGTACACCAAATCTTCGGGTACTGCAGCGTCAAAACTTTCTGGGTATGTTGTGGCTAGATATTTATGGAATACATCATGACGCGCACTTGTTAAACCATTACTACCCATTCCACCATTATATTCGGTTTCGTACGTTGCCTGCCCAAAAGAAGACAAACCTACAATCACATCACCTGGACGGATATTTGCATTATTAATTACGTTGGATCGTTTCATTCTTGCGGTGACAGTACTATCTACAATAATAGTTCTTACTAAATCACCTACATCGGCTGTTTCTCCTCCTGTGGAATGGATTTTCACACCAAATTTAGCCAAGTCTTCCAATAATTCTTCAGTACCATTAATGATGGCTGAAATCACTTCACCAGGAATTAAATTTTTATTGCGACCAATGGTTGAAGAAAGTATAATATTATCTACAGCACCTATACAAAGCAGATCGTCTACATTCATAATAAGCGCGTCCTGAGCGATCCCTTTCCACACAGTTATGTCGCCTGTTTCTTTCCAGTACATATAGGCCAGAGAAGATTTGGTTCCTGCGCCATCTGCGTGCATTATCAAGCAATAGTCTTCGTCTCCAGTGAGATAATCCGGAACTATTTTACAAAAGGCTTTTGGAAAAAGTCCTTTATCTACATTTTTTATAGCATTATGAACATCTTCCTTGCCTGCCGAAACACCGCGTTGGGCATATCTTTTTGAAATTTCTTGACTCATACAATTCTCTTAGAACCACAAAAGTACAGAATGCAAAAGCGTCTCGGAAATTCGAGACGCTTTTTTTAACCATACCTAGTATTTATTATTCCCAATCTGGCATAAAACCATCGCTAATTAGGAGCGTTCGCGTCCCCATATTATCATCCTCATTAATATCGATAGTGTACACATCTCTTTGGGAAATCCCATCATTTGATGTATTTGTATATATTACTTGAGCTTCATTAGGTGAAAATTTCACTTGGAAATCGTTCGTTCCATTTGGTTTATCTCCAGAAATTTCAGTGGTAGTGGCAGATGGCAAGTCATAGATAAAAATTCTTGAATCCAAACGTCTGTAATTGGCATTTTGAAATTCTGATACATCATAAGTAAATACTACTTTTTGAGTAGTTACAGAAATTTCTAAACCACTGCTAGCTCCCAAAGCATTTGCCAGGATAACATCTTGAATTGTTCCGGAAAAATCTATGGTATAAATAGATACATTGTAGCCCTCTATATTATTTGTTTTAATGGCTATAATATTATCTATTTCATGAACATCTATTTCTGAAATAAACGAGCCATCGGTTGTTTGATATACTAATTCTAAGCCTTGTCCATTGGTGTTTATTCTGTACAATTTATCAAAAACTGGATAATAAATTCTCTGACTGTTTTCGGGCCAAGAAATATTAATTTCATTCAGATTAAAACCTGCTGGTCTTATGGTTAGTGTAACTTTTTCAATATTACTGCCATCTCTATCCATTGTATAAATATCTACTTCGGCTCCGTTGGATTGCAAGAATGCTATACGGCCAGCTGCTACATTTCTAGTAGGTCTATAGCTATTTTTATCTGAAGGAGTTAACTGAAATTCTGTTCCATCTTGGTCTGCAGAAAATATGACGTTATTGCCATTTATCTTTCTAGTAAATAAAAATCTATTATCCACCGGTGCACTAATCACTGAAAAAGTACCTAGAGGACTTAAAACAGGTTCGTTAATTTCGTCTGTAGCAGTTACCTGCCAAAAATATTGTGCGCCTAATAAAAGGGGTGAATACGTAAATGTAGTATCTGTGATATTCTCAAATAGTTGAACATCTTCGTTTTGATCGTTTCTTAGTTCTAAAGAATAGACAATCGGATCCTCATCCGGATCGGTAGAGTCCCAGGCAAAGACAGCTTCAATACTCTGTAGCACTTCATTTTCTGCAGGTGCTATTAATACAGGTGCTGAAGGAGGCCTGTTATTAGCTGTTGAAACTTCGAGTTCAAAAACCACATTTACCGTTGCGCTGGCTATCACAGTAGTGGGCTCAAAATCTGTTATAAAGTCGTCTACACGTGCTTCTACGGCATAATCGCCTACTGGTACATTTTCAATTAAAAATTTACCAAGACTATCCGTAAAAACAGTACTAGATATTGGTTGAGTCCTAACCCTTACATTGGGAATAGGTAAATTGGTGCCCGCTGCAACAACAGTACCGCTTATGGCGCCTGTATCATCTTCACCAATTCTGTCTTCATTACAGGCTACAACCAACAATATGATTGAAAGCAAGGCTAGTATATATTTTAATGTATATTTCATCTTAAACCTATTTTCTAATGTGTTTTAAATTTGTGCTTTTTGGACCAAAATGATAGTTTATACCAATTCCTATATTATAATAGAAATCGTCTCTTCGACCGCTCTCAAGCTGATCTATTTTATCTGAAAACACTGAATTCCAATCAGTTTGTACAATAAGTGAAAACCTATCTGTTAAAGCATATTCCAACCCTGCCCCAACCTGAAGTTTGAAGAAAGAGTCCCAACGCTCTAAAGTTTCGGTGTCTGTATCATCTGCATAAAAAAGAACTCCAGGACCCGCATAAAAAAACGGAGACAGACGGTCATGAGGTAGTATATTGTATTCTAAATTTAAACTTTCGCTTACCCACCAATTTTTAAAATCTTTTGTTGCATTAAATCTCATGATATTGGTCTGAAAATTTAAACCTAATTCTGGCATTAATCTTACCTTAAGACCTACACCACTCATGAAATCTATAGCACTTGTTGTATAATCTCCATCCAGAAAATTAACGCCTCCTAAAGCACTCACAGCAAATCTATACTCATGCTTTAAATATTGTCTTTCATAAAGCTCGGTATCGTTTTCTAGTTTTTGCTCCAGCTCGTATTCCTTTATTAATTCCTGATCTTTAAGTTCTCCTTCTTTAGTAGACCAAAGATCATCTTTAATTCCTTCTAATATGAGCAGCATTACTGCTTTTTCAATAGCCTCTTGCACGGCCATTTGAGAGGGTTCGTTTTTAGTAAATCCTGTTTCAACCTCCAAAAGTCTTTGGAAATTTACATAGCGAAATAACCCAACATCCACTCCCTGAGAAAGTATAGTTTTTGAGACATTTACAGTCTTTAATATTTCTCCTGTAGAGGTTGACACGGCACGCAGGTATACTGTAATTCTATCTTGTCTATATTGGGATGATCCTCCAACGCCAAAATAGCGT
This sequence comes from Rasiella sp. SM2506, assembly GCF_050859505.1. Lineage (GTDB taxonomy): Bacteria > Bacteroidota > Bacteroidia > Flavobacteriales > Flavobacteriaceae > Marinirhabdus. The sequence goes on along the minus strand of NZ_CP193934.1, from coordinate 1,757,750 downwards.
GCACCAACCCCTCCGGTAAGTATGTTGGTATCGTATGAAATTATACCTCCTTCTAAAATAATCCCTGCAAATTTTAAAGGACTTAAGCGTTGTGCGGCACTGTTTTGAGAATTTTGATACTGTTCTCTAGTGGTTCGGATTATATTTCTTTCTGTTTGAAGATTCCCAAAGTTTTCACGCTCTATAGGCCGGAACCACCCCGAGTCTTCTAAGGCTTTAATTAAAATTGTAGTGGCACCTTGCGTAACCGCTGTACTAAATGTACTCACATTTTCAATACTCTTAAATTGACCTGTTTGATCTTTAAAATTATACACCCCTACCTCTAAAGGAATTTGAGGTTCTGGCAACTGTTTTAATTTTTTTGTTTGTTGTGTACCTTCTGAAATTCGTGCTTGTTGTGGAGTCGTAGGCTGATTGAAATAGGCGCCACAACCACTTAAAACAAACGACAAACAAAAAAGATATACTAGTTTATTGCACTTTAACATAATCTTTTTAATTATTAGGAACGATTATTTGCGTTTGTTCTCCAGTCGTAATATCTAAAATATTTATGACGAGTCCTTCATTAGATTCGTATACTTCATATTCAAGATCTCCATCTCTAGAAGTACCCACGTCGGGTAGGTTTTGTCCATTTTGACCAAATTGATTACCTAAATTACCGAGGTTACCTAAGTTATCGAGACCATCAAAACCTCCAAAAAGATCATCATCTTCAAAAGAGTTTTGAGCATTTGCGGAGTTGAGTAGCCAGGTATAGTTAAATGGATCACCTCCAAACGCTGGATTTTTTGGTGTATACACTAATTGTTGCCCTATACTGTAGGAACTCATACTGATCATACATAAAAAAAATAATTTTTTCATATTAGTATACTTAATATTGCTGAACTTGTGTTTTATTTTGTTCAAGTTGATTTAAATAATATCTAACCCGAATAATGGCTTCATCTTTTGCTGCCTTCAAATACTCGTACTGAGGTCTTACAACAAACTCTAACACTTTTTTTTGTGCGACAAATATTTCTATTTTCGTATTGCTGCCCACTGCTAATGATTCTTTTATGGTTACAATTTCTTTACCATTAATTTCATCGTTGAAATAGTGCGTGTAAAACATTTTATAGAAGTCACTACCAAATCTTGTTTTGGTGTCTTCAACCACAATACCCCTTAGAACAACTCCATCATTATAATATTCAGAACCTGAATCTGTATCGGATGAAGTGTTATTCTTTTTTTTATTAAGTATAATTTTCTCTTGTTCTTCGTCCTCGGTTCCGTTTAATATAAGTCTGTCTTTGCCTACTAGTTCTTCCTGTGTATTATAAATAAGCAATAATATAATAATTCTCTGCTTATCATCAGAATTAATTCTGGTATTGGATAATGTTTTTTGTGCACCTGCCTCCAATACAATGCGTCCTTTCTGGCTATTCCGAGACTTGTTACCACTATTTTTCTCTCCTTTTATGACCGAAAGTTCATAGCGTAAGCTCTGTGATATATTGGTAGTGTTTAAAGCCGCCCCAGTAATTGAAATTTGGCCGTATTCTTCTTCTAAAATTATTTTGGCTTCAATTTCGGAATTATAGATTTGAGCTTGACAGGGCATCAATAAACTATTCATCACTAAAGCAACTAGTAGAAAAAAAGCTATCTTATATTTCAAAATAAAATGAATTAGTATTACTTAATATTTCTAACAAGAACTGTTTGTCCATTACCACGCATACGCACCAGCATATTTTTAGATATAGAATTATCGCCTAACCAAATAAGATTTTGATTAGTTCCTTGCTGAATAACATTTGCAGCGTGAAAAATACTGCCATTCGTGCTAACATCTAAGAAACTGTTATTAACTCCTTGTTGAATCACATTTTCGTTTATTGAAGCAGCCTTTACTCCTAAGACAACCTCATTACGATTCCCGATTTGAAATAAATTGATGTCACTCGATAGAGACTGGGTGGTAGAAGCTACAGCATTGTAGTTACCTACTTGCTGAATATAAACAGCATTACTAGTAGAAATGTTTTGTGAATTATTAGTGAAGCGCTCTTGTTGTGAAGATAAAAAATTTAATGTGGCACCCTCATTTTTAAAAACTTCAATAACTGAGGACTTAATATTAGAATTTGTTTGAGCGAATACCAAATTGCCTACAAGAGACAAAATGAGTAGTATATATGCAGTAGGTATTGTTTTCATCTTGATCACAATAAAAAGGTTATAAGTATAAAGATAAGGGGAAATATTGGAAATCAAACTGTTCAAGAAATTATTCTTGTAGTATCGATAAAGATTGGGGCTTTTACAGTAAAATGATAGGGGCGTTTGCCCCTATCAAATATTAGTTTTAACAAATAGTTTGAGATAAATTTCTCAAGGACTATGTATTAGTTATGCTGGATAACAGTTGAACTATTGAAAGCTCCAATCTGAGCAACATTACTCATATGTCCTAGACCGTGCTGGTGAACAAAGCTACCGTTTAACAATCCAACTTGTAATACATCAGAATCGTTGTTTCTTCCGTACTGCTCAGTTGTTTGCCCATTCCAAACTCCAACCTGAAGAACATCAGAGTCGTTGTTTCTTCCGTGCTGGTCAACAGAACCGTAGTTACCTAAACCAAATTGAAGTGACGTAGATGTGTTGTCTCTACCAAGTTGGTGAACTTCTAAATAATTGTCATCACCTACCTGTAGTGCGTAAGAATCGTTACGACGACCTTCTTGCGTTACATACGCATCATTGTCTTCTCCTAATTGTACTAAGTCTTGGTCATTGTCTCTACCAATTTGAGTAATGTAACCGAAGTTATCTTCACCTAACTGGAAAACAAAAGAACTGTTTCTGCGACCTACTTGGTATACATCAGACTCATTATCTTCACCAATTTGCATTACTAAAGATCCGTTATCACGACCTTGCTGGTACACGATAGACTCATTGTCTTCACCTAATTGAATAACAGCAGAACCGTTACGTCTTCCGTTTTGATCTACATCAGAATCGTTGTCTTCACCAATTTGAAGAACTAAAGAACCGTTGTCTCTACCATTTTGATCTACATCAGAATCGTTATCTTCACCTAATTGGAAAACCAAAGAACCGTTACGTCTACCATCTTGGTCAACATCAGAATCGTTGTCTTCACCAATTTGTACTACTAAAGAACCGTTGTCTCTACCATCCTGATCTACATCAGAATCGTTGTCTTCACCTAATTGGAAAACCAAAGAACCATTGCGTCTTCCGTCTTGATCTACATCAGAATCGTTGTCTTCTCCTAATTGAATTACTAAAGAACCATTGTCTCTACCGTCCTGATCTACATCAGAATCGTTATCTTCTCCTACTTGAAGTACCAAAGAACCATTACGTCTTCCTTCTTGATCAACGTCTGAATCATTGTCCTCTCCTAATTGAATTACTAAAGAACCGTTGTCTCTACCTTCCTGATCTACATCAGAATCGTTATCTTCTCCTACTTGAAGCACCAAAGAACCATTACGTCTTCCTTCTTGATCAACGTCTGAATCATTATCTTCTCCTAACTGAATTACTAAAGAACCGTTGTCTCTACCATCCTGTTCTACATCAGACTCATTATCTTCTCCTAATTGGAAAACAAGAGAACCATTACGTCTTCCGTCTTGATCCACATCAGATTCGTTGTCTTCTCCTAATTGAACCACTAAAGAACCATTACGTCTTCCTTCTTGATCGACGTCTGAATCGTTACTAATCCCAACTTGAAGTACGTCCGAGTTGTTCTTAAAACCGTCTTGATTCACATTAGAAGTGTTTGCAACTCCTATTTGAAGGACGTCACTGTCATTCATTTGTCCGAACATTACTGTTCCTGCCATGAGCGCTACTGCGCATAAAACTACTTTTTTCATAAGTAAAAATTTAAGTTAATAAAGGTTAAAAAACTATTTTTAGTTGATTTCCAGGTACTTACGTTTGATTATAGGACGTAAAATCTACTTTCGGATGAAACCAAAATTTCTTATTTTCTAAATATGGGGAATGTGTTACGAGTGAATCAAACGTTGGTTTGTCATTTGGTGTTTGATTCATCAGAAAAACAAATGAGGAATTTTATATGTTTCTGATACTTCAAATATCTGACTATATTTTGAAAATACAATGAGTGAAAATAATGACAGGCTAGTGCAAAACTAATTTGTAGGAAAAAGACTATTAATGAACTGCCTAGGGTCTGTCTTGAAGAAATTTTAATCGACGAAATACAGTTTTCTTAAACATTTGTTAAAATGTTAAATATTTGTTAAAATTAAATTTTATTGTTTTCTGTTCGATAAAATGTTTGTTATAACCGATTAATAACTACGTACTTACACGTACATTATGTAAATTCTTACAAAACCTTAGAGACCAACACCTATTTTATGAATCATTTTTGCTACATATTATTTACACGTTGGTAGAGTGTAGCAACCAGGTATCCGTAAAAGGGTCAACACAAAAAACAAGATTTTTTGGAGTTTAAACAAACTGTTGAACTAGCAATAGGAAATTGTTATTACTAATATAAAGAGAGTTCACCTAGTTTTCATTGCTTTCAGGTTTATAAGTATTCGTTGTTAGCGCTGTGCTTTTTACTGGGGTATAGTGACAGTATCTTCACTTAAGAGTTCACTGCCTTTACCATAAATGCGAAGCGAGATATTAATTATATCTTTAGAGGTGGTGTTTATTACTGTGGTAGATAGTTTTTTGGTTTTATAACTCTCTATCATGGCACTTCCTCTTTGTGAATTGTTTGATCTGTTTCCACCTTTGTTTTTATTTTTTTCAACTAACAGTACGTAAACAATGTTTTGATTGTTTGCAGTAGTATTAGTTGCCATAGCTGTTATATGTAATGTATTGCCTTCTAGAGTTGTACTAATCTTAGCACGTAAGGTATTTTTTTTTGATTGTGTAAATGGTACTTCAGAAGTATTTCCGAAACTCATTAAAAATAATATGGAAAAGAAAATGCTCATCGTTGGCGTTTAAAGTTTCTAATGGCAGTGTTTTGATGGTTGGCTTTCATCGCTATTTTCATAGTGTCTAAATCACCATTACTTTCTAGCATTAAAAGGTTTTGATTATTTCCTTGTTGTAAAACTACTGTTTGAATATTTTTAGTGTAAGGGCGGTTCTTCTGAAAGAAGGAAGTAGTAATCCCAGCTTTTACTAAGGCTCCTTTAGCTTCAAAAGCTGCTATGTTTAAGTTTGATGAATTTTTTACACTTATCTCAAACAAGGCGACACTATTCTTTTCTGTAAAGATGTCTGCACTACGAATGTTGTTATTCCCTATTTGCTGAATACTAACTGAATTTTTAATATCAGTGCTTATGGTTTTTTGCGCGATTGCTGAAGCGAATGTCAACAATATAAAGCAGAAACATAGTAATAAGAGTGAGACTAACGTTTTCATGGGAGCGTTTTGTTTTAATTGTAAAGTACAGGAGTACTGTTTATGGCACTCCTGTACTATACTTGGCTTACAAATAAATTTTGAGGTAAAATTTATAAGGAGATCTATTTAGTTACTTTGTGTAACACTAGAGTTGTTTGCAATTCCCAATTGGTTTACAACACTGTTGTGACCTAATCCTGTTTGTAAAACATCACTTGTATTAAAAGCTCCAAACTGGTTTACTAGTGACGTATTAAAGAATCCTATTTGATCCACATCTGAATCATTTGCTAATCCTATTTGTAATACGTCAGAGTCGTTTCCAATTCCAAATTGAAACACATCACTCGTGTTAGCAATCCCTAATTGATCAACATCAGAGTCATTTCCAATTCCAAACTGGAATACGGTAGAACCGTTTAAGATTCCAAACTGATCTACATCACTATTGTTCAATGCTCCAATCTGATCTACATCTGAGTCATTTGCAAGCCCAATTTGAGTTACAGTAGACGTATTGGCAATTCCTAGTTGGTCAACATCAGATGTGTTTAAAGCTCCTAACTGTCCAACATCTGAAGTATTCAAAACACCCAATTGCGTTACAGAAGATCCATTTAATATTCCAATTTGGTCTACTTCAGAATCGTTCAAGATTCCAATTTGTAATACAGTAGAACCGTTTGCAATCCCTAATTGGTCTACACGTGAGGTGTTTGCGATTCCAATTTGGTCTACATCCGAAATGTTAAAAGCACCTACCTGGTCTACATCTGAACCATTCAAGGCTCCAAGTTGAAAAACATCTGAATCATTAAGCAAACCTGTCTGGTCTACATCCGAATCATTTAATAGTCCAATTTGCAACACATTACTGTTGTTGAACTGTGCGAACATTACTGCTCCGATCATTAGCGCCATTGCGCTGAAAATTAATTTTTTCATAATTTCAAAGTTTAATAATTACTATTTTGGTTAAAACTGTTTCTGGTTCTTGGAAACTCTGCTTGCAAGCTTTGAGGTATCTTTTGAACTTCTGGTACAAATATCTAACAAGACTGGCCGTAAAAGACTAGGCACAAGCCCCTTTTAATCACTCACAATCAACCCTTTATATAAAAGGGGTTTACCCCTTTTCAGAAGGAAAAACGTTTAAATACTACCGTTGTCGATGATTTAAAGAATTATATCGCTCGCTAGGGTCAAAAAAAAAGTGCCTCCATATTGGAGGCACTTTTACTATTGTATATAATTACTACGCTTATCTCGTGAAAAGCAGCTCACGATATTTGGTTAAAGGCCAGATTTCATCATCTACCAATAATTCCAATTTGTCACAGTGATAGCGAATTTCATCAAAATAAGGCTTCACGTTATCACAGTATGCAAAGGCTTTTTTTTCTGCATTGTCTATACCGTTTGCCTTTTTGCGTTCGTTAATCATATCTGTAATCCCTTTATTAATGGTTTCAATATGATTGCTAATAGCTTCAATAAGGTTCATTTGTTCTTTGGCGTATTTCTTAAAGCTCTTTCCGTAGATGTCCTTTAAACCTTGTACGTTTTCAATTAAAAGGTTTTGATATCTAATGGATGTTGGAATTACGTGATTGCGGGCAATATCTCCCAAGACACGTCCTTCAATTTGAATCCGCATGGCATATTCTTCTACTTCTATTTCATGACGTGCTTCAATCTCTACCTTACTCATAATACCAAGACTTTCATACAATTCGATGGTACTTTTAAAAATCTGGGCTTTTAGTGCTTCCGGAGTAGTCTTGTTATTACTTAATTTACGCTTCTTCGCTTCTTTTTCCCACGCATCTCCATAGCCATCACCTTCAAAACGAATACGCTTAGAGTCCTTAATATATCCTTTTAGCACATTGAAGATAGCGTCATCCTTCTTCATCTTTTTATCTTTGATCAATGTGTCTACTTCAACTTTAAAGTCGATTAGTTGTTTGGCAACAATAGCATTCAACACCGTCATAGGTTTTGCACAGTTGGCGGTAGACCCTACAGCTCTAAACTCGAATTTATTTCCTGTAAAAGCAAATGGTGAGGTACGGTTACGGTCTGTGTTGTCCAATAAGATTTCAGGAATTTTTCCTACTACATTCAGTTTAAGATCGGTTTTATCTTCTGGTGAAAGTTTACCGTTCTTCACTTTTTCAAGCTCATCTAAAACATTGGTTAACTGTGAGCCAATAAATACTGAAATAATCGCTGGCGGTGCTTCGTTTGCGCCCAGTCTATGGTCGTTACTTGCACTGGCGATAGAAGCTCTCAACAATTCTTCATAATCATTCACCGCTTTAATGGTGTTGATAAAGAAGGTTAAAAACTGAAGATTCTTCATAGGTGTGCTACCCGGCTGTAATAAATTAATACCTGTGCTAGTAGCCAAAGACCAATTGTTGTGCTTCCCACTTCCGTTTACACCTGCAAAAGGCTTTTCGTGAAAGAGTACTTTAAACTCGTGACGGTCTGCCACTTTTGCCATTACATCCATTAATAAGGAGTTGTGGTCTACAGCAAGATTGGTTTCTTCAAAAATAGGTGCCAACTCAAACTGGTTAGGCGCTACTTCATTGTGACGGGTTTTTACCGGAATTCCCAATAACATACATTCGTTTTCCAAATCGCGCATATAGTCTAGTACACGTCTGGTGATAGATCCAAAGTAGTGATCGTCTAACTGCTGTCCTTTTGCCGAAGCGTGCCCTAATAAGGTTCTTCCAGTCAGGTTAATGTCTGGACGGGATTTGGCTAAGGCTCTGTCAATGAGGAAATATTCTTGTTCCCACCCTAAGGTTGGGTTTACTTTGGTTACGTTTTTATCAAAATACTTTGCTACTGCTGTTGCTGCTTGGTCAATAGACTGTAAAGCTCTAAGTAACGGTGTTTTGTTATCCAACGCTTCCCCTGTGTAGGCAACAAATACGGTAGGAATACATAAGGTTGTTCCGTAGATAAAAGCTGGAGAGGTTGGATCCCATGCCGTATAGCCACGTGCTTCAAAAGTGTTTCTAATACCACCATTCGGGAAACTAGAGGCATCTGGTTCTTGCTGCACTAATTGCCCGCCCCCAAATTTTTCGATGGCACCACCATCATCTGTTGTTTCAAAAAAGGCATCGTGCTTCTCTGCGGTTGTACCTGTTAACGGCTGGAACCAGTGTGTGTAATGCGTAGCGCCTTTGCTTATAGCCCATTCTTTCATTCCTGTAGAAATATGGTCTGCAACGTTACGGTTAATCTTTGAACCGTTTTCCACGGCATCTTGTACACTTTTATAAGAGTCTTTCGTCAAGTATTGACGCATAGCTCCGTTGTTAAATACGTTTTTTCCAAATACTTCTGAACGACGTTCTGCTTCTTTAACATCAATAACAGGACGATTGAACGTCTCTTTAATGGCATGAAATCTTAAGGTGGACATAAATTTGTTCTTTTTAAGTGTTTTATTGTTTAATAACGGCACAAAAATAACTTTTTACAGAATACACCCCCTGTTTTTTTGTGTTAAGTTATTAATAAAAGGGTTTTTTCATTCAATGACCCCCTGTTTATCAATAAATTTAAAATAATTAGCAACTGAAGAAAGAAGAAAGATTGCCATGTTAAAAATTGGATACAGGGAGAACTGCTTGAACATACTTTTTCTGAATGGGTGGAGAGGTGCGGCAGTTTTTAGTATTTTTGGGATATAAACGATTTTCTTTACAGGATACCGACGACAAAATACAGTATCTCACGAGTTCGCAAACCTTTATAAAAATGAAACATCAAATTATTTTTTTTGTCTTTCAAGTGTTTATAGGAATAAATTTATTTTCTCAAACTGTTGATGTGGTCAGTGGACTTGAAGGGACAGGGAGAATTTTATATTATGAAGATGAGCTCTATTTTTCTCAATACGAGGGCAACGAAATTTCAAAAATAAATATAACGAAACCAAATCCTGTCATTATTCAAGTTCTGGGAGGTTTGGAAACACCCAATGGAATTTTACTAAATGGAACAGATCTTTACTTTGCTGATTCTGAAACTAAAAGCATTTATAAAATAGAGATTACCAATTCTAATCCCATTCCTACTTTAGTTGTCTCAGGTTTAGGCCACCCGGTAGGCCTACTGTTAAATAATAATGATTTATACATTTCGGATGTACTAGACAATATAATTTACAAGATTAATATAAATGATTCCAACCCATCTTTAGAAATTATTGCCTCTAATCTTTTAAGTCCTAATGAAATGGTCTTATCTGATAGTTACTTATACATTGCAGAATACGATGCAAATAGAATTGTAAAGATAAATATTACAGAACCAAGCCCAATACCTATTGAAGTGGTAGGTAATTTAGAAGGTCCAACTTCCTTTTTTCTATATAATAATGACTTATATATTTCTGAATACACGGGAGGCAGGATTTCTAAGATTGATATTACAGAAGCCTCCCCGGTAGCAGAAGAAGTCTTAACTAACTTAGATGGACCAACTGGTTTAATAATTATTGGCAATGCATTATATATAGCCGAATTTGACAGCGGTAAAATTATTAAGACTATTCTTGATATCCTTACCGTACCTGATAACTTAAAAATATCTCCACTAATATTATTCCCTAATCCTTCAAGTGAATTTATCCAAATTTATGGAATATATGAATCTCAAAAATACTCAATTATGGATGTTTTTGGAAAAAGAGTAATACACGGTAGTATATCAGAAAACAGAAAGATTAACATCCAAAGTCTTAGTAGCGGTGTTTATTTTTTGAAAATCAATGAAGGCAAAACCATAAAGTTTAGAAAAATCTAATAATACATTTGCCAACCTATATTCAACTACTAAATTCCACAACCTCTCAGCCTTACATAAGCACCTAAGTTTAAAAATCTTGAATCATTCTTCGTCGCAAACCCTTACTCACTATATGACTGACGGAGCCATATACATTTCAAAATTTTTAACCTAAAACCTAATCTCCCAAAAACGCCAAACTAATAAAGATACAGTAGGCAGCAACAATGATCACACCTTTAATACGGCCTATCTCAAACTTCCTGGGAAGGAATGCCATGGGTATTAATATTGCGGCAAAACCTAGCATCCACCAGATATCGTTGGTTAGTACTTCCTGGCTCTTTACCGCGATGGGCTGAATGATAGCCGTAATACCCAGAACCGAAGCGATATTAAATATATTGGATCCTATTAAATTGCCCAATGAAATTGCTTTTTCCTTTTTTAACGCTGCAATTACCGAAGCTGCTAATTCTGGAACGCTTGTGCCTATGGCAATCATTGTTACCGCAATAACGCGCTCACTAATTCCCATGGTTGTTGCCAAATCTACGGCACCCGTAACCAGAAATTCACTACCGCCATACAACGCTACCCCACCAATAAGTAACCATATTACTATTTTAAAATTACTGGCTTTTGAGAGTCCGTCATCTACACCATCGTCTACGGGATGCGTTTTTGTCATTTTTCTGGCTCGGTGTATCAATAGGTAGAGGTAGACAAACAATAATGCCAGAAGCCCAATTCCTTCCCAAAAGGTAATTTCGTTACCACTTTTCAGCACAAAATAAAGCACCACCGACAACAACATCATCACAGGCCAATTGAATTTATAAAAATCCCTGTCAATAGCCAAAGGAGCAATAATTGCGGTAATCCCTAGCACCAAACCAATATTGGCAATATTAGAACCAATTACATTCCCTAAAGCTATATCACTAAACCCATTTAACGCTGCCTGTATGCTCACTAATAATTCTGGAGCCGAGGTAGCAAAAGAAACCACCGTTAATCCAATGACCATTTTAGAAAGCTTTAGCTTAAAAGACAAGCCCACAGAGGCACGTACCAAAAACTCACCTCCCACTACCAGAAGTACCAATCCTAAAAAAATAAACAGAATACTCATACCTATATATTAAGGTGGCGAAGATACTTAAATGATTGCCGTTTTTAGAAGGAAGATTTTAGATTTATTTGATAGAAAACAATAATCAACTATAAATTCAGTTATATAACTACAAAAACAGTTGCATAACTAAAAAACTCGTTATATCTTTGTTTCAGCATCAATCAAAAATCTAGTATCCTTATGAAAACATCAATATTCATCCTATTCTTTCTGTCTACCTACGCTGTTATAGCGCAAATGCCAAAACCCAGCCCAATCACCATGACTTCTGAATACCTTTCAGAAAATGAAGACGTTAGTGATCTCATGTTTTTTGAAGGGGTGGCATTCTATAATATGAAATTTACAGGAGCCGATTTAAAAGGAAGTACCTTCAAACTTACTGCAAAAGAGATATGGAATGGGAAGCTTAAAAAAGAAACTGTGGTTACCAATTCGGCAACGATTGACGTCCCTGGATTGGAAAAGTTAAAGGATACTGTTTTTGATTTTAAAGTGATTTCAAAAGTAACAAGTGACAACAAACTAAAAATGAGCTTTAAGTTTCCCCGCTTTGGAAGAACGATGGAATTTGACGCCATTAAAAGTGACGACTACAGCCTTCGTAACATTGCCGAAACTTTTAAAGAAGACATTATAAAAGGAGAAAAATTCTATTTAATGGCGTATATCTTACCCTATGAAAAGGACGGAGCAAAATACTGGTGTGCGGTTGAAAACAGCGGAAAAGACATAGAAAACTGGGGGAAGAAATTTGGGATAAAGCATTATCTTGTATTTGAAATGTGTTTTGACTGTAAAGAGCCGGTAGCAGGTAGACAGTAGGACGCGACAGGTCGCTTGTAGTCCCTCGATACAATCCCAACTTTCTGTTGTATCAAGAGAGATGACGATACTTGGTAACTTGGTTTGAAATGAGGGATTAAAATAGTGTGCCAAATTGAGAATAGGCAATAAAAATAAATAATAGTCCGAACGAAGTAAGGACAATAAATAATAAAAATTTTGGAACAATTAACAAATAAAGAAGAAGAGGTAATGCAAACCTTATGGAAGCTTGAGAAAGCTTTCGTAAAAGAAGTTGTGGCTGCTATGCCTGGAGATAATCACTACAATACGGTTTCTACCATTGTTAGAAACCTGGAAGAAAAAGGATATGTTTCGCACCAGGCCTTTGGAAAGACACACCAATATTTCCCAGTGGTAAGCAAGGAAGAATACACTAAGAAATTTATGAACCAGGCTACCAAACGCTATTTTGACAATAGCTATAAAAGTATGGTTTCGTTTTTTGCGAAAGAAGAAAAGATAAGTGCCGAAGAACTTCGCGAGATTTTAAGCATCATAGAAAACAAGAATTAATATGGAATTTATCACCTACATCGCAAAGTCTGCCGGGATCTTGACACTCTTCTATTTGGTCTATATTTTTGTGCTTAGAAAAGATACTTTTTTTACAGCGAATCGTACTTTTTTATTAGTTGGGATCGCTTCAGCATTGCTCCTGCCTTTTGTAACTTTTACTACTGTTACGCTTGTAGAGACACCTGTTTTTGTTCCTACGGTAGCTATTGAAGAACTAAATCCAATTCAAATTGTACAAACAACTCCTGTAAAAGAAGCTATAGATATTTGGCAAATCTTAGTGACTATCTACCTCATCGGACTAGGAATTATGGCTGCTCGTTTTGGGATACAGCTTGCGTCGCTCTTCAATTTACTTCGGAAACATCCTTCCCGAAGAGCAAATGGCTTCCGTTTTATTGAAATGAACGACTCAATAGCTCCATTTTCATTTTTCAACTATATTATTTTTAATCCTGAAACTCATGAACAACAGGAGTTGGAAATGATTTTACAACACGAAAAAGTACACGCTGCACAGTGGCATAGCATAGATGTACTGCTTTCCAATATAATGCGTGCTTTGCAATGGGCAAACCCAATTTCATGGCTGTACAAAAAAAGTATAGAAGCGAATTTAGAATTTCTAGCAGATAATCAAACCGTTTCTAACATACCCTCAAAAACCGAGTACCAACTTGCGCTCCTCAAGGCTTCATCATCCTTACCCGTACCGGCGCTTACTAATAATTTTTATCATTCATTCATCAAAAAACGAATCATTATGTTAAACAAAAGCAACTCAAAAAAGTACAATCAATTAAAATTAATGCTGGTGCTGCCTGCACTCGCCTTATTCCTATGGAGTTTTAATACGGAAGATGTTATTGAATACACCACCTCTTCTCCTGAAATTTCCTTGAAGGAAAACAACAGCTTAGCTACCCTGAATTCAGTAATGAGCTTTTCAGCCAAAACAACCAATGCCGAATTAGACGCCCTGGAAATCTATTTTATGGAGAACCACCCAGAAAGTCTCGTAAAAATCGCTGAAAGAAAAAGAGATGCAAGCGGAAGCCTTATCAACTTCAGCTTCCAGACAAAATTTAGTGGAAACGATCGCTTTTATACTCGTTTTGATCGTGGAACGGGTGCTCCGTTTCAGACAGTTTACACTATTGAACCACAAGAAAACGGTGTGCTATTGGTTTCAGAAATTGGAAAAGATGGCGTGCAATTCAAAATTACAGAAGATAATTTGCAACTGATTGCGACAGAAAATAAAGGCTTAAATCTAGCTTCAAAAAGCGTCACAAAAAAGCAAGCAAAAGCCAAAGAGCCTATCCTTGGTGAGAATCCGTTATACATCATCAACGGAAAAGAATATCGTAAAAATCAATTACCTAAAGACAAAACTATAGCACTAGAGGGTACTGCCGAAATTTTGAATAAGAAAGAAGGGGAAGCCAAATATGGTACCAAAGGAAAAGATGGTGTTATGGTACTGAATGGAGTTTCCACATTTACCAAGGTTGAAAAAAAAAGTTCAGAAACAAAAGTTTCTAAATTGAAACCTGAGGTAAATTCCACAGTTAAAGAAATACGAATTAACATTACCAAGAACACTACCAAAGAACAATTAGACGGTTTTAAAACTGAACTAAAGCGCGACCACGGGATAGATTTCAATTACAAAAACGTAGCCTATAATAAAAAAGGTGAAATGACGGCGATTTCAATTTCATATGAAGGAAAAGGGAATAAGGGCACGTATACTGTGATGAGTGATGATGGAGAACCTATTAGTGATTTCTATTTTTATATGGATACCGAAAAAGGCGCCTCTGGATTTGGCTCTAAAGAAAGCGAACTAAGGAAGGAGAAAAGAGTGGCACTATTGGAAAAACGAAATGAACTTCGTGGAAATGCGATGGAAACAAGAAAAGAAGCCCTTAAAATGCGGACTGAAAATCTGAGCGAAGTACGTTCAGAACTTGCTGAAACACGAAAAGAACTACGCCAATCTCAATCTAAATTACGCCAGGAAGTAGCCGAAATGCGAAAGATCAATGGAGAAGTCGCAGAAACAAGCAATAGACTTCATACAACTATTAAGAGCACCGCTTCAGAAAAAATTGTGATTACCAAAAACACTACAGATGCACAGTTGAAACAAATGAAAACGCAACTTTCCGGAAAAGGAATTGACTTTAATTACAAACGTGTAAAACGTAATAGCAATGGTGAAATAATAGGAATTAAAGCTACGTTTGACAATGGTAAAGGTAGCAAGGTCTCAAAAACAATACAAACAGATGGTGATGATGCTATTGAAATGATTGTAGTAGAAATGTAACCCAACTTATTTTAAAGAAAACATAAAGTCTTTTGGCATTGCTGAAAGACTTTTTTATTTCAGTATTTTTAGATGTTGAAATAGCAACGTACCCATGAAAAAGAAATTTTTTAAAACACTGGCAAAAATAAACAAGGCTATTTTACCTAGCCTTACCAAAAAACAAGTAGATCTTGCAAAGGCGTCTAAGCTACAAATGGCGCTATTTGGTTATAAATTATGGGTAACTAAAAATGCATTGGATTAATAGGTAAGTAAAGAACGTATCTCATAGTCTCTCAGTTTGCTTATTCCTTTAAGAAAGGATAATTCAATTAAAAAATTACACTGTACTATTTCTCCACCTAATTGCTCAATCAATCTACATGCGGCTTGCGCAGTTCCTCCTGTTGCTAAAACATCATCATGCAATAATACTTTATCTCCCTTTTGAATGGCATCTTCGTGAATTTCTAAAGAATCCATACCATATTCTAAAGTATAGGGTTGCTTGAATGTAGTATATGGTAATTTACCAGGCTTTCTTATAGGTACAAAACCTGCGTTTAATTCCTGTGCTAAAAGTGTCGCAAAGAAAAAACCTCTGGATTCAATACCAACAACCTTATCTATGGGTTGCATTTCAGTAAGTCGTAACAACTCCTCGACGCAAACTTTCATTGCCTCGGGATTTGCTAAAAGAGGCGTAATATCCTTAAAAACCACTCCTGGCTTTGGGAAATCCTGAACATCGCGAATGTACTGTTCTATATCGAGCATATTCTTATTTTAAAACCAATCTAAGTAAAATGCTGTAGCAATAACTGCAAGTACTAGAATAACAAGAATCACTACTATAAAGCTAGCTCCAAATACAGTTTTTTTATTGTCCTGAAAAATATAGTCACGCTCTTGCTCATTATCTGAATCTTTAACAATTTTGGTCATAAATATATAGTTTGTGTATAAAATTAAGGTATTGCTACACCACATGCTGCTAAGGGTATCATAAATATACATAGAAGATTATAAACTTTAGGCAACACTACATTTTATAAAGATAAATGAACTCTATAAATTTTACGCAACTAGGTTGTGCAAACAAACAAAAAGAAATATATTTGCACCCGCTAACAAAGTAAAATTTGTTTGCAAAAGGTTACAAAGCTGGTATCGTAGTAAGCGGTATTTTTAATTTTGTCGAGGTTACTACCTGAATGTAACAAAATAATGGCCTCGTGGCGCAACTGAATAGCGCACTTGATTACGGCTCAAGAGGTTACAAGTTTGAATCTTGTCGAGGTCACTTAGAGTAAAAAAATCCGCTCCCTTCTGGGAGTGGGTTTTTTGGTTTAAGGAAATCTCAAATAGCTTTTCTGGGCTTTTTATGAATAAATTCAAACCAAAAAATAATCCTCTAAGCGACTGAAAATTGAACCTTTAAGACGAAAACTTATCATAAAGTTAATCGCGTCGGGGTATAAAAAATAAAAATTCTTAAAAAGTATTAAACCCGTATTCTTGAGAATTTCTGTGTTGAAAATTACAAAATCTGAAGTATGGTATCAACTATAGTAAAGGGTACTATAATCACTTTTAGAAAGATCAATGAGGGTTCTATAATGGCAAACGCATATAACGAGGTAGTATTCGACAATAGGTCGTAGTCAGTTTATAACAAATATATTGAGATTTTGTGACTAATCACGATGCTAATGCTTTGTCAAGGTCTACTTTTGGCATTTATCATCTTTTATGGATTTTACAAACCCTCTTATTTACGGTGTTCCTTGTTTTCTAGGATTGATTCTCTTAGAACTTACGTACAACAAGCATTCTGAAAAAATCAAGAATCTTTACGATTGGAAGGATTTAGGTTCTAGCCTGGTTATGGGTATTGGATCGACGCTTATAGCACCTTTGGTAAAAACAATAACGGTGATTCTCTTATTCAATTTTGTTTATGAGATTTTTAACCCATTAGTAAATGGGGTGCGAACCAATATCATGGGATGGGAGTCCTTTGGATATGCTTGGTATGTATGGATTTTTTGTCAAGTGGCCGATGACTTTTCCTATTACTGGTTTCATAGACAAAACCATATGGTTCGTTTTTTCTGGGCAGCTCATATCGTACACCACTCTTCGGAAAAATTTAATTTAGGAACCGCTGTACGCAATGGCTGGTTTACTATTTTTTATAAGCCTTTATTTTATATATGGATTGTTGCTATTGGTTTTCCACCAGAAATGCTAGTGGTATCACTTGGGATTGAAGCGTTATGGCAATTTCAATTGCATTCCCAGTTTATTCCTAAGCTTGGCGTTATAGACTATATAATGAATACCCACACCATGCACCAGGTACACCACGCACGTAATTTGGAATATATGGATAAGAATCACGGCGGATTCTTAAATATTTTTGACCGGATCTTTGGCACTTTTAAAGAGCTTGATGAGGATATAAATATTGAGTATGGCGTCACCAGCGGGCCTAACTCCTACAACCCTATTGTTATTCTTACCCATGAATATAAAGAAATCTGGATAGACATCAAAAAAGCGAATACATTATACGAAAAATGGATGTACGCTTTTGGTCCTCCAGGCTGGAGCCACGATGGTAGCACCCTTACTATTAAGCAACAGCGAAAAGCCTTGCGAACGCAGCATAAAAAAATATGATTTTGAAGGATTTGATGTAGGAGCTTTACATCCAGTGTTAAGGTTCTATTGATATACTAATTAGTTTGTGGTAGTATCAAAAGCAACCTTAGTACTTATATTCTTTACTATATATAAAAACGCCCACTACATAGTTGTAGTGGGCGTTTTTTGCCTAATAACAGTTATTTATAATATTTAAGTTTCATTTTAATACAAATCTCGAAGTGCTGTAATGTCGTTTGCGTTAAATTCTCCGCTCGCATTTGCACTGAAGCAAGCCAACATTATAGACGTTGGATCATAGCCCGTTGGAGTACCATCAATGTGTACTGCTCCAACTCCACTAGACCCTTCGTTGGTATTTTGACCACAACTTTGGCGACTAAACCAATCGGTATGACGAAAACCTACCGAGTGTCCAATTTCGTGTGTGATAACGTGCTCATTTACATTAGTATCATACCCACTCAAACCATAGATTTGAACAAACTTGTTTGGCAATCCATTACTTGGAAAGCCTGCACTACCACCTGCACCACCTGGATTGTTTACAGTATTATTATAAACTACCATATCCTTATTCTGGTAATCGGTACCAAAAGTTAAAGTGAAGCTAATAGAAACTCCGCTCAAACGGTTATAGTTGTTTACAGCCCATTGAAGTCCGGTTTGTTCCTTACTTGATAAGGCTTGGTTACCACCTGTGTATCCAATTATAGAAATATTTCTACCTTGGCTTACCAAATTAAAGGTACTATATTGGCGACCTTGATTGGCATCTTTAGCAAGTTTTGCAAGCTGAAATAATTGAGCTTCAGTCATTGTAATATCCTCTTCAAAGAAAAGACGCTCTTCAGACGTACCGTCGGGGAAATAAAAATCGTCGTATCTAATAAAATTGGTGTTTAACTCTAGTGTTTCAGCTGCTTCTTTTACCGCTTCGGGGATTTCTTTGGTAATGTTTGCAGTTTCATTGTTTTCTGGGGTTGTTGTAGTATCCTCATCTTTAGAACAAGATACTAATGACAGACTTAAGCAAAATGCTCCTATAAGTCCAAATTTTAAAATTCTCATAGTTAATAGATTAAATTAATGATTAATTACGTTATTAGGTTTTTGTTGTGATAAATGTATAAAAAATTATTAAATAAACAATAAAATAAGATTTTTAATACATAATTAACAACAAAACCGTGTAATTATTACACATCTTTTAGTCTATTAGAGAAGTAGATTACGTAGTATATTATACAATTTCAGCAGAAAGTCCTGCATCAAGCAACATGCCGCAACGTGGTTTTAATTCGGTATATTCACCAGTTTTAACTGTGCATTTTCCTTTGTAGTGAACAATAATAGAACATTGTTCGGCTTGCTCTGGCGTATGCTCGCATGCATACATAAGGGTATCAATAACGTGATCGAAAGTATTTACGTCATCATTATAAAGTACAATTTCGTTCTGTTTTTGTACTTCTTCGGCGATTAGAAGATCCTCTAACTGTTTTTCTTTAGTGCTCATAGGTGTACTAATTTACAAATTTTGCGGCTATCCAGTTGTTTTTTTCTTTATTCTGAACGAATTTGAGCCCTAAATTATTGCAACATTCAGTAATAATTGCGAGATCTTCTTTGTAGAATCCACTTAAAAAAAGAACGCCGCCTTTCTCCAATACAGCAACATACGCTCCCATGTCTTCCAGCAAAATATTTCGATTAATGTTAGCGATAACAATATCGTATTTTTCTGAAGTTGGAATTACTTCTGCCCCACCTAAAATTGTTTTTGTTCGGAAACAATTATTTCTTTCCAAATTTTCCGTACTGTTTTCTACACACCATTCGTCAATATCTATGGCATCCAAGCTTGTGGCACCTCTCATTTCGGCTAGAATTGCCAGTACGGCAGTACCACAACCCATGTCTAGTACATGTTTATCCTTACATTCTGTTTCCAAAATGTGCTGTAGCATCATAAATGTGGTTTCGTGATGTCCTGTCCCAAAACTCATCTTTGGTTCAATGATAATTTCATATTTCACATTAAAAGGCGGGTGAAACGGCGCCCGAACGGCACAAGCATCTGCTACAACTATGGGTTTAAAATTTTTTTCCCACTCCTCGTTCCAGTTTACCTGTGCTATTTCTTTTTGCTGAAATGTAATCTCAAATTCAGGTGATTTCAGAATATATATACCTTCCAAAATAGCTTCATTCCACTCCTCTTTCTGGATGTACGCCTCTACACCTTCTTCGTTTTCTACAAAACTTTCAAAACCTGCTTGGCCTAGTTCAGCAATTAGAATTTCTGTGCCTGGCTGGGGTGGAGTTACCTTAAAGTTATATTCTATATATATATTGGACATAGTTGTTAATTAAGAACGACGAGCTGTGCTAAAGTCCCAAAACGCTATTTCGTATTTATTTTTAGGGATTTTAACCGAATGCATTAATGATTGCCATAAAATCTTCAGCATTTAAAGCTGCGCCTCCTATTAGACCTCCATCTACATCTTTTTTGGCAAAAATTTCCTTTGCATTCCCCGGTTTTACACTTCCGCCATATAAAATGGAAACGTTTTTTGCGATATTTCTATCATATTGTTTTGCAATAGTCTCTCTAATATAATGGTGCATTTCCTGCACCTGTTGTGGACTTGCAGTTTCACCGGTGCCAATAGCCCAAACGGGTTCGTAAGCAATCATTATGCGGCTCCAGCTGTCATTTGAGACGTGAAACAAACCGTTTTTTAACTGATTTTGAATTACTTCATAATGGTCTCCGCTCTCCCTATCACGTAACTCTTCGCCTATGCAAAAGATGGCTTGCATATTATTTTCGAGAGCAGTATTAATTTTTTCTGCCAACAAATCGTCTGTTTCATTAAAATAAGCTCGGCGCTCACTATGCCCAAGAATTACTGTTTGAACTCCCACGCTTTTCAACATACCTGCGGAAACTTCGCCCGTAAAAGCACCCTTTTGAGATTGGTGCATATTCTGAGCAATTACCTGGATGGGATGCTCTCTGGTCGATTCAAAAGCTTTAAACAAATTAGTAAACGAAGGCGCTATCATTACCGTAACATCTTCAGGAATTACTTGTTTTTTTAAGTCTTTTAACAATGTTTCGGTTTGTGATAAATCGTTATTCATCTTCCAGTTTCCAGCTACTATTTTCTTTGGCATTTTAATATTTTTAAATGTTTAATGACCCTACAAAACACAAGTCATTTTGTTTAGATTTTTGTTAGCTTCCTAATTTGGCTGTATCCTTTCGCAATATTCTTGAAATTTCTGCTTCTCTACTTCAGTATGTATGTACTAAATCACTGTTTGCTAATTTTAGGATCCAACCACCCATAAATTACATCTACAAAGATATTGATTAAGATGAATAATGTAGCAATAACGATGACCGCTCCCATAATAATAGGTAAGTCTAACGTATTAAGTGCATCCACAATTTCTTTTCCCAACCCGTTCCATCCAAAAATATACTCTACAAAAACAGCTCCTGCAAGCATAGAAGCAAACCAACCCGAAATAGCGGTCACCACTGGATTTAGTGAATTTTTTAGTGCGTGACGTCTAATAATAGTTGAGAACGAAAGCCCTTTGGCCTTCGCTGTGCGTATATAATCTTGATTTAGCACTTCTAGTAAGGAGTTACGCATTAACTGAGTGACTACAGCAAGCGGTCTAATGCCTAATACAATGGCGGGAAGGATTAGATTTTTCCATTGAATATAGCTGCCTTCGCCAAAATCGTCTACTTCGTACAAGCTACCCGTCATACTAAGATTGGTAAATTCGTGCAGTACATACCCAAACAACCAAGCAAAAATAATAGCGCTAAAAAAGGACGGAACACTCATCCCTAAGGTACTCACTAATTGAATTAACTTATCTACCCATCCATCTCGAAACAACACCGAAAGTATCCCTAGCAAAACCCCTAAGATCATCGCAATTATAATAGCCGAAACTGCCAACACAAAGGTATTAGGCAATGTTTCTGCAATAACCGAACTTACTTGCTTTCCATTTTTCTGAAAAGATTCCCGTAGGTAGGGCCATTTTAAGGCAATATGGGTTTCTGCAATGCTGAAAAGTTTTGTAGCTGTGTATTTTTCTTCTGAAAGATAGGTGTAGTTATCTGGATTCTTACTGTGAAAAGAAAGTGGCGACAAATCGTTTAAATAGTAAGCGTACTGTAGCGATACAGGCTTATCAAAACCATACTTTTTCTTTACAATTGCCAGTTGTGCTGCATTTTCGTTTTGTCCCAGCATCATCCTCGCGGGGTCGCCAGGCAGTATGGTAAAAAGTAAAAAAATAACCGTGACAACCCCAAACAATGTGAGCAGTGCATAGCCTATTTTTTTGAAAATGTATCCTAGCAAATTATTGTATTGAGTCTGTTACAACCTGTGTACTGTCTTGTATTTCTTCCACTAGAATTTCTTCAATTTTTGGACGCGGCGGAAGTTGTTTCAGCTGCAAATCTAACGCATCATTCCAGTGCAACTTTTGTGTGATGGTTCCTTTATGTAACTCCAAAATACCTGGATTACTTCGTACGATGGTTTTCAATGTAGTTTCGTCACAGAAATAAAATTCAAAATTTAGATTTTTTTCTGAAACCAATTGTTTCGTTTTTTCTGGGCTCGATGCCGAAAGACCAATTACTTGATAATTATTTTTTACCGCTTTATCTGTAATTTCTTTAATGTTCGCATAGCCTTCCATTTCAGTAATCTGAAGGTTGTAAGCTATAACAACAACCAGGTTCTCAGCTTCTAAAAACTGCGTAGTATAATTTTCCCCGTCTCTCTCTATGCTAAAATCGTGTACAGGGGGTTCGTATCCTTTTTGCAACTCGGAAGTTTCTACTCCAATAAATTCACCATCTTGTTGCGGATAATCCCCATTGGTGGTAATTACTTTGTCTTCACCATTTACTTTAAAAGTCCAATTATACTCAAAAATAGGTTTGGGTGCACCTTCGGGAACTTCCATTCCTTCCTGAATATTGGCGCCAATTTTATAGGCTCTAAAGTCTATCCAAGGTAAATGTTGCAATACAAAATAGGCAAATGTCAAACTAGCAAAAAAGGAAGTGAAAACTAAAAGACTTCGAGTCCCTTTTGTAAAAAACGGCAGGATGTGCTTTCTTCCGAAGAACAAAATCAGGATCATGATACTTAATACAATGTCTTTCCAGAAAGATTCCCAAGGCGTTAATTTTAATGCATCTCCAAAGCAACCACAATCTGTCACTTTGTTAAAATACGCAGAGTAAAAGGTAAGGAAGGTGAAGAATAGAATCATTAACAAAAGGCTCCACAGCATAAATTTTTTGGCATATCCCAAAATGAGCATAACCCCTAACAAAACTTCATACACCACTACAAATAGTGCAATTACTAATGCGTAGGGCACCAAAAACTCCAAATTTAAAACGTCTGGCGCAAAGTAATCTTTCAGTTTAAAGGAAAAGCCTACAGGATCATTCAGTTTAATAAATCCACTAATGATAAAGAATATCCCTACAAATATTCTAAGAAAGCCTACAATGTATTTCATAACTATTTTTTTTTAAAATGAGATTCTAACCGCACCGCTATAATTGCCACGAACTATTATATCTTCAAAATTAAGGGTGTAATCTATATCGATTTGTGTCACTTGATGGTCTGCATTGAGACTGACTGAATGTACCGTAGCAGTTGCAGATTGAAAACCTCCCGAACCACTTGTTGAAAATACAAGTTTAGTTCCTCTGGAAACCAATACCCCATCTTCAACAACAATCCCTTCAGAAAATTCAAAAGTGTCACCAAAAGCTCCAGTACCAGAATTATATTCTCCAGGTATCAATGTGTCTGAAAAACGCAAATCGAACCTCCCTCTATTTTCGGTATAATTTGTACTTGTACGATCCACCGAAGAAAATATTAAAATAGACTTTGTCGCTCCATTACCTTCGGTTGTGTAAGCAAAGCCAGTTGCATATTCATTACCGTTTATTGAAAATCCGTTATTGGGTGCTTCGTCATCTTTATTACATCCAACCAATAGTACCTGAAAGGAAAGTAGGAGAGTTAGTACCAATAATTTGTTCATAATTTATTTGTTTGATGGGGTCAAATGTATTAATGCAAAAACAGCGTAATTAATCATATCCTGATAATTTGCACCAATCCCTTCGCTCACCAATGTTTTACCCTTGTTGTCTTCAATTTGCTTAACTCGTAATATTTTTTGCAAAATTAAATCGGTTAAGCTACTCACGCGCATATCTCTCCAGGCTTCTCCATAATCGTGATTTTTATCGAGCATTAACTGTTTGGTTTCGGCTATTTTTTCATCGTACAACTGCGTGGCATCTTCAAGCGATAAATCGGGTTGTTCTACAACTCCTTTTTCCAATTGCACGAGCGCCATAACGCAGTAATTGATAATCCCTATAAATTCACTTTCCTGGCCTTCGTCTACCCGTTGCTCTTTGTTTTGTTGTAAGCCCCGAATGCGCTGTGCCTTAATAAAAATCTGATCTGTTAGAGATGGCAAACGCAAGATTCTCCAGGCACTCCCGTAATCTTTCATCTTGTTTATAAACAAGGAGCGGCACGTTTCAATCACGTCATTATATTGTTCTGAAGTTTCAGCCATAGTGTTCGATAGAATTTGCGTAAATTTCGCTTAAATATCTCAAAATAGAAAATTGTACACACTTAATTGCAAGGGTCAACCTATAGACCTTACCATTCCCAAAATCATGGGAATTATTAATGTAACACCAGATTCGTTTTATGATGGTGGAAGGACCACCGTATTGCGCGATTGTATTGCACAAGCTGAAAAAATGGTGCGCCACGGTGCTACTTTTTTAGATATCGGCGGGTATAGCTCACGGCCAGGCGCTAAAGAAGTTTCAGAAACCGAAGAACAAGCCCGCGTTATTCCTGTACTAGAAGCGCTTGAAAGAGAGTTTCCTACTACGTTTCTATCTATCGATACCTTTAGAAGTACCACTGCAAAACACGCAGTGGATGCCGGAGCAAGTTTGGTAAATGACATTAGCGGCGGAATGCTGGATGCTGAAATGCTAACCACCGTAGCAAAATTAAAGGTTCCTTACATTTTAATGCATATGAAAGGCACTCCAGAAACCATGGGCTCTCTTGCCGAATATAAAAATATAACTAAAGAAGTATTGTATTATTTTTCTGAACGAATCGCGCTAGCTAGAAAAGCTGGCATCAACGATATAATTGCAGATCCAGGTTTCGGATTTGCCAAAACACGGAAACATAATTTTGAAGTATTGAAACATTTAGAGCTCTTTAAGGCTTTGGATGTCCCACTATTAATAGGGATTTCCAGAAAATCCCTTATTTACAAAACGCTGGACACCACGCCCAATGAAGCACTTAATGGAACAACGGTTTTAAATTCGATCGCGCTACAAAAAGGAGCCTCTATTTTAAGGGTTCACGATGTAAAGGAAGCAAAAGAATGTGTTACCCTGTTACAATCTGTTTATAATACAGACTAATTTTATACCTTTAAACCACCAAAACCAAACCGCCGTTGGATTTTCTCGATATTAGAATTATTGATGTAATAGACATTGTGCTTGTAGCCTTCTTAATGTACTATCTCTACAAGTTAGTACGGGGTACCGTGGCCATAAATATCTTTGTTGGGATCGTAATAATATATGCTATTTGGAGGCTTACTGAAATTTTACAAATGCAATTGTTGAGTAAAATACTGGGTGGATTCCTAGGCGTAGGTATGTTTGCTCTTATAGTTGTTTTCCAACAAGAAATCCGTAAGTTTTTATTGATGCTGGGCTCTACCAACTTTGCAGCACGAAGAAAAGTACTGCAAAGATTCAAGTTGTTTTCTTCAGAAAAAACAAGCGGTACAAATGTAGAGAGCGTTATCTCTGCCTGTCAAAACATGAGCAAAACCAACACAGGAGCGCTTATTGTCATTAAGAGAAATAACAGTCTGGATTTTGTAAAAGATTCTGGAGATACTATGAAAATTGAAATTCACCGGCCTATTCTTGAAAGTGTATTTTATAAAAACAGCCCGTTACACGATGGTGCCGTAATTATTGAAGAAAACACCATAACCGCAACACGCGTTATACTTCCGGTAAGCAATGACCGCCGTATCCCGCAACGATTTGGTCTACGTCACAGAGCTGCTGTAGGAATTACCGAAAAAACCGATGCACTCTGTCTGGTAGTGAGTGAGGAAAACGGACAAATATCTTATTTAAAGGAGGGTGATTTTGTGCTATATGAAGAAATAGAAGACCTTATAAAACAATTAACTCAGGATTTAAGCTAGGCTATGGAGTGTAAAAATTGTCGAAATACACTTAACTCACAAGATCATTTTTGTAATGTGTGCGGTGCTAAGATTGTAACGTCTAGATTAACACTTCGTCATTTTTGGCATGAGTTTAGTGAACGATTTTTGAATATTGACAACACTTTTTTAAAAACTTACAAAACACTTTTCGTAAAACCCGAAGAAGTAATTGGCGGTTATATTGAAGGGGTTCGCAAAAAATTTCTTCCAGCAGTGAGCTATTTTACCATAGCAATTACCCTTACTGGTTTTCAAATATTTTTTATTAGAAAGTTTTTTCCAGAAGCTCTGGATTTAAACGCCATATTGCCAGAAAACAATCCTACAGACATGAGCTATATGGATTGGGTTTATGATTATTTTTCTATCCTAACACTACTCAATCTTCCAGTATATGCACTAATGAGTAAGTTAACTTTTACTGGAAAGTCAAAATATAATTATGTAGAACACTTGGTTATTATGACCTATATTTTTTCTCATTATTCTATTACAAGCGTGTTTATTACGATGACCTCCATCGCACTAGGCGCAAATTTTTATACTTTAGGTATATATGCCATGATTGCATTAGCTCTGTATACAGCCTACTGTTATAAGAGACTTTTCCCATTATCGGTAAAGGAAATTATTTGGAGAACTTTATTATTTCTAGGCGTAGGTCTTGTATTTATGCTAATATTTGTAATTGTTCAACTTGTAATTATGCTAATGACAGGGAAATTTGAAGAAATTATGGAAGCTCAAAAAGCACAGCAAGAAGTTTCTTATATCGCCTCCTCAATCATAAACTGGACTTCGTAAAGATTTTTGTAATACCCATCCGGACGCTCTAGTAATTCTTGATGCGTGCCAGATTCTACAATTTTACCAGCATCCATCACCAATATTTTATCGGCTTTTTTAATGGTTGCCAAACGGTGAGCAATTACTATAGACGTACGCCCTTCTGTAATTGTATCGGTTGCCTTTTGTATCATCTCTTCAGAATAAGAATCAATGGAAGAAGTAGCTTCATCCAAAATCAAAATACTTGGATCGCTTACATACGCTCTTAAAAAAGCAATTAATTGTCGCTGCCCGGAAGAAAGCATAGAACCTCGTTCTTTCACGTTATAGTGATATCCATTAGGCAGGGAAGTAATAAAGGTGTGTACGCCAATTTCTTTAGCGGCTGCAATTACTTCTTCTTCTGAAATGGAAGCATCATTTAAAGTAATATTATTTAATATAGTATCGGCAAACAAGAAAACATCTTGCAATACTACTGCTATCTGATTTCGAAGTGACGACAAGGTATAGTCTCTAATATCATTCCTATCCACCAAAATACGACCACTATTTAATTCATAAAAACGATTCAGCAAATTAATAATGGTAGACTTTCCAGCTCCCGTTGCTCCCACAATTGCAATGGTTTGTCCAGGGTAAACTTCAAAAGAAATATCTTTAATCACCTCTTCATTTTCATTATAACCAAAGCGAACATTCTCAAAGGTAATAGCGCCCTTGGCTTTTTGTAATTCTAAAACACCATCGTTATCTATATGAGATTTGGTATCCAAAATTCCAAAGACACGGTTGGCTGCAACCATCCCCATTTGCAACGTATTAAATTTATCTGCTATCTGTCGTAATGGTCTAAACAACATTTGCGAATATTGAATAAATGCCGTCACAACACCAAGGGTGATTATACCCCCACCAGCAGCATTTAAACCACCATACCACACCACAATACCAATGGCGATACTAGAAGCCATCTCGGCAATGGGAAAGAAGATAGAATTGTACCACACGGTTTTTACCCATGCTTTTTTATGCTTTTCATTAATTTCTTTAAACTCCTTATATTCGGTTTTTTCGCGGGTAAAAATTTGCACTATTTTCATACCTGTAATACGTTCCTGCACGAATGAGTTTAGGTTGGCAACTTGGTTTCGGACATCTTCAAAAGCCACTTTCATGGCTCTCTGAAAGACACGAGTAGCATATAGAATAAGTGGTAAAATCGCAAAAACTATTAACGAAAGTCTCCAACTTTTATAAAGCATAATACCAGCGATAGCTCCCATTTTTAGGAGGTCGCTTATAATCATAAACAAGCCTTGACTAAAGATGGATGAAATCGTTTCAATATCGTTTACAGCTCTCGTTGTTAAACGGCCCACCGCACTTTTATCAAAATATTTCATTTTGAAACTGGTCATTAACTTGAACAGTTTTATTCGAATATCTGTAATTACATGTTGCCCTAACCAATTGGCATAGTAAATAAATGAAAACTGAAACAGTACTTCCAGAATAAGCACCCCCAACATAAGCATTAGGTAGTACTGAAGCAATGGCAAATCTTTAGTAAACATTGCATCATCAATTGCTAATTGCAACAAATGCGGAGATAACACCCCCAAAACCGACATGGCAATAGCAGCAAATGCAACAAAATAAAATGTAAGACGATAGTTGTTGGTAAATGCCAACAATCTTTTAAAAAGTCTAAAATCGAATGCCTTACCTGATTCTTTGGCCATATTTTTCTCCTTGGGGTAGCTCTTATTTTTTTACAAAGATAGTGGTTGGATAGCAAACTTTTGTGAGGTACAATCCATGTGCGGGAGCAGACGCACCTGCGTTACTCCTATCTTTGCTTTTAATTATTTCGTGAACCTGATCTATTGTAATTTTCCCGAAACCCACGTTAAGTAACGTACCAACAATAGCCCGCACCATATTACGTAAAAAACGATTTGCAGTGATGGTAAATTTTAATTGTGAACCATTCACTTCCCATACTGCTTTTGTTACGTTACAAAGGTAGGTTTTTGCATCCGTGTTGCTTCTGGAAAAGCATTGAAAATCGCTATACTGTAATAGGATTTCTGCCGCTTTGTTCATTACATCCACATCTGGCACTAAATTTATTTGGTACGCCAATTGTTGCTGAAAAGGATCTTTGCGCAGCGAAATTAGGTATTCATACTCACGTGAGGTAGCATGGAAACGAGCGTGTGCTTCATCTGTCACGTGTATAATATTTTGTATTGAAATATCCTTGGGGAGGAATGAGTTTAGTTTGTAAATAGTTTCTTCAATACCAATAGATTCGTCCAAATCAAAATGAGCAAACAGTTGTCTTGCATGAACGCCTGCGTCGGTCCTGCCGGCTCCCACTAGCTGTATATCTTTTCTAAAAAATGTAGAAAACGTTTTTTCCAAGACTTCTTCCACACTAATTGCATCGGGCTGCATTTGCCAACCGTGATAGTGGGTTCCGTTGTAAGCAAGTTCAATAAAATAACGCAAAAATGAAGTTTTAAAATTTCAACAAAAATACAAAATGATTAACGAATTACGAGGTAGGATTTACAAGGTAGGATTTACGAAATAAAAAATTAGAAAGTAGAAAAACGAAATTAAAAATTAAAATCCAACCTCTTTTGCGCAGTGGCTCCCTTTAGGGATAAAGGGGTGCGGCTGGCAATGATAAAATACCTTTATCTTTGCTAAAAAAGAAACCCTTGACCAAAATACTACTTCTTAGCGATACACATAGCCACCTAGATGAAACCATCTTAAAATACGTGAAGCAAGCCGATGAAATCTGGCATGCAGGTGATATTGGAGATTTAAAGGTCACAGACAGTATTAAAAACCTAAAGCCCCTTCGTGCAGTATATGGAAATATAGATAGCACAGAAGCACGTGGTGAATTTCCATTAGACAACCGGTTTATGTGTGAAAAAGTTTCGGTTTGGATTACGCATATTGGCGGATATCCGGGACGTTATAATCCGCGTATTCGGGAAGCACTACAATTAAATCCTCCTCGTCTGTTTATCACTGGGCATTCGCACATTCTAAAAGTAATGCCCGACAAAAAATTAAAATTACTACATATGAATCCAGGAGCTATAGGCACCCATGGGTTTCATAAAGTAAGAACAATGCTTCGGTTTGAGATTGATGGGCCAGAGATAAAAAACCTCGAAGTAATTGAAATTCCTAGATAAAAAAAACCCTTGAAGATGGCATTCTTCAAGGGTTTTGCACTAATAATACTAAGCTATAGTTTATCGTAAACGATCTACAGATTTTACGAGATCTTCATCCTTTTTGATGGCTTTGTTGGCCATCGCTAAAAAAACGATAGAAATGATAGGAAGTAACACCCCAATACCTTTCTCAGAAACCAATGTTTCTCCAGATACTTTTAGTGACCTGTAAACGAAAACTCCCAGTAATACAAAGTTTGATATGATGCTTAAACGGTTCATCACAAATTGGAATTGCCGTTTCTTAAAACTCAAAATTGAAATAATTGACAAAGCTATCGAAATAAAAATAAGTCCGAAAACAAAAATTTCATCTCTTGCAATCACTATGTTACCAGTCTCATCTATAATAGATGGAAACCAAATATACAAACAACCCATCACAATAATAGAGATGATTATATATATAGTTTGTATGCGTTGTAACATTGCGTACCAGCTTTAGCGAAAACAAAAATAAGGTTTCTTTTTGAAAGATTTAACCCTTCAATTTAAAATATTATCGTATCATTGTAAGATCAATTCGTAACCACCTCAATAAAGGTTACTTAGTCTTCGATATATTTTTCAATAAAAGTATCTTCTTAACGATAACGATTTTTTACAATCAAATAAACATTATTCCCTTACATACATGTTAGAAATTTCAGAATTAAAAGCACAAAAGCTACCTGAACTTCAGGAATTGGCAAAAACTTTAAAAGTACCAAAATACAGAACCCTTAAAAAACTAGATCTAGTATATCAAATATTAGATTATCAAGCTGCCAATCCAACCGCAGTAAAAGCCGTTGTTACGGAAGAGAAAGCTGCTCCTGCAGCTACGACAACTCCTAGACCTACTCCAGACAAAAGACCTACTCCAGATAAAAGTGAGGAGTCTTCAGAAAAAAAGGAGCCACAGAAACGCGCTCCAAGAAATGACAACCGAAATCAGAATTCTGACACTAAAAGATCTGAAACGCAAAAACCAAATCCTCGTAACGAACCTAAAAAGGAGACTACAAGGCCTGCTGCTTCCGATAAAAAACCACAAGCGAATACCGACAAAAAGGAGAAATCCAACACTAACGATACGCGCCAAAGAAATCAGAAAGACAGTAATAAAACCAACAAGAACGATACTAGAAATACTAGTAACAACCGGTCTAATAACACAAACCAGCACAAAAATAACGGAAACAAAGACACACGTAACCGCTACAAAGAGCCTGATTATGAGTTTGACGGGATTATAGAAAGTGAAGGTGTTTTAGACATTATGCAGGACGGCTATGGCTTTTTACGCTCTAGTGACTACAACTATCTTTCTTCACCTGATGATATTTATGTGTCGCAATCACAAATTCGTTTATTTGGACTAAAGTCTGGAGATACCGTCTTAGGAGAAGTACGCCCGCCAAAAGAAGGTGAGAAATACTTTCCACTTATCAAGGTGAACAAAATAAATGGTTTAAGTCCAAATGTAGTAAGAGATCGTATTTCGTTTGAACACTTAACACCCCTTTTTCCTCAAGAAAAATTTAATTTAGCCGATAAGCAAAGTACTATTTCTACGAGAATTATTGATCTTTTCGCTCCTATTGGAAAAGGACAACGTGGGATGATAGTTTCGCAACCTAAAACGGGTAAAACCATGTTGTTGAAGGATATTGCGAATGCCATCGCTGCAAACCACCCAGAAGTATATCAAATTATTTTATTAATTGATGAACGTCCTGAAGAAGTTACAGACATGCAACGGAATGTAAATGGTGAGGTAGTTGCTTCAACATTTGACAAAGAAGCTACAGAGCACGTACGCGTTGCTAATTTAGTACTTGACAAAGCCAAAAGACTAGTAGAATGTGGACACGATGTTGTGATTTTATTAGATTCTATTACACGTTTGGCAAGAGCCTACAATACGGTTCAACCTGCCAGTGGAAAGATTTTAAGTGGTGGTGTAGATGCCAATGCGCTTCACAAACCGAAACGTTTCTTTGGTGCCGCTCGTAATATTGAAAATGGAGGTTCTTTAAGTATTATCGCCACAGCGCTTACCGATACTGGTAGTAAAATGGACGAAGTAATTTTTGAAGAATTTAAAGGAACTGGTAATATGGAGCTTCAGTTAGATAGAAAAATATCTAACCGTCGTATTTTCCCAGCGATAGACCTTACTTCATCAAGCACACGTCGTGACGACTTGTTATTGGATGAAAACACGATACAACGTATGTGGGTAATGCGTAAATACCTTGCCGATATGAACCCGGTAGAAGCGATGGAATTTATTAATGATCGCTTTAGACAGACTAAAAATAATGAAGAATTCTTAATATCGATGAATGCGTAAGTAGCATTTATTTCATTACAATAAAAAATCCTACTAATATTTTTAGTAGGATTTTTTTATTGTACATATGCTGTTTTACGAATTATGGCTTAAGAAACAAAAAGCAACAAGGATTGTTATATAGCAGCCGCTAACACACTAGGAAGAGTTCCTGACAGAACTCCTTGTAAATTCCCTTAGACTCCCTTACAGATTAAAGCAAACACAGCTCCACGTAGTACAACACGTGTTAAACACTAATTTAAAAGTGTTTCTCTCCAGCAGTATTACAAGGCCAAGAAGTGTCAAAAAAAAGGGTTCACCTAACGAAGGAATACTAAAGCCACTTCAAACTATGCAGGTATTGCGTAACACAAACAATAGGGTGGTAATGCATACGTGTCTCCAAAAACAAAGCATAAAAAAAGCTCCACATATGTGGAGCTTTCTTATATAAATTATTTATATAAAATAAATAATATCTTATTGCTTAACGATTTTCTCAGTTAAAGTACCTCTATCTGTAGCGATGTTTAAGATATAAACACCTCTTGCAAGGTTAGAAGTATTGATAGTACCGTTAGATAGTCTAAGACCAGTGTCTTTTCCTAATACGTCATACATAGTTACAGACTGAACTGAAACTCCTGTAGGAACTTTTACATTCAATACATCAGATGCAGGGTTAGGGAAAATAGAAACTAAGTTAGAAAGGTTATCACCTACTGATAAGATATCTTGTTGCTCACCTTCAACTGTAAACTGAAGACCATCCCAAGCTATACCTAAAGTAGCGAAATCTGTCCAAGTAGTAAAACCACCAGCAAAATTATCATCAACATCAATCAACAAAGCACTAGCTTCTCCACCAGCTGGCTCAGTAGCTTGGTTCCAATTCCAACGGTTATCACCATCAAAATCTGGAATATCAATACTTGGTGCTGCAACAACCCAGTAAGTACCAGCTGGTAAAACCAATTCTGTACCACCGTTAGCCATTGTAATGTCTACTGAAAAAGAAACTGCTCCAGGAGTTGGGTCAAAAGTTAATGCAGGGTCTAAAGGATCTAATTCAATAGCTTCAAATACACCGTCTCCAGCATTACTAGGATCACCTGATGGTAAACCAAATGCATCAGCATAGATATATAAGCTAAAACCTGTAAGATCTACTGCAAGGTTTGCATTGTTGTTAAATCCTACTACTGTAACTACATCAATTCTATTAGAATCTGTTAAAACGAAATCATCTGCTGAGAAAACTCCAGATGGCACATTGTTGATACAAGAAACGATACCACCAGTATCTTCTCTAGGCTGGTCCCAAAGCACTGCTTCAGTACTTACAGGAGTAATTGTAGAAGAAACTTCAGAAGCAGCTTCGAAACTTTGTGCGAAACCAGCAAAACCTACTAGAGCCGCAGCTAAAAATGTAATTTTTTTCATAATAATATATTTTAAAAGTTTAATATTGAAGAACAAATATAAGCAACCATTTTAATTTACAAAGCTTAAATATGAATTTTTCAAACAAAAAAGTGTTAAAAAGCTACTATTACTTAGCCTGTGTACCACTTTTATTTTTTTATAGTTGCTCAAAACAGGCAAAAAAAACAGATTTTGATTTTGAAACTCGTTTTGAAACGACATTAGGACTAGAAACAGGAACGTATCAAGAAGTCATCACATTTTATAAAAATCTATCCGAAACACACCAAGCTATCGCTATGTACGATATGCAAAAAACAGATAGTGGAGAACCTTTGCATCTTGTAACTTTTAACCCGAATCGTTCCTTTGAATCTGAATTTTCTGAGAGTGATAAAAAAAGCATCATTCTAATTAACAATGGTATCCACCCAGGCGAAAGTGATGGTATAGATGCCAGTATGCTATTATTGCGCGATTTGGCAGAAGGAAAAATTGAGGCACCAAAAAACACCATTATTGCCGTGATACCTATCTATAATATTGGCGGCGCGTTAAACCGTAATTCTCACTCACGAACCAATCAGGACGGCCCCAAAGAATACGGCTTCAGAGGAAATGCCCGCAATTATGACCTCAATAGAGATTTTATAAAAGCAGATACGAAAAATGCGAACGCATTCGCTAATATTTTTAGGATTGTAAAACCAGCGTATTTTATAGACAACCACGTAAGTAATGGCGCAGACTACCAATATACGCTTACCCATTTGTTCACACAACATAATAAATTAGGGGGCAAACTGGGTGATTATGTAAACACATCATTTATGCCCAAACTAGAGGACAGCCTCCAAAAAAACAAATGGGACATCACCCCTTATGTGAATGTATTTAACAAATCTCCAGAAGCTGGTTTTACTCAATTTATGGACTCACCAAGATATTCCACAGGCTATACCACACTCTATGGAACTGTAGGGATGATGGTAGAAACACATATGCTGAAACCCTACAAACAAAGAGTTGAAGGCACGTACGAATTGATGAAACAATTTATAAAAATTGCCGATGAAGATTTTGAACTCGTTAAAAATTTAAAAAAGATAGATCAGGAGCTTTATAAGCCCGGGAATAGCTACCCTATTCAATGGCAAGTGGATAGTAGCAAAACGACAACTTTAGAATTCAAAGGATACGAAGCCACTCATATTCCCAGCGAAGTAACAGGACAAGAACGGTTAAAATTTGACCGCGAAAAACCTTTTACAAGAAAAGTCACATACTACAATAATTTTAAATTTTCGGAACGTATTACCATTCCCGAAAAATACATTATTCCACAGGGATATTGGTCTGTGATTGATTTGCTGAAACAAAATAAAATTGAATATACACAGGCCGAAAAAGACACTACAATTGCAGCTGAAGTGTATCATATAAAAGATTACAAAACGTACCAAAACCCCTATGAGGGTCATTACCCACATTACAACACCCAAGTTGAAGTAACCACAGAAAATGTTGCTATTAAGAAAGGAGATTATATTTTTAAAACAGACCAGGAAGGCGTTCGTTATGTATTAGAAACATTAGAGCCCGCAGCACAGGATTCATTTTTTAATTGGAATTTTTTCGACACTATCCTTCAGCAAAAGGAAGGTTTTTCACCGTACGTTTGGGAAGATAAAGCGCTGGAATTCTTAAACAAGAATCCTGAAATTAAAAAAGAATTTGAGGCAAAAAAAGACGAAGACCTTGCTTTTGCAAACAATTGGTACGCACAGTTAGATTGGATTCACAAAAAATCGCCAAATTACGAAACAGCACATTTACGCTATCCTATCGTTAGGGTGGGTGGTTAAATATTCCTTCGGGAAAAGTAGCTTTATATTTTCATAAGAATCTCGTAATGCTTTTTGAGCTTTTTCAAAATTCTTCCATTTTACTTTTTTAATACCCTCGTTCGCTTCAGGAATAAGTTCGCCGTCATAATCTGTATACATTTCATACCAATAGGTCACTTTTAACCTGAATTTATCGTTGCGCTTAAACACATGAAAAGTTTTTGTAATAAAGCGTTTCACCTGTAAATCTTTAACACCCGTTTCCTCCATGGTCTCCCGTACAGCAGCTTCTTCATACGTCTCCCCTTTCTCCACTTTGCCCTTGGGAAGATCCCATTTTGAATTTCTGCGAATAAATAAAATTTCATTCCTGGGATTGAAAACCATGCCGCCGCCAGCTTCAACTACCTTTAGCTTTTTATACAAAAAGCGCTCTAGTTTCTCTGGATTTTTGTGATACAAGTTTACATACAACAACTCACCTTCGTTAATTTTTTTAATGATTTTCTTCAACTTGGCCAACTTAATAGGAATAGACTTGTAGTTGTTGCCAATATTTTTTTCAGTAGAAAGAATTATTGGAATGTCTTTTACAAAAACTTTATACATTTGCAATATGATTTTACATAAAGAAACAGCTCACAAAACAGCTGAATTATTGTTGCAAATTAATGCAATAAAATTACAACCACAAAACCCTTTTACTTGGGCGTCTGGTTGGCAATCTCCAATTTACTGCGATAACCGCATTACACTCTCATATCCAATGATTAGGACCTATTTGCGTGAGCAAATTGCAAGACAAATTGAAGAACTGTACGGTAAACCAGATGCTATTGCAGGTGTTGCCACTGGTGCAATTGGCATTGGAATGTTAGTAGCAGACTTTCTAAATGTACCTTTTTGTTACGTACGTCCAGAAGCCAAAAAACACGGTCGCCAAAACAAAATTGAAGGTTTTGTAGAAAAAGGAGCAAATGTTGTCGTGGTAGAAGACCTTATAAGTACAGGAAAAAGTAGTCTACTCGCTGTAGAGGCACTTAAAGAAGCTGGTGTTACAGTAAAAGGAATGCTAGCTATTTTTACATATGGTTTTGATGTAGCTTCGGAAAATTTCAAAAAAGAAGAGATTACACTACACACCTTGAGTAATTATGAAAGCTTATTAGTGCAGGCCGAAAGATCACATTATATAAATGCAGATGAGGCTACCGTACTTTATCAATGGAGAAAAGATCCAGCCAACTGGAATCCAGCCGTTAAATTATAATACATTTTAAAATATCCTATGAAAATTGAAAGCAAAAAAGTGACCGTTCAGAAATCTGCAAATACCTTATGCTTGTATTTAAGCGATGTGAAAAATTTTGAACACCTAATGCCAGAAAATATAAGCAAATTTGAGGTGATTAATGAAAAAGCGTTTGTCTTTGCTTTAAAAGGTATGCCAGAGATTGCGCTGGAAGTTAAAGAAGTAAATTCGCCAAACCAGGTTGTGCTGGGTGCTATGAGCGACAAACTACCTTTTACACTTACAGGAAATATTTCTGAAGTTTCTGAAAGCACATCGACCGCAGTGCTTTTATTTGAAGGAGATTTTAACCCTATGATGAAAATGATGATAAAGGGCCCTATCACAAAATTTCTGGAAACATTAGCAAGCAATCTGGAAACGATTTAAACCTTCAGAATAATAACTTTATTTCTTTTAAACCATATTCGGTAAGTATATCGTCTTCATGCGCAACAAGTAATTTTCCTTGCCGGGACACGCCTTTTATAATTCCGTTTTTACGCT
This sequence comes from Rasiella sp. SM2506, assembly GCF_050859505.1. Lineage (GTDB taxonomy): Bacteria > Bacteroidota > Bacteroidia > Flavobacteriales > Flavobacteriaceae > Marinirhabdus. The sequence goes on along the minus strand of NZ_CP193934.1, from coordinate 1,720,148 downwards.
TATTTTGTGGGATTTCAAAAACGGAGATTTCATCCTTTCGGAATAAATGCGAATGATACTTTTCCCTCACAGCATCAAAATCTGAAACCTGTATCGTCGTTAGTTTTTCAAAAACGCTTTTGGCTACTCTTTGAAGTACTTCTTCCACACTGAAATTATTTCCTGTTGCTAATCTAAGAGAAGTAGCCTGTGGTAATTCAGCAAAAGAAGTTTCATTTACATTGAGACCAATTCCTAAGATACTTGAATCTATATAGTTCCCTTTTATTTGGTTTTCAATTAAAATACCTGCCAACTTTTGCCCGTGTGACATAATGTCGTTAGGCCACTTTATAGTTACTTTAGGAATATCAAGCTGCTGCAGGGCGTCTAAAACACCTAAAGAAACTACCATATTTAATAAAAACTGCTCGCTAACGAAGAGTTTTTCAAACCTTTTAAACAAGCTACAAGCAAGACTCTTACCCACTTGGCTTTGCCATACTGCACCATGTTGCCCCCTACCCTTTTCTTGATGGGTTGCAGTAACCACGAGCTCATCCTCAACCTGAGTATTGGCTACCATTTGCTTTAGGTAGGAATTTGTGGAGTCAATGGCATTAAGTTTGATTATATTCAATTGAAATAATTTAAAGTTACTTGCGCGTTGGAACGACGTTAAAGAAACAAAAAAGTGATAACTTTGCACAAATTAAATTCTGAATGTCAAAAAAAGAAAGCGACAAAGACATATTGATAGCCCATATCATTAAAGGTATTGAGGAAGTGAAAGGTCAGAATATAGAAATATTGGACCTTAGAGAGTTGGAAAATACCGTTTGCGATTACTTCATCATTTGCGATGGAACCTCTAACACACAGGTAAATGCCATCGCTAATTCCATACAAAAAACAGTTAGCAAAAGCTTAAAAGAAAAAGCTTGGCACATTGAAGGCGCCGAAAATTCTGAATGGATTTTAATGGATTATGTTCACATTGTGGTGCACGTCTTCCAAAAACACATTCGCGAATTGTACGATATTGAAGGCCTTTGGGGAGATGCCAAAATTGTTAAAATAGAAACCACTTACTAAAAATAAACACGCCGCATGGCTAAAGAAAATAAGAAACCTGAAGCGCGTAAACCTAAGTTTAACTACTTATGGATATACGCTGCTATATTTATTGTTGTAATCCTGTTTAGCCAATTTTTTGGTGGCGGACTTACACAGCCTAATAAAACTACTCAGTCCGACTTTCAGGCCTTCCTTCGTGATGGTGATATAGAGAAAGTGGAGATTGTAAACAAAAAAGTAGCCAAAATCTACTTAACTCAAGAGGCAAAGCAAAAAGAAATTCACTCCAAGAAAAACGACAATTCTTTATTGCCTGCAGGAGCTAACGAAGCTTCCTACCAATTTGAATTTGGCGATCTTCAGAATTTTGAAAACAGCATCAATACCATTAAAGCCGAAAATGATTTAAACACAAAAGTTGTTTGGGATACTGAAACCAATTTATTGGCCGAATTTTTACCGTCTATCATTTTCTTTGCTGTTATTATAGGTATTTGGATTTTCATTATGCGTCGTATGTCTTCAGGAGCTGGCGGTGGAGCTGGCGGGCAGATTTTCAATATAGGAAAGTCTAAGGCCAAACTTTTTGACGAAAAAATTGATGTAAAAACATCTTTTAAAGACGTTGCTGGTTTGGAAGGAGCGAAAGAGGAAGTTCAAGAAATTGTAGATTTTCTTAAAAATCCTGACAAGTATACCGCACTAGGTGGTAAAATTCCGAAAGGAGCTCTATTAGTGGGGCCTCCGGGAACAGGTAAAACTTTACTGGCAAGAGCCGTTGCTGGAGAAGCCCAAGTGCCATTTTTCTCTCTATCTGGATCAGATTTTGTGGAGATGTTTGTGGGAGTTGGTGCCTCTCGTGTACGTGACTTGTTTAAGCAAGCAAAAGAAAAATCACCTTCCATTATATTTATTGATGAAATTGATGCCATTGGTCGTGCAAGAGGAAAAAATAATTTTTCGGGCTCTAACGACGAGCGTGAAAATACATTAAACCAGTTATTGACCGAAATGGACGGTTTTGGCACCAATACCAACGTAATTGTGGTAGCTGCTACCAACCGTGCCGATGTTTTGGACAAAGCTTTAATGCGTGCGGGTCGTTTTGACCGTCAGATCTACGTAGACCTTCCAGACGTACGGGAGCGTAAAGAAATTTTTGAAGTTCACCTTCGTCCCATTGTACAAGACGATTCTCTTGATACCGATTTCTTAGCAAAACAAACCCCAGGATTCTCTGGAGCCGATATTGCAAACGTATGTAACGAAGCTGCTCTTATCGCTGCCCGTAAAGAAAAGAAAGCCGTGACTAAACAAGATTTCCTAGATGCTGTAGACAGAATAGTAGGTGGTCTTGAAAAGAAAAATAAAATTATTACACCAGACGAGAAAAAAGCAATTGCCTTTCACGAAGCGGGACACGCTACCGTTAGCTGGATGCTGGAACACGCGGCGCCACTAGTTAAAGTAACCATTGTACCTCGTGGTCAATCACTAGGCGCTGCCTGGTATTTGCCGGAAGAGCGCTTGATTGTTCGTCCCGAGCAAATGCTAGATGAAATGTGCGCCACTATGGGGGGTCGTGCAGCAGAACGGGTTATTTTCGATAAAATATCTACCGGAGCCTTGAGCGATCTTGAGAAAGTAACCAAACAAGCCCGCGCTATGGTTACAATTTATGGTTTGAATGAAAAGATTGGAAACTTAACATATTATGATTCTTCAGGACAGTCTGAATATAACTTCAGCAAACCCTATAGCGAAAAAACTGCGGAAGCTATTGATAAGGAAATCTCAAATATTATTGAAGAACAGTACCAACGTGCCATTAAATTGCTGGAAGAAAACAAAGATAAACTCACTTTGCTTGCTGAAGAATTGTTAGAAAAAGAAGTTATCTTTAAGGAAAGTTTAGAGCGTATTTTTGGAAGACGTCCCTTCCATAAACCGGAAGAAGTAAAGTTAACCGAAACTACGCCACCTATTATTCCGCCTTCCGAAGCAACTGGAACAAACACAATAGTAGACGAGCAATAGACGTTGTAATTCAATAAACTTTTAGTTTGTTGAACTTAAACTTTTACTAAGATTTTTTATCTTTACAGAATAAGACACTTACACTCCTCAATATTAGCATCATATGAGTCTATTTAAAAGACTTTTAAATCCTAACAAAAATAAAGCTTCAGAAAAAGAAGCAAGAGGCAAGTATTACCCAGAAGAAAAACTTCCTATAGACGAAAAGTTCACGTATAATTTTAACAAGAACGGTGGAAAATTTCTCTATTGCGAAAATATAGAAGAAATTTTAGAAGCTTTTGACAATATTCTTTTGGAAAATGACTGGTATGAAACAGACGTATTTTGTATCAATGAGCAGCTTATTTCAAGGTTTGACGGTTTTAACTTAACGTTCAGTAAAAAAGAAAAAGCTACTTTTTTTCTCTCAACTTGTGAAAGCTTGGTAGGAAATAATGGCTCTATTCTACTCTCTTCAAACCAAATGAAAGAGAAAAAGCTCCACGAACTACCAGACAACATCATCATCTTCGCCACTACAAGTCAATTAGTTGACACTATTAGTGAGGGGCTACGCATTATTAAAAACCAGTGTAAGGGTAAAATCCCTAGCAATATCACAACCATTCAAGACTTTGAAAGCAAGAAAGAAAAGGACTTCATGAGTTATGGAAGTAGCACAAAAAACTTATATTTGCTGCTTCTGGAAGACCTTTAATTTATGAAAGAACTTATCGTTCGGACCATTTCGGGATTACTCTATGTTGCTATCATTGTATTCTCGATGTACACTTCGCACGAATGGTTAATGCTACTATTTTTAATCCTTGCCGGAGTAACCCTTACCGAATTTTTACGTCTGGTACATCTTAAAAGCTATTTAGCCTATGCGCTGCTTTTAATATTCATGTATTTTCTAAGCTACGATATCTTTGACGAGAATGCCATTTACCTGTACCTCATCTTAACGTGTTTTGTAAATCTTTTTTTACTAAAGGATGTATTATGGACCACAAAAATCCCAATGTTCGAAAAGAAAAAGTATATCACTGTGATATTTTATGTGATTAGTGGTTTTATATTTCTTACGCTTATTCCCTTTCAGCAAGGCGATTTTTTCCCTAAGCTCATTATTGGTGTTTTTATCCTTATCTGGAGCAACGATGTGATGGCGTACATGGTGGGTAAAAACTTCGGAAAACATAAATTAATTGAACGGATTTCTCCCAACAAGACTGTAGAAGGCTTTTTGGGCGGTATTGCAGGGTCTATGTTAGCAGCATTTATTATCTTTAAATTTACAGAATTATACGACCTTTGGGTGTGGATTTGTTTGGCATTAATTGCCTCATTGTTTGGCACTATTGGCGATCTTATTCAGTCAAAATTCAAGCGTCAGGCAGGAGTTAAGGACAGTGGATCACTTATGCCAGGACACGGAGGATTATACGATAGGTTGGACAGCATTATGTATGCGAGTCCGTTTTTATATGCATTTTTATTAATTGTAGATTATGTTTCATAAAGAAGGCAATAGAATAATTGTAATCACCTTTTCTCTAGTTATCATCTTAAGTTTGATAGCTAATTACTTTGTGGGTGACCAGTTTTATAAAGGAGGAATTGTTTTAACTCTAGTGGTTTTTTTATTATTAATTCTTCAGTTTTTCAGAAACCCAAAAAGACATTTTCCCGTAAACAAAGACCACATATTATCACCCGTAGATGGAAAAGTAGTGGTAATAGAAGAAGTCTTCGAAAAGGAGTACTTCAAAGACAAACGCCTTCAGGTTTCTGTATTTATGTCTCCTATAAACGTACATGTTACGAGATATCCGGTAGGAGGAACTGTAACCTTCAGCAAATACCATCCAGGAAAATTTTTAGTAGCCTGGCACCCTAAATCCAGTGAAGAGAACGAACGCACCACTGTAGTTGTAAATTCTGAAACTTTTGGAGAAGTCTTACATAGACAAATAGCAGGAGCTTTGGCAAAGCGAATTGTAAACTATGCAAAACAAGGCGAACTTGTGGAACAAGCAAGCGATAGTGGTTTTATAAAATTTGGCTCTCGTGTAGACATTTACCTGCCCATAGGAACTAAAATAAATGTTGCTCTTAATGAAAAAGTGAAGGGTGGAATCACAGTGCTAGCAGAAAAATAAATGAATAGTGAAGAGCTCAATATCGCCTTTTTAAAAGCTGTGCAAAGCATTAACGAGCACAATGAGGCTTTTCCTGCAGATGTACTATTGCGCCTATATGCCTACTATAAAAAAGCCACCAACAGCGAAGACAGCTCTAGCGGAAGCAATCCAATTATTAGTGCTTTTAAGACAAATGCGCTATTTCAAACAAAAGATTTATCGGAGGATCAAGCTAAAGAAGCATACATTAACGCTGTAACTCAATATTTTCTGTATAGGAAATAATGCATAAAAAAAAATGACAACCTATAATAGCTGTCATTTTCTCCTTAAATTTTTATAGCACTACGACTGTTGTGCTTTGTTGAATTTTATTTCGTATTCTTCCATCGCATCCCGTATTTTATCTACATTATCCGAGGCTCTTTGATGTGCCGCTTCCATCACTTTTTCAAGATCCTTATCTGAGTTCTGAAAAAGATCTGTAATTACGTGATTAATCTTATCTATAATGCTTTCCTGGCTGTTTTTAATATCTTCCAGTTTATTCAGCATGGTTTGCATTTGGTCATATTTTGCTTGTTCCATAATACTTGGTTTTACAGCAAGATACAGACAATACTAGCCTAGAAATATCGATTTAACGCGATTTTAGAACAATTTAAAACTTTTTAACGGCTTTTAGCTATTGCAATCCTGCCAGACTCGCCTTAATTGTTTCAATTTTTGCAAGTGCATCGGCTTCTTTTTGTTTTTCTATGGCAACCACTTGTTCTGGCGCGCCAGCAACAAAACGCTCGTTGCTCAACTTTTTCTGAACACTTTTTAAGAAACCTTCGTTGTATTTTAGTTCTTCGGAAAGTTTCCCGATTTCTTCTTCAACATTAATAGCACCTTCAATTGGGATGAAGTATTCGTTCGATTTTACTCTGAACGTTAACGCTCCCTCCACAGCAGCGTCTACATACTGTAGTGCTGAAATATTCCCCAATTTTGAAATCACCGCATCAAACTGCGTACTGGTCTTATCGTTATTGATAACCGAAAGTGAAATAGCATCTTTGAATGAAATGTTCTTTTGCTTTCTAATAGTTCTGATACCTGAAATTACTTCGGCAGCTACATCAAAATCCTTAATCAACTGCTCGTCATACTCTGATGGTTTTGGCCACTCTGATACAATCAACGCATCTTTTGGAGCTCTTTCAGCAATATGCTGCCAGATTTCTTCACTGATAAAAGGCACAAATGGGTGTAGTACTTTTAAGTTTTCTTCCAAAATAGAAAGCACCTCAGCATACGTTTCCGAAGCAATAGGTTGCTCATACCCAGGTTTTACCATTTCCAGCAACCAGGAACAGAAATCGTCCCATACCAGTTTATAGGTAGCCATTAACGCATCACTGATTCTGTATTTGCTGTAGTGATCTTCAATTTCGGCAAGCACTTTTTGAAACTTATTTTTATACCAGGTAATCGCAATTTTTGAAGCCTCTGTTGCTTGTTCAGTTTCTGAAACTTCCCAACCATCGATCAAACGGTAGGCATTCCATATTTTATTTACGAAACCACTCCCCTGCTTACACAAGTCCTCTTCAAACATTAAATCGTTTCCTGCGGGAGAGCTCAACAGCATCCCCACACGCACACCGTCTGCGCCGTATTTATTCATAAGCTCAATTGGATCTGGTGAGTTTCCAAGGGATTTACTCATCTTTCGGCGTTGCTTATCGCGTACAATACCGGTTAAATACACATTGGTGAATGGTTTTTCACCACGGTATTCATACCCGGCAATAATCATACGGGCTACCCAGAAAAACAGAATTTCCGGCGCGGTTACCAGATCGTTTGTAGGATAATAGTACTTTATTTCGTCATTATCTGGCTCTACAATTCCATTAAAAACGCTAATGGGCCATAACCAGGACGAGAACCAAGTATCCAGGGCGTCTGGGTCTTGTTTTAAATCTGAAATCGTCAAACTATCATTCCCCATTTTTTCCTTCGCCAATGGCAATGCCTCCTCTAGAGTTTCAGCAACCACAAAATCTTCTTTACCATCCCCATAAAAATAGGCTGGAATTTGGTGTCCCCACCATAATTGGCGAGAGATATTCCAATCGCGAACGTTCTCCATCCAATGGCGATAGGTGTTGATAAATTTTTCCGGAACCAAGTTTACATCTTTCTCCAACACGGCGTCCAAAGCAGGTTGCGCCAACTCTTTCATACTAAGAAACCACTGGTCACTTAACCTAGGCTCAATAACAGCGCCTGTTCTTTCGCTGGTCCCTATTTTATTGGTATGCTGTTCTGTCTTCGCCAACACCCCTAAATCCTCTAATTCTTTTACTATTTCCTTACGGGCCACAAAGCGGTCTTTTCCCTGATAGTGCATCCCGAAGCTATTCAACGTAGCATCGTCATTAAAAATATCGATTACTTCAAGCTTGTGTTTATCTCCAAGCACTTTATCATTTTCGTCATGGGCTGGTGTCACTTTTAAGCATCCTGTACCAAACTCTACATCTACATAGTCATCTTCAATAATAGGAATGACACGGTTACAAATAGGCACAATAGCCTTTTTGCCTCTTAAATGTGTAAAACGCTCATCATTTGGGTTGATACAAATGGCTGAATCTCCCATAATCGTTTCAGGACGCGTGGTGGCTATGGTTAAATACTCTTCAGATCCTTCAATTTTATAGTTTAAATAATAGAGATTCCCTTGTTTCTCTACATAATTTACCTCTTCGTCACTTAAGGTGGTTTTCGCCTCTGGGTCCCAATTTACCATTCGGTAGCCACGGTACACCTTTCCTTTGTTATATAAATCCACAAAAACCTTGATAACCGATTTAGACAAATCTTCATCCATGGTAAATTTGGTACGTTCCCAATCGCACGAAGCACCTAGTTTTTTAAGTTGTTCCAGAATAATCCCACCGTGTTTATGGGTCCATTCCCAGGCGTGTTCTAAAAATTCATCACGGGTTAGGTTACTTTTTTCAATGCCATCTTCTTTCAGTTTGGCTACTACTTTAGCTTCCGTAGCTATAGAAGCATGGTCTGTCCCTGGCACCCAACAAGCATTAAAGCCTTTTAATCTAGCACGACGTATTAACACATCCTGTAGTGTATTATTTAACATATGGCCCATATGCAACACACCCGTCACGTTTGGGGGTGGGATAACAATAGTGTAAGGTTCTTTTTCGTTCACTTCTGAATGAAAATACCCATGCTCCATCCAGTAGTCATACCACTTGTCTTCAACCGATTGCGGGTTATATTTTGCAGCTAATGCCATAGTTTGGTCTAATTTTTGAAATAGAGTGCAAAAATAGCACTTACTGTACTATTATAAAATTATTAAAGTGAATAACTTGGTTTGCAGGTTGCGTAAAAGTTGCCTACATTAGCCATACCAAAATCTTAGAAATTATGAAAAAATTAGTATTAATAGCCGTTGTTTTATTTGCAGGAGTTGCAATGAACGCACAGGCTAAGTTTAAATTTAAGACCGAAACTATCGATTATGGTAAAGTTGCCAAAGGAAGTGACGGTGTGCGTGTTTTTGAATTCACAAATGTTGGAGACCAGCCCTTGGTAGTATCTGACGTGAAATCGAGCTGTGGATGTACAATCCCTAAAAAGCCAAAAGGACCTGTAGCACCTGGTGAAACTGGTATTATTGAAGTTAAATATGATACTCAAAATAAAGTAGGTCCTATTAGAAAGACTGTAACAGTATATTCTAATGCAGACGAGCCTGTAAAGGCGCTTACTATTAAAGGTGAAGTATTAGCAGAAGGACAAAGTGTTATGCAGTAAATCTTTACGCAACATATAAAATTACAAAGCCGATTCTTAAAGGAATCGGCTTTTTTTATAGCATTTTACGGAGCTTAAATTTATTTTTTATTTGTTTACCATCACGCTCCACCACCATGTAAATAGTTCTATTTGCTTTGGAACTGAATAAAGCCGACAGCTCATACAATTTATATTTATAGGCAAGTTTGTTATTTACTGAAACTACTTCATCGCCTTTCAAGAAACCCGCTTGAGCACCTGGCGAACCAACTCTCAGCTCAGCAATCACAATTCTTGGGGCTAAAAAAAACGAATATGCAGGGCTTACCGGAATAGTCACAGAACCATTATTGCGATCGCTCTGACTTAAATTTAAGGAACCAGTCCTAAAATCCTGCACATCTCTAACCGTTACCGTACCCTCATGCTGTAATGTAATTCCTGCCATATTATAATAAAAAGGTTTCGAAAAATTAGCGTTTTTCTTTAAGTACATTTTTTCATTTTCGTAATCTATCCATACCATAAAACGCTTTAAAATTGCAGCTCCTAAACTTCCGTGTCTATGTTTAAAAAATACAATATTTTGAAGTGCATCTTTGTCTGGAAAAGAGGTGCTCACATTTTTCAAGCTATAATCGCCGATCACAACTTCATCAATTTTGGAGCGCTTTCCAAAAATATTCCCACTTAAGCCCAACCCTAGAAAATCGTCAAAATAGTTTTTTGGTGTTTCTGAAATATATTTTTTCTCCCTGAAAAGCCATAGTCCATCACTAGAGCCAGAATCTATAAGCAGCGGTATATTCTGAAATCCGTTTTCTCCTGAAACTTTAACCGAAACAAATGGCTTATTAGCATAAAACTCAAGATCAAATTCTTCATACCTACGCCAAGGCTGTCTTTTGGAGAGCTCCGGATTGTAAATGGTTAATTTCTTAGCAATATAATCGGTTTTTACTACAAAATTTTTAAAGAAATCGTACCCTAAGATTCCGTGTATAGGCACTCCCATCCTTGAAGAAAAATTAAGAGATTCATCAAAAACTACATATAATGAATGCGTCATGTCCAGTGCCTTCCCAACCCGTAACGTATTATTTTTACTCTCTAGTGCATCAATACTTTCACCAGCTCCAAGGCCTCTAATTTTAGTTGGAATTGCATTGTTTAAGCTTAGAGAGTCATTTTCGGAAATACTAAACACCAAAGTGGTATTTACTCCCGTGTCCAATAAAAAAGAGAGTTTGGTGCCATTGAGTTCCACAGGAACAATTACCAGATTGTTTACCAATTCAAACTTTATCTTATCACTTTTTACACCTTTTGGAAGCACAAAGCCTTCCTGAGCAATCATAATTTGACTCCCTAAAAGCAACAGTATTATTTGCAGTAAAAATCTATATACTAAGAATGTCTGCATACGCTTCAAGATAAAAAAATTAACCTATCTCCCATTACAAGTACGTGTATTTATGGAATATATTTCGCAACTTTGTTTCTTAATATAAAATGTATGCCAGCAGTATCCTCAAAAGGCGCTAGAATGCCAGAGTCACCCATTAGAAAATTGGTGCCGTATGCCGAAATCGCCTATAAAAATAATAAAACCGTTTACCACTTAAATATTGGTCAGCCAGACATAAAAAGTCCGCAGATAGCCATGGATGCCGTTGCACATCACAATTTGGAAATACTGGCGTATACTCGTTCTGAAGGATCTGAGCCCTACCGCGAAAAAATTGCCGCGTATTACAATCGTAATAACATTATGGTGAACGCAAGTGATATTATAGTTACAACTGGTGGTAGCGAAGCATTATTATTCGCTATGGGAACTATTGCAGATCAAGAAGATGAGATTATTATTCCAGAACCTTTTTATGCCAATTATAATGGCTTTGCAACGGCGAGTGGTATAAAAATTGTCCCTGTAATTTCAAAAATTGAAGATAATTTTGCCTTGCCTCCTATTTCAGAATTTGAAAAATTAATTACTCCAAAAACAAAGGCTATCTTAATTTGTAATCCTGGGAATCCCACAGGATATCTATATTCCAAAGAAGAAATTGAATCTTTAGCCAAAATTGTAAAAAAACACAATCTTTTTCTGGTTGCAGACGAAGTATATCGTGAGTTCACTTATGATGGACTTAAACATTATTCCATACTGGAAATGGAAGGTATCGCAGAAAATGGAATTATTATAGATTCAGTTTCAAAACGTTACAGTATGTGTGGCGCTCGCATTGGTTGTTTGGTTTCACGAAATAAAGAGGTGATACAGACCGCATTAAAATTTGCTCAAGCAAGACTAAGTCCGCCTACATTCGCTCAAATTGCAAGCGAAGCTGCACTGAACACACCACAAAGCTATTTTGACGAAGTAATTGTAGAATACAAGGAACGTCGGGACATTCTCATCGAGCTTTTGGAAGCAATTCCAGGAGTACAAGTAGGGCATCCCAAAGGTGCGTTTTACTGCATTGCACAGCTACCTGTAAAAGATAGTGACCTCTTTGCACAATGGCTTCTGGAGGAGTTTGATGTAGAGGGAGAAACGGTTATGGTAGCACCTGCTGCTGGCTTTTATTCTAGCGAAGGTGTTGGTAAAAATCAAATACGGATTGCATACGTACTTGAAAAAGAAAGCTTGATAAAAGCGGTAAACATATTAAAAGCCGCTCTAAAAGAATACCGCGATTAATGCAGATAGAAACAAAAAAATCTCTAAAAAATTACAATACTTTTGGTATCGACGTAGTAGCTGAAAGATTTGTTTCGGTGAAGTCTGTCAATGAATTAGTAGATATTCTAACGAAGCATACCAACGAGCCCTTATTTTTATTAGGCGGAGGCAGCAATATGCTTTTAACCAAAACGGTAGAATCCTTAGTAATTCATCTGGATTTAAAAGGAATTTCGGTTGTTTCAGAAAACGAAGCCACTGTTCAACTAAAGGTAATGGCTGGCGAAAACTGGCACGAGTTTGTACAATATTGCATCAAAAATAATTACGGCGGCATCGAAAATATGTCGCTTATTCCTGGAAATACCGGCACGGCACCCATTCAAAACATTGGGGCATATGGAGTGGAATTGAAAGACACTTTTGTAAGTTGTGAAGCGCTTCAAATAAAAACGCAAACGCTTGAAATATTCAGTAAAGCAGCTTGTAACTTTGGGTATCGCAATTCGGTTTTTAAAAATGAATTGAAAGGCGAATATATCATTACGAGTGTCACCTTTCAGCTTACTAAAAAAAATCACCAATTGCATACAGGATATGGCGCAATTCAAGATCAATTAGCTTCGAAAAATATTAAAAACCCATCCATTAAAGACCTCTCAGAAGCTGTTATAGCCATCCGCCAATCTAAGTTGCCAGATCCAAAACAATTGGGAAATAGCGGTAGTTTTTTTAAGAATCCGGTGATTTCAGCAAAAGAATTTCAAGTATTCAGAACCCAGAATCCAGGAGCACCCTTTTACGAAGTTTCTCCAGAAGCGTTTAAAATTCCCGCGGGTTGGCTTATTGAAAAAGCAGGTTTTAAAGGCAAACGTTTCGGTGACGCTGGCGTACATAAAAAACAAGCGTTAGTTTTGGTAAACTACGGGAATGCAACTGGTGAAGAAATTTGGGAACTTGCGTTAGAAATTCAGAAAAAGGTAAAAGCTCAGTTTGGTATCTTCATACAGCCTGAGGTGAACATTATCTAATTTTTTCAGCATCTATTTCAAAACAGCATCTACAACGTGTAAAACTCCGTTGCTTGCCATAATATCACTTTTCTTCACTTTTGCCGTAGCGCCCGTTTTGTTAGTAAGTATAATATCGTTCCCATCCATAGTAGCTGTAAGTTTATCGCCAGTAAGCGTTGTAAGCTCTACTTTGGCACTCTTTTTAAGTGCTTGCACCAATGTACTGGAATCCATACTACCTACAACAATATGATTTTTAAGCAATGTCACCAATTCTTCTTTTTGATCGGGATTGTTTGTGACATTATATTTTTCAGTAAAAACCCCAAACGACTCGTTATTAGGTGCAAAAACGGTGAATTTTGAAGAAGGAGACAGCAACGTATCTGCTATGCCTGCACTCGTCATAAACCTAATAAAGCTTTTAGTGTCGCTATTAACCGAAACTTTACTCCAAAGACTATTTACTTTATCGCTCTGCTCTGGCGTCAACACCCTTTTTTTAACTTCCTTTTTAGTCGTCATCTCAGAAGTGGTGTTGGTTACTTTTTCTTCAGTATCATTTTTGCAAGAAAATAATAGTGTTGTGGCTAATAGCCCTATAGATACTAATTGGTAGTGTTTCATTTTATATGTTTTTTCTAAAAGCTAAAAATAACTAAATTTCTAAGGCATCAAAAAGAAAGATTGTATTTTTGTACCCAAATTGCACCTTATGGAACTCTTACTTATCACAATTGCACTTTTATTATTGGCAGTCGCTGGGATTGCTATAAAAATATGGGCAAAGAAAGACGGCAAATTTGCAGGTACTTGCGCAAGTCAAAGTCCATTTTTAAACAAAGAGGGTGATGCCTGTGGATTTTGTGGAAAAACTCCAGACCAGTTCGAGAACTGCGAAGAAGAAGTACACACCTCATAAATCCTGATTTTTTGGTAGCCCTGCGCCTATGATTTTACTCTACGCACTGGCA